>SLQV01000176.1 GCA_007131285.1 Myxococcales bacterium
AACCCGCCCACCGGAACCCGCCCACCGGAACCCGCCCACCGGAACCCGCCCACCGTGCGCCCTCTCCCGGCCGCGGCCGGGCTCAATCTCTTCCTTCACCGTATTAAGCGCCTGGAGAGGACTTGGTACTGAGCGTGATGCGCCTGCGATTGGTGGCGTTCGTGGAAGCGCGCCGTGGCTGTGAGACGCGGGTCATGGGCTGCCCTCTCGACAAAGCCGGCGCTCTAGCTGATGGACGCAAGCTCAACGTGCGTTTGTCTACAGCGTCACGATGTCAAGAGGACGAGTCCCCGGCGGTACGGCGCGCGGGAAGGGTTACGTAGTGAGGGAAAAGAAGTGCTCGTCGGTGTAAGCTTCGGAAGCTTCCCAGAGGCGACGGCCGGTGTCGCGGTCATGGGCCTCGCGGGTGGCTTGGACGCGTTCGGGCGGACCGCGGCATTCGCGCCACCGGGAGGCGCCGTAGTACTCGGCGCCAAGGGCATCGAGCGCGGTGGCCGCCCGCAGCAAGGGCAGCGCGCCATCAACGGCGGACTGGGCCACAAAGTGGCCTATGCGCCGAGCGAGACCGCCTAGCCCGCGCTTCGAGAAGCGTCCGCCAAAGTTGGTGGCCGCCACACCTGGGTGGGCAGCCAGGGCAATGGCGCGCGCTCCGGCGGCCTCAAGGCGCCGCTGTAGTTCGAAGGTGAAGAGCAGATTGGCCAGTTTCGAGCGCGCGTAGGCCTGAAGCGCCGAGTAACCACTCCGATCTGTGTACTGCAGGTTGGTGAAGTCAATGTGCACGTGCCGGTGCGCCAGACTAGAAACGTGCACAATTCGGCCCCGCGGTGCCATCAGAATCTTGGGTAGCAGCAGGCTCGTGAGCGCAAAGTGACCAAGGTGGTTGATGCCGAGCTGCCGTTCAAAGCCGTCCTCGGTCGTGCCGTAAGGGAGCAGCATGACGCCTGCGTTGTTGAGCAGAACGTCGATGATTGGGGCTTCTACCCCCATTGCGAAAGCGCGTACCGACCGCAGCGAGCCTAGGTCCAAGCCCTGCACTTCTGCGCGGCCCTCCCCACCAATAAACGTATCGGCCACTGATTGACCCACGTCGACATAGCGGCAGGCCATGATCACGTGCGCGCCGCGCGCCACAAGCGCACGGGTCACCTCAAGACCGATGCCGCTATCGGCGCCGGTGACGACGAACGTTTTGCCGGTTAGGGCTGGAATATCCGATGCCTTCCATTCGCCCATGCTTAAGGCATGGGTGCATCGAGGCCCTGTGTCGATGTGACTTCCGCCCCTTCATTCCAGAACGTCTAAAGAATTTGTGTCGATTCGATCGACAAGCGGCGATGAAGTCATTCGCCTCGAGAGCCATGTGCGTGGCCGTTAGCTCATTGGTTAGATGTACATAGGAGTCGGCGCCTGCCCGCGTAGATTCCGCGTGCGCGCTGACCCGAAAAGTTGGCAAGGCATGGCTTCTTGGGCGACAAGATAGCTGCGCTTGCGTCGCCAAAGTGGTGCGATTTTCGCGGCGCGGCCGGCGCAAGCGTTGGCCTTTGACACGAAGATAGTTGGCAATGCCTATGGGTAACTTTACGCAGGTGGGCGGCATGCAGGCGAGCGACGCTGTGCTTGACCAGAGACTGAGAGTCGCCAAACCACTTCCCGCTGGCGGCAACTCCAACACGGGGATGGCGTTAGCGGCGACCTTTGAAGGGCGTGCGAGGCGCGCGGCCCGGCGCTGGCGTCAACCACTCGGCAGCCAGCACTACTTGCTTGCCCTTTGGCAGCAACCTTGTGCAGCCGCGGATGCACTGCGTGCCGCGGGTTTACAGGATGCCGAACTCACAGCTGCGTTTGATCATGACGCATGTGAAACGCCTGGGTGCCTTGAACGTGTGTGGGAACGTCTTGAAGACCTGCGCGCCCGTCACCCTGCCCACGATGCGTCGCTCGTACTGCTGGCAAGTCTAGTCAGCGACGGCGGTTCGCGCGCACGTTCTATGCTTGCTGCGCTCGGCGTCGACCTGCGACAGCTTTGGAGGCGCTGCGATTTGCCAGACCTGAAAGTGCCAACGATTGTGGCACCGCGACCGCCCGAGTCACCGCGACCGCCCGAGTCACCGCTGCGCGCCCAAGACGTCCGCGCGTCCCGTGCGGTCACCCGCGAAGGATTGAGTCCCCGCACGGTCGCGGCACGTGCACCTATCGGCGCCACGCAGCTGCCGCGCAAGCCGACTCGGGCCCAGCTTGGTTCGGGGATTCACGCGGGCGACCTGCGCAGCTCGCGGACGCCTAAGGTCGGCCCAGGCGCCGCGAACTCGTCCCCGCGCACGCACGGCCAGCTGTGCGAGGGCGCGGCTCCCTCGGGTTGGGGCCGCGGGGCAAAAGAAGCTGCGCGTGCTCTTGGACAGCCGGGAAACGGATCGTGCGCGCCACGCGCACTCCGGTCGCGCATCGGGTCCGCTCCGCCGCCGAATCGCCTCGTTCGGTCGAGCCGTAGCGGTGAGGCGCCGGGCAATCGCTTGAACGATCGTCCTTGCAAGCCGCCCACGAATCAGCACATTCGCCGGCCGCCCGATCACGAAGCACCGAGCACCCCCTTCTGCCTAAATCGCCGTGACTTTCCCGCCCTCGCGCGTTTTGGTCGCAACCTCTGTGAGCTCGCATTTGAGGGCAAGCTCGAGCAGGTCTTCGGCCGTGAGGCGGAGGTGCAGGAGATGCTCGACGTGCTGGCGCGTCGCCAGGGACGCAATCCCCTGCTTATCGGCCCGCCCGGTGTGGGCAAGACCAGCCTGGTCGAGGCACTCGCCGTCTATTGGGTGGAAAAGGTGCACGCGGCAGGGCTGGAAACGCAGGAGCCGCCCATTCTCGTCGAGCTGAGTACCGCAGGCTTGATGGCAGGCACGGGTGTGCGCGGTGCCCTCGGCGAGCGGCTGCAGCGCTTGCTCGCCGAGGTGGCAGCGGGGCAAGGACGCATCGTTCTATTTATCGACGAGATTCACGCCTTAGCTGCTGCCGCCGATGGGAGCGAAGAGGCTATCGCCGAGCTGAAACGCGCCCTCTGCGGCGGCAGCGTGGCCCTTATCGGCGCGACCACCGAAGACGAATACAAGCGTTTCATCGAACGTGACCCCGCGCTCAAGCGGCGCTTTAGCGTCGTCCATGTGCGCGAGCCGGCACCGGAGACTGCCCGCGAGATGCTTGCTCGTACGCTGCCATGCTTTGCCGAACATCATCAGCTTACCTACGGAGACGATGCCCTCGACGCCGCCATCACACTCTCCGTCCGCTATCTGCGCGAGCGCCATCTCCCGGAAAAAGCGCTAACTCTGCTCGACACTGCCGGTGCCCGCGCAGCGCGGCGCCAGCGCGCGCACGTTGATGCCGCAGCGATTGCGGAGGTCGTCTCTGGGCTGACGGGCGTGCCCCTTCCAAGGTTGCTGGAACGCGATAAAGCACAGCTGCTCAATATTGAGTCCGCGCTCTCACAGCGTCTCGTGGGGCACGCACAGGTTTGGCCGCGCCTCGGCGATGCCTTGCGGCGCGGACACGCGCGCTTGAATCCGCAGGGCTTGCTGCCCACGCTGCTCTTGCTGGGCCCCTCGGGCGTCGGCAAGACAGAGACCGCCAAGGTTTTGGCAGACCTCCTTTTTGGTCCCGGCGCGATGACCCGAATCGACATGAGTGAGCTATCCGAATCACATGGGGTTGCCCAGTTATTCGGTGCGCCTCCAGGTTATATCGGCTTTGGTAAAGGCGGCATTCTTACCGAAGCGCTGCGACGGTGCCCCTACCAGCTCATCCTGCTCGACGAAATAGAGAAGGCCCACCCAGACGTGCTTCTGGCGCTACTACCCTTCCTCGACGAAGGCCGGGTGCGCGATGCGACCGGCCGCGAAATCCATGCACCGGATGCGCTTATCGTGATGACCTCAAATTTGGGTGCGCAAGCGGGGGCCGAGGCCAACCGCGCGCGCGTCGGCTTCGGTGACGTGGGTGCTACGCCCGGCGCATTCGACGAAAGCAAATGCCTCAAGGCCGCCCGAGCCGCGCTGCCGGCCGAGCTCTGGAATCGCTTTGACGAAGTGCTTGTGTATGGGGCGCTCGATGAGGCGGCGTGCCTCGCTTGGGCGGAGGGTGCCTTCCAAGCGCTTGCCATTCAGGTGCGCGAGCGCACCGGTGCTGAAGTTACGGTTGCCGAGGGCGCGGCGGAAAGGCTCTTGGCGTGCACCTCGCTCGACGGTAGCCTGGGCATTCGCCATCTGCGTCGGGCATTCGCACACAACGTGGAGGCGTGGGTGTCGAGGCGTCTGCTAGCAGGCGCCGCAGAGGCTGACGCGTCCTGGTGTATTGATATCGCGCCTAACGTTTAAGGTCACAAAAGAGAATGCCGTCCCAGTGGGCGCTGGGGCCTCACGCGGAGCTTCAGCTTTTTGGTGGAGGCGTGGCGGGATTCATTCCCGCCCGGCCGGGGCATTTTGTAGAATCCCCCGGAGGTCTAGTCCAGATGCTTGAGGTGGTTGCGGGTCATCTGCTTGAGCTCCGCTTCGCTCATAGGCGCGCGCTGAACCTGCGGGCGATGTTCAACGATCTCGACCCGAGTCTCACCGGTTGGCAGTGGCATGATCGATACATCTAAGGTCGTCGTCCCACCCTCGACATCTTTGGCGACCGCATGGCGGTAGATCGCACCATCGCCAACACGGTCGACCTGCGCTGTATTGAGCCGCGGCCCGAAGTATTCGAGCATCTTACGCAACGGGATTTTGCTTCTAAAGATGCGCTTTGATTCAGCGTCGCGGAAAGGTGTCAGGCCCACCGGCAGCCTCAGGCCCGCGATGTCTTCCGACGACTCGCGAACATGCCCCGCCGCGTCGTAGAGTGGGTCGAACTCGGGGCTCGGTTCGGGGACGAGCTCAGCGGCGACGTCACTATCTGCTTGCTGTGGTTGCACGGCCATTCGGTCTTTGCCGCAGTGAGTCGCTACAAGTAGCAGCAGTGAGCCTGCAGCGCGAACCAACAAGCCTAGTCGTGCGTACTTGGATTTAGAGAGGGCTTCCATTGGATTCATGCCTTCTGCCGCGCGCCATCGCGCCGCTTATTCGCGTGCCACGCCTACCCAGGACAACACTCTTGAAGGGCTGTTTGGGGGAGGCAAGTCGATGGCAACTTCATCGATAGTACCTCCGCTGGTGGGCGCAACGCTACCGCCGGATGTCTGGGCGACGAGTTGATAGTTGCCGCCATTAGCACCGCGAACACCCGTGCGGCTGTACACGCTGTTGAGATCCTGTTCGTCGAGGCACGTGGGCCGTTGCGCAATCTGCACACCCATGATGATCTGGTTCGGGACCGGGTCGTAGCACTGGGTTTCGATGCGCGTCGCATCGGCGACGTCGGGCAGCCCCGGCGCAGGTATGGTTGAACCTTCTTCGACCGTGTCGAGGTAATGGTGCCCGCAAATCATGCTAAACCCTTGACCGCATGCGTCGGTCGGAGTCGCCGTTGACGTAAACGAAGCATAGTAGACCCGTCCGGCGAATAGCGCGAGCGGTCCGGTCACTTGTTCACCAACCGCTAAGTTGCGCTGCCAGTTCACTCGGGTGGCAACGGTTCCGACGGCACCCGTGGCGCTCAGTTCGGCCATCTCGGTCAGTGAAACAACGCGGTTAGCGGTGGTCGTCTCATCAAGGCGGTCGATGTCACCGGTGGCTTGCAAGACAACCACTCTGCCTGCGTCGTCGACGCTGATGACCGGCGGGTTGTAGGCGGGCGCGCCGGCTGCGTAGTCTTGGCCGCCGAAGAAGTCGTAGAAAGCTTGGAGGCGCCAATCGGACGGATTGCTCGAGCTCATGTCAAGACGCCACATCACGCCATCCTCGTCGTTCATGAAGGCTCGGGTCGCGATGGTTCCCACCTCGCCGGTAAATACCGAAACGCCACCGCTTAAGGGTGCGGCGATGGAGTTGTCGTCGAAATGCCGCAACGTTTTTCCGGTGGCCGCATCGACAATAAAGAGCTGCCGGCCCTGCCGGTTCCAGCAGCGTCTTGTCGCTCTTGGTGGTGTCCCGCGCTCTGGGTCGGGGGGGAGAAGGTCGCCTGAGAAGGAGCATTGTCCATCGCCAGCGAGCGTGCCGCGGCCTCCTGGGATGATGACAACGCCGCGCTGATGAAGCGTGCCACCGAGGTCCACACTGACTTGAGCGAAGGAGGGCTGGCCAAAGGCGTCGCCAAGCCTTGGATGCGCGAACTGCCAAAGAAACTGAGGGTCAAAGGGGTCGGTGACGTCAAGCGCGATGTAGCCCGCTCCGCCCCCGCGCAAGCCGATGACGAGTACCGTGTGATAGCCCTCTTCCGTAGGGGGCGCGCCGGGCAGCTTTGTGAAGAACACCTCGTGGGTCAGCGGTGCGCCATCAAACATTACGCGCCGTCCATCCATAGTGAACCGGAGGCTTTCGAGCAGAAAAGGCGGGATAAACCCCCAAATTTCCTCGCCGCCTGTCAGAGCAGTGGCTTTCGGCGACACAAAATCCCCAAAGTCACTTGGGTTCCAGTCATCCACGGCAAAGGCGTGCAAAATGCCGTCGTTGGACGCTACGTAGACCACGGGGGGACGGTTGCGGACTTCTGGGCGACCACGAAAGAAGTTGAAAGATTCGTCGGCGAGGTCGTCGAGCGGCGGAACGACGACCGCTGGCGAGGAGTTGACGATATCGCCGAGACGCGCTTGTTCGCGACCGGAACCCGGCCCAGCGCTCACCCAATTGACAATTTGGTTGCGTTGCGTTGCGTCCTGTCCTGTTAAGCCCAAGAACTCAGGCTCGATGGTATCGTCGAAGGCGCGCACTTCGAGTCCGGTGCTTAGTGGCGCAAAGGGTCCTTGAAAGTCAGCCAGGGCAGCATCGATCTTCGCTGCGCCCCGTCCGGCTAGTGCCGAACGATTGAGGCTGCGGTCAGCCGCGGTAACCGTGAGCAGGTTGCGCGGCATCGCACGACTGTTGAGGACCTCGCCAAACTGGTCTTCGGGCAAGACCGGTTGTGCTTTGACGTCGAGGCCGTCGCAGGTAAAGCGTCGGCGTTCGAGCCGTCCCTCCCAGGGATCGCTCGCGCCGCGGCCGATTCTGAAACCCGTATTGAACTGGTACTGGGCCGCGCCACCGCTCACGCCGCTGGCAAGTGCGGGCACAGTGCGCGTTGTCGCATTGCCGAGTTCAGCGTCGATGATGCGTCGCAACGCTTCGTCGAGCGTGCGCGGTTCGCCGGGGCAGGTGTCGGCGCCATCCGGGCAGGTGACAGTAGTCGGATCTGCGTCCGCGTAGAAGGCACGCGAGGAGCCCCCCGCGAGCGCGATGTCTTCCAGACGCGCAATCGCCCGAGGGTCATCGATATCGAAACCAACGACGTGAACCTTGTCGACTACGCCTGTGCAGCGCACTTCACCTACGCCCCCTAAGCTTACGGGCTGACACAGGTCCCGAGCAATTTCCTCGGCGGGTTCGTAGGGGCAGATATTGCTCGGGTCGGAGGTGTCCTCGCAGTAGAACGGCTCGCCGCGGAAGTCGGCGTTGGGGAACCCGTCGGTGAGCAGCAAGACATGGCGCGAGCGGCACGCAAAGTAGGGGTCACCGGTTCCGGCACCGAGGGTCGATGGCGGGCCGATATCCGGATCATTGGCGAAGTAGTATCGTAGGTCGTCGAGCATGGCGGCAATCGGCGTCGGACCATGGGGTTTGACCCCCTGAAGCGCAGCAATGACATCGTCGTTGACTAAACGAATGTCCGCACTGCCTGGGCCTACTGAAATTAGCCCGCCCCCTTCTGCGCTCTCGTTCTTAGCGCCGCTGTTGACCATGAAGTTGGTGGTGCAGCCGGGAAAGAAAAGTTCTCGGTTTTCGCCGTAGGAGTAATCCCCAAGCGGTCCGCGGGATTGCGCATCGTTGAAGGCTGCGGTGGTGATGAGCTCAGACGTCGTACGCAGCGTTTGCACTCCGTCGAAAGTCATTAGGCCAAAGCGCACCTGGTCGCGGTAGTCCCGAATGATGCCGTTGGTAATGCGGGGTTTGTCCACAGGCAGGGCGACATGTGGCAGGAAGTAGTCGTCGCGATCTTCAAGCTTGCAGCTATAGTCCGCGTCGGACCAGCGCCCCGTGAGTGATTCAAGTACCAGCGCCCAGCGGTTGCGTTTCGGCGTCATTGCGGTTGAGCAACTCGGCATGCACTCGGAGCAGGCCGTGGTGCTGCAGACGCACCTGGGTAGGTACTCCATGGAACCCGAGGAATCGACGAGAAGCATGATTACAGGTGGGATGGCGCGTACATCCCGCCCGCTCTGCGCGCTGGCATGGCCTGGCGCGACCGCCATCAGCCCAGAAACGGCGTAGGTGAAAGCCAGTGCTAGGGGCCATGTGAGCTGGTGTTCGCGCTTCATCTTCTCATTCCTCATCGCTGAAAGGGACCGAATACAACATAAGCTCTCGCATCAACTGCGCCTTCTTGGCGACCGCGTGCATCTGTAGTGCTAGTGAGATCCTGCGCGCCACTTCCACCAATAATTGATCCCTCTACAATCCATTGGTTGCGCGCTTCTTCCGATGGATTCAAACCCAGTACTTGGGTGCGTGCGCGCGCCGTCACCGTCGCGCGTAGGTATTTCAACGTGCCACGCCCATCCGCTCGATCACCGGGCGTGGGCTGAGTAAGAGTGAAGTGGTCGCTGACTTCAACAGCAAAAGTTGGCGTATGGGCGGAGCCTGGATTCACCACGTCGAGGCCAATCATGTCGTTGAGAGGGAAGTTGTCGCGGAGAAAGAGATATCCGGTTTTATTGTCGGGCAGAGGCGGGCCAAAGGCGGTGAGGTTCGGTCGTGTGGAGCCATCCATCATACGCAACAGAACATCCGGGCCAATCATGTCGACGTAGGCGAGTGTCGCGTTAAGTAGGCTCTCTGCGAAGTTCTGGGTTTGAACGACTTGCCTTTCCGCACCAGCCGACCCGATTTCGGTGGTGGTTGAACGAATGGCAAAGGTCGCTGTGGCTGTTGTCATCAGAATGAGCAACATCGCGACGAGCAGCGCAGCGCCTTCTTGCTTGCGGTCGTGCCACCGGGTTGTCTTCACGAGGTCAGGGAAGGGTATATTCATGGCCTAAATCCCCCTCGCGGGACCGATGTTATTGAGGAAAACGTCTTGCCTCAGGGTTCGGACGCGCGCGGCACCCGGTAATGCGGGGTTGGCGCGAAAGCGTGTGAGCGGTTCGCCGGGGGCTCGCGGAACGAAGTTGAAGCGAGGATCCTGGTCGGGCGTATGCACCGAAAGCCTGACCTCTACGCTGATGAGGTTGTGGGCGTGGAGCAAAAAGTTGCCGGCATCGATCAGAACGCGTTGTCGCAGACCACCGAGATTTTGCAGGGCGAAGAAGGTAAGGTTGAAATCGGCGACGTTCTCGGCGACGACGCGAATACTGTCGATCATCACGCTGTTGTCGTCGAAACGGCGCTCTTGGCGCACGAGGTAGCTCTCGCTAAGGCCCATCGCTTCTGCCGCGGCTGCATCGCGTGGCGCTAGGTTGGCAACGACGCCTTCGGGTAGTCCGGCGGCATTTCTTACCAGCCATTCAATCTGAGCAAGCGGCGCCACGGTCGCGCCACTGAGCTGGCCTAACGGGCACCCGCCATTAACGGGCAGTGGTGTCTCGAGTTGAATCGAGAAGGTGGCCGGGTTGACGCCGGCGATGGGCACGAAAAAGTGGTCGCCATTGAGGGCTTCCATATGAAGCATGCGACCTGCGCGAAAAACTGAGGCGAAGCGATCGGGGTCGAAAGGAAAGCCAAAAGAGCGGCGAAAGCCCATCGTGTTGGCGTTGAGGATAATCTCGGTCCCAGTGACATTGAGCCCGATAGCGAGATAGCTATCCGAGGTCATGAAGTTCCCGGTTACCACCACGCGGTCGGCTGAAACGCCATTTTCGGCCGCGTTGGGTATAGAAGCGGTGCCTTCTACGTCGCCATCTTCGAAAAGCTGGACGGCCTGAAGCGGAACGGGAAGCGGAGGTAGACACGACTGGGCAAATGTCGAGCTCGGTACGCCGAACGAACCTGCGGCAGCCAAATCACGTTCGAGCTGCATCATCGAGGTTCGCAACGCGGTTTGACTGAAAGCCACGCGCTCTTGCTCATGAAAGTGGCGAGCTGATGCCGCACCGATAAAGTAGGTTGTCGAGGCGACCAGTACGCCCGCAACCATCGCTACAAGCAGCTCGATGAGGGTAAATCCTGCCCGTTTCGTGCGCGGGTAAGGCTGGCGGCGCTGAACGTCACGCTTCACCGTATCGCACGCTTGCGTTCTGCCGTATTGGCGCGTCATGGTCGCCCCCGACGGACAATGATGCTTGAGTGAACGGCGTGTAGTTGGCTGACACCGCCGGCGACGGTCTGAGCGATATTGTCCGTCACAGCCGCCTCGGCGCCGCGTCCGCAGTTGGGGAAGAGTGCGCGGTTTGAAATCGTGTCATCGGTGCCGCGCGATGTGCGATGCCAGTAGGTGCGCACGCTGACCCGAAGCGCCTCGCCAGGGAACACCCACTCGTAACGCAAGTGGGTACAGTAGCGCATGTTTTCCGTAACGGCGGTGGGGAACCCGTGGTAATCGTAGGCAAAGCTCTCTGAAACGCCTTCCGGTGGTGTTGGCGCGATCCATTCACCGGGTGCACCTACGGCGGCTACGGGGGGCGCGTCTCTGAGATAGGTGGTGAACGCGAGTCCGCCGGGGCCAGCGGTGCGCCAGAGCATGGCATCGGCGCGTAGGCGCTCGACCCAGGAGCGGGTGACATCTGTCGCGATGGTCATCTCGCGCGCGAAGGCGTTGCCCTTGATAGTCGCATTTCCTAGGGAGAAAATGCCAAGAGCGCCGAAGGTAACGACGGTGACTGCTACCATCACCTCGATCAGGGTAAAGCCGCTTGAGGTGTGGAGACGTGTTGCGGGGCCGCATCCGGATAAGGACCGGCACGGCAGGGTATGCTTGGCTAACGTTATGCCGTGCTCCTGCGCCGTTGCGGCCGTTGGGCACACGTGCATCTCGTGCGCGGCGTGAATACGTTGGATCATCGGACCACCCTGGCTTCTGACGAGAGGGGCACGGCGACTTGTCGCACAACGCCCTGGATATCCCCGCCAACAGCGCGTTGCAGGGAAAAACGCAAGGCGCCGTTGACTACATTGGCATCGGAGAAGGGTGCGGAGTTAAGTGCGCCCGGTAGAGCCCAAAGAACGCCATCCTGCTCCCAGCAGAGGTTGATTTCGCCAGCGAGATCCGACGTGATCGTAATTTCGTAGTCGGCGAACCAGGGTTGATTCTCATCCATGCCGTCGAGGCAGGCTGTGCCCACCGCGCCACACGCCGGTCCCGCGACAATGCCTGCCCAGTTGGTTCCGTTGCAACGATTGTTGTTGCCGCGATAGACGATGACCGAACCATCCGCGGGCGCGTAGCGCAGCAGATGCGCTCGCCCTGAAGCGATAGACTGCGCCCGTCCCAACCTAGCGAGTCGAGCGACCATGTACGCCGCTTGTGACAGTCTCCGTTCCGCGATGGCGGAGCGGATGCCCGGGGCCGCAAGTCCCGCCGCTACTGCGATAATCGTGATGACGGTCATTAATTCCACCAAGGTGAAGCCGCCAAGAGAGCGGTGCGGTCTCGACCGTCTTCTGCTGCAGGTTACACGCATGGCGTATTAATATTATCGGAGCAAAGTGTCCGAGGCGTCAAGACGTACAAGTATCAAAATATCAGCTAGTTATCATAAGATCCTTCGGAAGGTCTGTGAAAAAAGGTCAAACTTGAAACAATTTAGCAAGAGGCAGGTGGGCGCCGGTGCGTTCTTGTCGTTGCGAGCAACTGACGAGCCCGGTGTATTGCTGCGCGAGACACGGCCTTACATTTGCGCATGCGAGTGGATTCGCAGAAATCCCCGCGACGCTTAGGCCGGTTAAACTTGACGACGCCGCTCACGCGGCGTAGACCGCGCGCCCAATCGCACGCGGAAGTGGCGGAACTGGCAGACGCGCAAGATTCAGGTTCTTGTGAGGTAACACTCGTGGAGGTTCGAGTCCTCTCTTCCGCACCCCCTCAGCCCGCCCGGGCGCCCTTGTTGGCGGACACTTCAATCGCGGACACTTCAGGCACCGTGAGGTTCAGGCCAGGCACCGTGAGGTTCAGACACCGTGCAGTTCAGACGCCATGCGGTTCAGACACCATGCGGTTCAGACACCATGCGGTTCAGACACCGTGCAGTTCAGACACCGTGCAGTACGTCGCAGAGCCATCGCAACGTGATAGTCTTTCCCGATGCCATGATGCGGTGGTTTCTGGTCTGATAGCGGGCCAACGCTCATGAGGCTCTGCATTGCGGCTGTTACGATCTACGGATCCCCGAACGCTCGCCTTCGTACATGCCGCAAACGCGGTATGCTCGCCCCAGGAACGGGTCAACCAACGCGACAGCTGGCAGCCAAAAGCAGGCTTTATTGCGTTAAGACCAGGAGCTAGAGGTGACTGACGTGCGTTAGGCGCACCCAAATACGCCGCGAGGTTGGCGCGCTGTCATCGCAAGGACAGCGCGGGCGTGCCCGGGGATTCGCTCGCTCGCATATCCGCTGGCATCGCGTAAACTACGCTCCTGGGCCGTGGGCGCGCGTATCTAGTCGCGCTATTTTGGAAAAACGCTGATGCGACGACGCATGTTCCTCGGAAAAATTCACCGAGCTACCGTAACCGGAGCCGACCTCGACTATGAGGGAAGCGTGACCATCGATACCACGCTTATGGAGGCAGCAGGCTTCGTGTCCTTCGAAGAGGTCCACATCTGGAACGTGACCCGGGGCACAAGACTTGTGACTTACGTGCTGCCCGGACCGGCGGGTGTCATCTGTGTTAACGGTGCCGCTGCGCATCACAATAGTGCGGGAGATCTCGTAATTCTCGCCCGTTTTGGCGAGCTCGACGAATCGGAGGTGCGGACCCATACACCCAAGGTTGTCTTCGTTGATGCAGCCAACCGGGTTGTCGAAGCCCGCCCCGAGCTCGCCGGCCCCCAACGGCTGCCTATGGCGCACGTTTATTAAGCGCGAGGCTCACCCCAGACACGGTGGTAGGCCGGCGCAGCTTGCTCAGAAGCGGGTGGCCCCCGATAGGGTTGAGAACTCGCCCGAGTGATCGCCCCGCGCGCTGGCGATTCGTTCCTTTTTGTGCTTAACCACGGCGCTACGCTAGCCGGGGTGGCGAAATGGCAAACGCAGGTGACTTAAAATCACCCGAGGTAACCCCTCCTGCGGGTTCGAGTCCCGCCCTCGGCACCGTGGATTGCTTACGTCTTGACCGACTTTAGGCGTGGCAGGTAGCCTTTGGAAAAGCCAAGCGGCGTGAACAGCCGCGTCACTTGTGCGCTGCGGGCTCCGCGCGTGATAAGTTCTATGGCTCTGCGGGCAACCGCTCACGATTCGAAAGGTTAAGACTGTGCAGAGTTGCCCACGCTGTCAGGCGAAGAACGAGGCGCACTTTAAGTTCTGCTTGAGCTGTGGTGCGGTATTGCCGCAACTCGCGAGCGACGGGGCTAGGTCCGCTGGAGCAGCGGCCGCGCCCGCCGGCCCGCCCCCGAGTCCTCCCGGGCAGGGCGTCCAGCAGAAGGCGCTGTCCATCGAGGCGGCCATGGCCAAATCTTCCGGCGCGAAGTCTAAAGCTGAGCGCGGTGCGGCGGCGAGCGCCCGCCAATCCAGTTCTCCGCCGGGCGATAGTCTGCCGCCCCTGTCCGCACAGGCCACCAGCTTCGTGAAGGTGACCTCCGATGATGCCGCGCCGGAACCCGGTTCGGGGGGTGAGGTTGCATCGGGTGCGGGGGCTGCCAGCGCAAAGGGGTCGAATAAGCCTCTTCCGGGAAAAGCCGCAGGCGCCCAAAAGCCTTGTCCGAACTGCGAGACGCTGAATCCAGTGAACTTTAAGTTCTGCGGCGCCTGTGGTTACCCGTTGGCACCTCCGGCCTCAAAACCTGTCAAGGCGGCGCGCACGGAAAAGCCTGCGAGCGTTGCGCGTCGTGGAAAGTTGGTTCTCGTGCGCCCCGATGGCAGCGAAACCGAGGGTCTCTCCCTTTTCGATACCGACAACATTGTCGGGCGAGAAACGCACCCGGGGCTTGATCTTGACCATTCTCTATCCGCCAAACACGCGCGTTTTTACTTCGTGGGTGACACGCTCGAGGTCGAAGACCTCAAGTCCCGAAATGGCGTCTACATTCGCATCGAAAAAGACCAGCCCTTTGCGCTTGAGTCCGGAGACGACTTTCGCGTCGGTCAGCATGTCATTCGCTACGAGTCGATCGCTGCACAGAGCACGCCTCAGGAACCCGCTTTGATGGGCAGCCCGCGCGGCACAGCCGTCGGTCGTATTCGTCTGGTCATCGCACCTAATCAGTTTGCAAATGCCTATATGCTTTCGGAAGAAGGCTTGTTTCTTGGTCGAGAACGCGGCGACGTGCTCTTCCCAGATGATGGTTATATTTCGGGACTACATTGCCGCATTCATCCCAACGGAAACGGTGCTCTGGTCACAGACCTCGGTTCTTCCAACGGAACGTATGTGCGCATTAAAGAAAAGGCAGCGGTGAAGTGCGGTGCCTCCGTGCTTTTGGGTCTCCAGTTGCTGCGCGCTGAATACCAGTAGGCGCATGCGCAAGTCTGCGCCCTATCTCCGAAGGGTAGATCGCTGCGTGCCCAACGAAGGGCCTGAGCCGCAAGCGCAGGAGCCCGCGTCTTGCGAAAGGTTCGCGGCGATGACGCAGCGATGAGCGCGCACATACGCTTCCTGAGCGGGACCACGCAGCCTTGATGGCGACACCGCGCTTTGGGTGTCGGAAACGCGCATATCGCGGCATGCAGAAACGAGACTACGCGTTCCGGCAAGAACGTGGTAACGCAGCCGAACTACACATGGGACAAAGAACAACGCTCAATACACTCAGGCGCTTGGAGATTCATCCCAGGCCGTGGGTACAGCGCGTGGTCGCGGAAACGGTGCTGCGACCTAACTATTCGTTTTTGCCGGGGGTGGATATTCGCGTCGAAGGGTGGGACCACCTGCCCCAAGAGCCTGTGATTTTTGCGATGAACCACACGGATCGTTATAACTACTGGCCGTTTCAGTTCGCGTTACGCCGTGAGTATGGTCGTTACACGATGACCTGGTCAAAAGCCAAGAACTACCAAAATCCCTTAACGGCGCGGTTTTTGGCGGCAGCCAATGTGATTCCCGTCATCTCGAAGGGGTATCTCATTGTCGCGGATTGTCTCTTTGTCACAGGAGCGCGGCCCTCGGATGCAGCCTACCGCCATCTGCGAGACCGCATAGATGGCCGCCTAGATTCAGACGCTGCACCCGTTGCCGATGGCCCCGCGCAAGAGGCATCTGCCGTTGTGGGCAAGCCCGAGACAAACCGTAGCGGCGTCGACATAGGGGGTTCACGCCGGGAGCCTTTGGCGGAAGAAGCTGATTTGGCTAAGGAGTTCTTCGCGACGCCGCGCGATCCGTTCGAAATCGGTCAGGTCATGCAGGGAGGCCCTGATGGTTATGTGGCCTACATGCAAGGAGCTTACGAGCGCATGATGGCGGAGGTCAGGCGTCTGCATCAGCAAGCCCAAGCGGCGGGCCTTGACGTGCTTGTTTTTCCTCAAGGCACGCGTTCATTGAAGCTCTCCCAGGGGCAGGCAGGTTTCGGTCAGCTGGCCTTGAGTATGGATTACCCTGTCATCCCCGTAGGCTGTAGTGGCAGCGATAAACTTTATCCTGGTACCTCGCCCTTCGCGAAGCCTGGGCGGGTGACTTATCGCCTCGGGCCACCCGTCGAGGCAGAAGTGGTTGCTCGTTATGTGCCCACTGAGCCTTATACACCCTTCACAATTAACGCCGAAAGACGTTACCGAGAGAACTTTCTGGGATTCAGTCAAACCGTGCTTGAGCGCGTCGATACCTTATTGGACCCGGACTATCGCTTCAGTGAAGACCGGCGCAGTACCGGCGTTTCTGGGACCAGTCGCTTTGTCTAGCGCGCCGAAACCAACGCATTAAGGGCATGAATCGCGCTGGCTAAGGGCCGGGACGGGTCGCGCGGCCTCGTCGCGTTCTCCCTCCAACGATCTCATTGATATCGCTGCGTGTTATGATGGGGGAGGCGCCGCTTCCCCCCTAGCGGCTGCTGTGAGTCCACGTGCCTATCTCTGCAGGGGGGCATCTTGGCTCCTGCGGGAGGGAACTTGGCTCGGCGGTAGCGATTCGTCTAGGCTGCTGCATTATGGAGTATTCCACATGGGAGCGCGGCGTAGGGCAGATAGTGATACCGGAATCTCGGGTTGCGGTGGAATCGCTTGGGCTGGTTGACGGGGCTAGGCAGCGTAGCGGACCTGACCTGGCGTTACCGGATAAGCTTGGCCTTCATCCGCCCCAGGTCTCCGACCTAATGCCGGCGGAGGCACTCTCTCCCCTTGAGCTGGTGCTCGGTGCTTCGACGGTGGTTCAGCTAGTGATGCTCGTGCTTGTGGCGATGTCGGTGGCATCGTGGTTCATCATTGGCGTCAAGTGGTTCGGATTCGGCCGCGCTGTGCGTACATCTCGCAAGTTTCTAAGCGCCTTCTGGGAGCAAGCGCCGTCGGCGCAGGCACGGCTCTACGCGCTGGAACATCTCTGTATCAAAGGGAGGGACTTTGTCGGCTCGCCCGTCGCAGCTGTCTTTCGCGCGGGTCATACGGAGGTTCTCGAAGCGTTGCGGCCCGGCGGGCAGTCCCGCCGCGCCTCCTGGCCGCCTACGCCGGCTGCCAATACCGAGGCGGTCACGCTCTCATCAAGCCAGGTATCTACAACGCTCGATTCGGTCGAGCGCGCGATGCGCCGCGCCAACGTCTTTGAGCTGACGCGTTTGGAAAATCTCCTAGCCTTCCTTGCCACCACCGGAAGCATCACACCGTTTATCGGTCTTTTCGGAACGGTTTGGGGCATCATGAACGCATTTATCTCGATCCAAAGCGAAAAAGCAGCGGGTCTCGACGTCGTTGCACCGGGTATCGCTGAAGCACTCATCGCAACGGCGCTCGGTCTTGCCGCCGCGATTCCAGCGGTCATGGCGTACAACTATTTTGTGCGCCGTTTAAGGGTGCTCGAAAGCGAAATAGAGAGTTTCTCGCACTCTTATCTGAATACACTCCAGCGTGCATTGTCCCAGTAGGAGGCTGATTCGTTATGGGGATGAACCTTTCTTCCAAAGGACCGCGCGCGCCAATGGCGGAGATCAACGTCACGCCGCTTGTCGACGTGATGCTTGTCTTGCTCATCATCTTTATGGTTGCGGCTCCAATGATGACATCGGGCGTCGATATCACGCTGCCCGAAACCCAAGCAAAGACATTGGAGCGCCCCCCCGATGCCCTTGTCTTGACTATCGACCGCGAACAGCGCCTCTACCTCAACGGCGAGGTGCTGAGTGATGGTTCCTCAGCTGAAGACGTGCCCACATTGCTCCAAACAAATGCGCGTTTAAAGTCAGCGACCGAACTCTTCGTAGAGGCAGATGCGACGGTGCCTTACGGAGTCGTAGTGAAGATTTTTGCGATGGTTAAGGGCCTAGGGATCGAACGTGTCGGCCTAATCACCAATCCGGAGGTGCTGGCCACTCAGCCGAAGAGGCGTAAGCGGTGAGCGATTCCGCCGGTCACGTAGCGACGTTGCTCGAGCCTCCGCGGCTAGGCACGCCGGAGTGGATGTGTGGCTTTGTGGCTGCGTTAATGGCGCATGCCATCGTGCCGGTGCTGCTGGTGGTGTTCTATGCGCCCCTGGCAGAGTTGTTGCCGGAACGTCCGCCCGTCGAGGACGTTGAAATCATTCTGCAGGCGGAGCTTATCGAAATGGGCAAGCCCCCGGAGCCAAACCGCCTACCAGACCGTCAAGTGCCTATCGCCACCACGGCGCCGGCTCCTGCACAGGCAGCACCAACGCCTGAAGCTCCCGAGCCTGCGCGGACGGTGACGCGTGAACCTGAGCCCGAGGTCAAGCCGGTGCCCAAGCCGCCTACCGAGGCCAAGCGTGCTAGCCAAGAAGACCCTCTCAAGCGCCTGGGCGACCGGGCACAGACCTTTGCGGAAATCGCTGAAAGGCAGGAAAAAGAAGGATCCCAAGACGCAGCGCCCGACGGGAATTCCGCTTACGCGCGCGCAGGCGATGCTTACGCCGGCAAGCTGTACGCGTTTTTTCGTCGAGGCTGGCAGGTACCTTCATTAATCTCGCCAGAACAGCGTCGGGATCTCGTTACCCAGGTCGCCGTCGAGATCGGTGATGATTTGCGCATTGCGAAGTTTTCTCTGCTTAAGACAAGCGGTAACAGGCTTTTTGACCAGTCTGTGCTCGACCAACTGGAGCGGCTCCAGCGCGAAGCTATCGCTGTGCCGCCGCCGCCTGACGAGGTCAGCAGTCGGTTTATCGGCCGCCGTTTGCCGGTCCGCTTCTGGGGTAAGCAGCTAGGTTGATTTCTGGGCAAGGCGCCTTTGCCTTGGGGGGGGGTGCCCCGTCGCGTGAGGGTCTGAGCCGTCCGTGCGCATGCCGATGTTGTCTCGTTCTTCGTGGCGTTAGTAGAGGGCGCGAATAGCGTCGGCGTGAGCGGCGAATACGGATTTGCGACGTACTTTTAAAGAGGGCGTTAGCATCCCGTTTTCGATGGTGAAGTCCGAGGGCACGAAAGTGAAGTTGCGGATGCGCTCGTAGGACTTGAAGCTCTGACTGTAGCGGCGAAGTTCGTCGTCGAAGTGCGCGCGCACCTTGGAATCTGAAAGCAGTAGCGTGGGGTCCTGGAAGGCAAGACCTTCCTCGTTTGCCCAACGCGAGAGTGCCGTGAGATCAGGGACGATGAGCGCCACGTTGTAGGGCATATCTTCGCCCCAAATGAACGCATTGAGAATAAAAGCACTCAGTTTGATTTTTTCCTCAAGAGGATTGGGTACGACATATTTGCCGTTCTCAAGCTTGTACTGCTCTTTTAAGCGTCCTGTAATGAAGAGAAAGCCGTCGCTATCGACGTAACCGATATCGCCAGTGCGAAACCCACCGTCGTCCGTGAGCACGCGGGCTGTCTCCTCGGGCATGCCGAGATAGCCCTGCATCACGTTTGGCCCGTAAACGATTACTTCGCCGTGACCCGCTTCGCCGTCATTTACGCTCTCGTCTATCTTTACAGTAACGCCGGGAAGCACTTTTCCGGCTGAGCCCGCGCGGCGAGCACCGGGGTAGTTCGTCGACACAACGGGACTCGTTTCAGTCAGGCCGTAACCGGGATAAACCGGAATGCCTAGGTTTTCGACGAAGCGCGCAACGTCTGGATTCAGCGCAGCTCCACCGACTGACGCAAAGAGCAGCTGTCCGCCGAAACGAGCGCGAATTTTGTTCAATACGACCTTTTCGAGGGCCTTATACCGAAGGCGCGTCAAGGGTGATACACGGCCATGTTGGGTCTGCGTCGATAGCGTTTCAGCGGCGTCCATTGTCATGGAGAAAAGCCGCTGCTTGATGGGGGATGAGTTCTCAACTTTAGCCAGAACGCCCGCACGGATCTTGGAAAAGACACTGGGGACTGCAAAGAGTACGGTGGGTGCCATTTCGACGAGATTGTCGGCAAGCTTTTCAACGCTCTCAGCAATACAAATACACGCTCCGTTCTTCAGCATGTAAAAGAGTTCCCCGACCTGACCGTAGCTATGCGCCCAGGGTAGAAAAGCCAAAGAGCGGTCGTTGGGGCTGAGCGGAAACACTTGCGCGATTGCCGCCAGGTTGGAGCAAAGATTGCCATGCGAGAGCATCACCCCCTTAGGCACTCCGGTCGTGCCCGAGGTGTAGATAAGCGCCGCCAGGGTGTCAGGCGCTACATCAATGTCTAGCGGTTCGCTCAGCGGACTTGCACTGGCGAGCCAGCTCTCAAGGGCGGGAATGCCTTCGTGTTCTCCGGTGAGGCTTACCGCTGTAGTCAAGGACTCAAGCTCGCGCGCCATCGTCCGGGCAAATGCGGCGGCTTTGGCACCGTTTACAAAGACGGCCTTGATGCCTGAATCCCGAAAAATATGCCGCCAGTCATCTTGGTGTTGCGCTTCGTACATGGGAACGTAGGCAGCTCCCAGCCGGGTGGAAGCGAGCGCGATTGCTGCCCACTCGGGCGAGTTGCTGCCAATGATGCCGACGCGGTCGCCGAGGCCCACGCCACCCGCAGCAAGCGCTCCGGTTATCAGGTCCACCTTGGCGCGAAAGTCTCCGTAGCTGAGGTAGCGCCACGTACCCTGGCGTTTGACCGCGAATGCGGGCCGGTGCGTGCCATGGGCACTGCCTTCATGAAGGATGTCACTGAGTTGTTCTAGGGCCATATCTTCGAAACACTCTACCAGGCGGACCCCCTTTCGTTCAAACTGGAAAATGGGGAACGGGTTGCTTCGATCGATGTCTCGTCAGCACTTTGCGGTATTTCGCTGGTGAGCGCAGTGGCGCACCTGCGCGCGGTACGCTTCAGTAAGAGCCTTCACAGAGGGGCAGGGATGACAAGTGGCCAAGAGGCGCCCGCGTGGCCGCGCCGCCGCCGCACGCACACCGAAACACCGGGTGCAATTAGCGGATTCGGCGCCTGCATTGAGACGGCGCGGCAACGCATATGTCCGTCGTTTTCCAGGCGATAGCGAGCAGCCGGAAGGCGCATCACGTGCTAGGCTCGCGATTCAACTTTCGTAGGAGCCGGATGCATTGACCCACCCCCCTGATGATGTCTGGAGTGTCGCCAAGGGCCGCGAACTCTACCGAGTAGGTGGTTGGGGTGCGCCCTATTTTTCTGTTTCAGAAGCGGGCAGCATAGAGGTGCAGCCGGACCCAGACGTGGATGCGCGTGTGGACCTGTTCCAGTTGGTTTCAGAGCTCAACGCTCGTGGGCATGAGCTGCCTTTGCTGGTGCGCTTTCCCAACATCCTCGAACACCGCCTCAAGTTGATCGACGCGGGTTTTCGTGAAGCGATGTCCGAGGCGGACTACCGCGGTGAGTACCAAGGGGTTTACCCCGTCAAGGTGAACCAGCAGCGGCATTTGGTCGAGGATGTCGTGCGTTTCGGTGGACCTCTGGGCGTGGGTCTTGAGGCAGGTTCGAAACCCGAGCTGCTCATCGCACTCGCTGCGCTGGAGGCGCCCGGCGGGCTCATCGTGTGTAACGGCTACAAGGACCTGTCGTTCATGGAGCTCGCTATTGCAGCGCAGCAACTCGACCGGCGGGTGGTCATTGTGCTTGAGCGCCCGGAAGAACTCGAACTTGCGCTTGAGGCAGCCAGCCGCGTAGGGGTCAAGCCTTTGCTCGGTGTGCGTGCGCGCCTCCATGCGAAGGGCAGCGGCCGCTGGGGCGATTCGAGCGGCCATCGCGCAAAATTTGGGCTCAGCGTTCCCCAGCTACTCGACGTGGTGCAAGCACTCAAAGATGTCGGTTTGAGCGATTCTCTGCAGCTTCTGCATTTTCATATCGGGTCACAGATATCATCGATTATTCCATTCAAGAGAGCCATTCGCGAAGCCAGCCAGCTTTATGTGCAGCTTACCAAGCTTGGCTGCGGTTTGCGTTACCTCGACGTAGGGGGCGGGCTTGCGGTGGATTACGACGGTACCCGAACGGCCTTCCACGCTTCTAAGAACTACGACGTGCGCGAGTATGCGCTCGACATCGTCTACGGAATCCGTGAGGCCTGCGACCAAGCTCAGGTCGAGCATCCCACCATCATCACTGAGGCGGGTCGAGCGATCGCCGCTTACCAATCTGCCCTTGTATTTGAGGTTGTCGGTGCCAACGAGCGCGCGTTCGCGGAAGAAGAGGCGAAGCCGGCCCCGGGGGCACATCGTCTGCTTCAAGACCTTTACGAAACGTACAGTGGCGTGCACGCTGAAAATCTTCAAGAAGCCTGGCACGATGCCTTGCAAGGCAAAGAAGAGGCACAGAATCTATTCCGATTTGGGTTGATGGACATTCAAGACCTTGGCCAAGCTGAGCGTCTTTTCTGGGCTTGTTGCGCGCGGATTCGTGATCATCTCTCGGGGAAATCGCCGATCCCAGAGGAGCTCCAGCAGCTCCAAGAGATGTGTTCGGCCATCTATTATTGCAACTTCTCCATTTTCCAGAGTGCGCCGGACGCTTGGGCAATCGATCAGGTCTTTCCGATCGTGCCTATTCACCGCCTTGGTGAACGGCCGACGGTCAAGGCTGTGCTTGCTGATCTGACATGTGATTCGGACGGGATTATCGACCGTTTCATCGGCTTCGAAGGCGTACAGAAGGTGCTGCCGCTGCATGAAGTTCGCGAAGACGAACCCTATCTCATGGCGATGTTCCTTAATGGAGCCTACCAGGAGATTCTCGGCGACCTACACAACCTGTTTGGAGACACGCATGCAGTCCATGTGCGCCTTCGAGACGGACGTTTCGAAATCGCCGATGTGATTCCCGGCGACTCCATTGAAGAGGTGCTGCGCTACGTTCAGTACGATCCGGCCGCGATGGTCGATAATATTCGACGGCAATCGGAAACCGCCCTGCGAAGGAACCAGCTAACGGTCTCCCAGATGCGACTGCTTCTTAATCGATATACCGAAGCGCTCAGGGCGTATACATACTTGGGAGAAGATCCTGCGGGCGATGCGGGTGCACTTATTCCTGCGTACCGTTCCACCAAGGAGCCAAAAGAATCGCGAGAACGCGCAAATATGGCAAGCTTGCGTCCCCCTCCTTTTACGCCTTAGCGCGGGGATCGGAAGTTGGGGCCGCTCTGAGCGATCCCCTCATTAACTCGAGACGCAGAAAGCCGCGGGGAAATGGGCCTGGAGTAAGTATGGTGGGGTGGGTGGGTCCGCGCACGGAAGGCCCATTTTCCCCGCGGCTTGCGTCCCCCAGGCTTGAATCCCCCCGGGTTTTCCGGAGGCTGATTGAGTTGGGACTGGCAGTCTATGCTGCCAGTCGTTGCGTTTCATAATA
>SLQV01000136.1 GCA_007131285.1 Myxococcales bacterium
AAGGGTAAAAGAGTGGGTGGCGTCTGTGATTAGACAAGCCCTATGGAAGAGTTTCGTAAAGACCTGGGATTTATTCACATAATCGGAACGGTGACCGCCGCTTCTCAACCCATCGTCGAGCCTGGCCGCGCGTGCAGACCATCTACCTTGATGGATCTACTATCGGGTTGCATCGGCCGTGCATGCAGCTAAGTGTAACGCCCAACCTTCTCGGAGCATTAGAGGGTTGACAATACACCAAGTCAGACGTTGCTAGCACTCTTGGTACGAGGTCCGGACGGTTCTCGATATACGTCACCAGCTCAGCCCGCCAGAAATGCGTTGGTAGCATTGCCTCGCTTCCAACAGCCACCTGCGGGGAAATGTGAGCCGCTGCACCTATGCGACCGAGTCCCGTGAACTCTGTTGAAAAACGCGTAGGTGGTCGGTGGACGGTAGGGGTCCTTCCTAGGGCGTCCAAATACCCTGTCATGCGCCAACCTACGTCAGGGAGATGCTGCCGCATGTGGGCATCGGCTGGGTCCAAGCAGAAGAACCGCCGACAGTCTTCGTAGATAAAGAAGTCGATTTCAAAGGTACATTCATTGGGTTCGCTGTTGGTAGCGCCGCCCCGCTTGTTACCTCCAACCTCCTCCGCTTGCAGTGTACTTGGCGCACCTTGAGCGGCACATCCCGCCATTGCGAACGTCAGCGTCGCTCCGCAGAGCATGGACTCAAAGCGACTGCGAAGGCTGCGTGCGGCGCCAAGCGATTCGCGCGCACAGAAGACCGACATATTCTGGGCGTGTTCTTTGGACATCACTTTGGAACCATATCCTCAATTTATTCCATTTCAATGAAACACAGCCTTGATGATGCGTCAGTCTTCAGTCTTGCGTGGCCGCCACCGTTTAGGGCTCGAAGAGGTGGGTGGGTAGGTGGGAGGGGTCGGTGATTAGGGGGACGGGGGGTAGGCTGCGCAGGAGGACTTTACCGTAGCCTTTGCTCAGGAGGCGGGAGTCTAGGATGGCGACTAGGCCGCGGTCGGTTTCGCTGCGGATGAGGCGGCCGAAGGCTTGCTTGAGGAGCATGGCGGCGGCGGGAAGTTGGTCGTGGCGGAAGGGTGAGAGGCCGCGGGCTTCTAGGGCTTTGGAGCGGGCTTGCTGCAAGGGGTCCGTCGGCACGCCGAAGGGGAGCTTGTCGATGATGACGAGGCGCAGGGCGCGGCCGGGCACATCCACGCCTTCCCAGAAGGTGTGGGAGCCGACCAGCACCGCGTTGCCGTGGGCGCGGAAGCGTTCGACGAGTTCGGTGCGTGGGGCGTCGCCTTGGGCGAGAACTGCGCCGCTGTCGCTGCCGGCGAAGGCGCTTGAGCGGAGATGCGCCGCGAGGCGGCGCGTGTGCTCAAGGGACGTGCAGAGGACGAAGGCGCCGCCGCCGGAGGCCGCAAGTAGCGTGTCGACCATGGCGGCGGAGGCGGACGGGTAACCCGGGGCGCGCGGCTCGGGCATATCGGCGGGGACGAAGAGGGCGGCTTGGCGGGGGAAGTCGAAGGTGCTTTCGAAGTGGGCGACCTCTGCCGTGGGGCTTAGGCCGAGGCGTTCGACGAAATAGGTGGCCTTGCCGTCGACGCAGAGCGTCGCGCTCGTGAACACGTAGCTGACGCCCTCGCCTGCCTCCGTGAGCGCATCCGGCGCTTGAGCCGGCGCCAGGTGGCGTGGAGCGCCCGCGGCTGAATGCGGTGGCGCCATGGTCAAACCCGGTGCGCTTGAACCGGTCGATGGACGGTCGCCTAACGTGGTTCGCTCCTGCGCGGTCGGGTCTGACGATGCGCCCGCACCCTCTGCGCCCGCACCCTCCGTGGGAGCTTTTACGCCCGGAGCACTTACGGAACTCGGGTCGCTTGAACGGGCCCGCCTAGCGTCGCCTTGCGTGCTTCTATGTGGGCGCGCGGCGGCCTCGTTGGCTGGAGGTGACTGGTCGATGATGCGCGCTGCTGAGAGGTCTTCGATACCGGTGCCAAGCGCGTTGGGTTTCGCGTCAGGGTTCGCGGCTTCCCGGGAATAGCTGCCGAGGGTATCGTCGCTGGGGGGGACGGCGCTATCGCGTAGGCCGAGCCAGGCGCTTACATCTGCCGGTGCAAAACCGAGGCGGCGCTCGTCGGCTCGGCCTTCGATGAAGCGCACGGCGCTGTCGGCGCTGTCGCTGCCCGCTTCAAGGGTGACGTCGCCACCGTCGTCGAGAAAACGTTCGAGCGCTTCACCCAGGGCGCGGGCGCGGCGTTGCAGCGGCGCGTGCTCGGGGGCCATCAGCTCGCGGGCGGCGCCCAAGGCCGCCAAGGCAAGCAGTAGCTTGCGGGTTTCGCTGAGGTCGCGGAGGTGCTGTAGCACCTCGGGTCCGAGGGCATGGCGAGTTGAAGCGGTGACCGACGGATGCTCCCCGTCCGTCGCGGACCGAGCCATTTCGCTCAGAAGGTCATCTGAGGCTTCGCCAGCACTACCGCGCACAGCGGCCGCTACAGGTGTTGCTCCTAGGGAGGTACCACGAGAGGTGTCACGAGCGAAGCTCGGCGGTTCGGGTGAGCGGAATCTTGCGGCTGGGTTCGCGGCACGTTCGAGCGCTGCGCTGGAGAAGCAGCTGAAGAACGCGTGGGCCGCCGAGCGCGTGACCTCGGGCAGGAGGCGCGCGTCCGGGGACTCGGCGCGCGCCAGGACACGGCCGGCGTCGAGGGTAAGGCGTTCAATGCTCGCGAGACCTAGCTGAAAGCTCTCTGCGCGGGAAATCACCGATTCGAGCTGGTGCGCCTCATCGAAAATGATGCCGTCAAAATCGGGGAGGATGCCCCGCCCATGCGCTCTGCGGCCCGCTTCCGAGGCGACAAAGAGGTGGTGGGTAGTGACGACGATAGCGGCGTCCTCGGCAGCCTTGCGGGCCCTCGTGACGAAGCAGGCGTCGTAGTGCGGACAGCGGGCGCCGACGCGCGTTTCCGCCGTGCTCATCACGCGGTTCCAGAGTGGGTCCGCCTCGGGCAGACCGGCCTCCCGGACGTCGCCCGTGGCTGTGGAGGCGCGCCAGGCTTTAAGCGCTTCCCAACCCGGTGCGAGGGCTGCCTCGCTGGCTTCCGCCAGACCGTAGCGCCGCAAGCACAAGTAGTTGGACAGGCCCTTGAGCGACACGACGCCGAGAAGCCTGCCGAGAGCCGCTTCCAGCAGCGGCACGTCCCGCTCCATCAACTGGTCTTGTAGGGCACGGCGGCCGGTGGCGATGAGCACGCGTTTCCCGCTCAGCGCTGCCGCGGTGAGGTAGGCCAGCGTTTTGCCGACACCCGTAGGCGCCTCAAGCACCTTCTGGGCACCGGGGTTTGCCAGGGCATCGGCCACCGCCTGCGCCATAGCGACCTGCGCCGGTCGTGGCTGGAAGTGCGGGTGCACCCGGGCGAGCGCACCCCCTTCACCAAGAACTGCTGCGATGGGGTCGTTGTGCACGCGAAACGTTTTTATCTGGGTTGCAACGTGCACGCGGCACAAGCGTCTTGACTATCTGCGGTAAGGTGGGCAGGGCCCCGACTCTTAGGAAAGCATTTCGTAGCACCAGGACAAGGCGTTCTGGGGTTCGCTTTCGCAAAGCCGCTTGCGGTTCCTGATGCATCACCCTCGAAGGTTGCCATGCTGCGCCTTCCCTGGGGGGCTGAAGCATGGTAGCGCTCCGACATGCCTGCAATGTCGAAGACCCAGCCAGATATTGGACTCCTGATCATTCGCGTAGGCTTAGGCATCGCGTTCATCTTTCATGGCTGGCCTAAGCTGGCAGGCGGGGCAGCCGCTTGGAGCAAACTCGGCGGCGCCATGGCCAACCTTGGCCTCGATTTCGCGCCGACGTTCTTCGGCTTCGCTGCCGCGGTGGCAGAGTTCGGTGGTGGCATCTGTCTGATGCTGGGCCTCTTTTTCAGGCCCGTTACCGCCCTGATGGCCGCGACGATGGGCGTAGCCGTTGTCGCCCACCTGAACTGGGGCGATGCGTTTGTGAAGTATTCGCACGCGCTTGAAGCCGCAATCGTTTTTGTGGGCCTCTTTATCACTGGTCCCGGCCGCTACCGTCTGCTCAAGACGCTCTAGAACGCAAACGGTTCATGATTCCTATCCGCGACATCAATCCGCGGCGTGGCAGCGCACCGCTGACCTACGGCTTTATCGCTATCAACATCCTGGTCTTCTTTTACCAGCTTAAGCTCTCGCCGGCGGCGCTCGACGCCTTTGTCGCCAGCTATGCGGTGATTCCAGCAGCGCTACGCAGCGATGACCCACCCTACCTCACGGTGCTGTCCAGCATGTTCATGCACGGTGGCTTCGGGCACATCATCGGCAACATGTGGTTTCTGCATATTTTTGGCGACAACGTTGAGGTAGCCCTCGGGAAGGTGCGCTTCATACTCTTCTATTTGGGTTGCGGCGTAGCCGCTGCCTGGGCGCAGGTTGCCATCGACCCGACAAGCACCGTGCCGATGGTGGGTGCGTCCGGCGCTATCGCAGGTGTGCTTGCGGGTTACGTGCGCCTCTTTCCCCACGCGAAGGTGCTGACCGCTGTACCGATCATCTTCCTGCTCACTTTCATGAACATTCGGGCTTTCTACTTCATCTTTATCTGGTTCGGCCTACAGTTTTTTATGGGCATGACCAGCCTAGGCAGCATCGGCACGCAAACCGGCGGCATCGCGTTTTTCGCCCACATTGGCGGCTTCGTGGCGGGCCTCATCCTGATAACCGTCCTCCGCCGCAGACCCAACGATACCGCCGGCTTCCACCGCCCCGCCACCTTCTAGTACGGTAACGAATGGGCCCTACCCGGACGCGCATGCGCCCACGACCTTGCAGTTCAGCGAGCTGCGCGTTCGGGTAGGGGTCTGGGGCGAGCGCGCCCACAGCTAAAAACCGGAGCGAACTTAAGGTTCGTGAGGATTTTTAGCGAGGACGTAAGCCGGCCCAGGCCCCTACCCGAACGCGCATGCGCTACTACAGGGTGGAGCGGCCGGGGTAGATTGCTGCGGCGCCTAGGGACTCCTCGATGCGGAGGAGTTGGTTGTACTTGGCGATGCGCTCGGAGCGGCTTGCGGAGCCGGTCTTGATTTGTCCCACGCCGGTGGCGACGGCGAGGTCGGCGATGAAGCAGTCTTCGGTCTCGCCGCTGCGATGGGAGATCATCGAGCGGTAGCCGTGCTTGGCGCCGAGCTCTATGGCCGAGAATGTTTCGGTGAGCGTGCCGATTTGGTTGACCTTGATGAGAATCGCGTTGGCGACCTGCTGGTCGATGCCTTGCTGGAGCCGGGCCACGTTCGTGACAAAGAGGTCGTCGCCGACGAGCTGGGTCTTGCTGCCGAGGGCCGTGGTGAGCGCCTTCCAGCCCTCCCAGTCGTCCTCATCGAGCGCGTCTTCGATGCTGACGATGGGGTAGTCTTTGGCGTACTTGGCATAGGCCTCGACCAAGCCGTCCGCCCGGTACTCCTCGCCGTCGAAACGGTAGAGGCCCGTGCTCTTGTCGAAAAACTCGCTGGCGGCACAATCAAGCGCGAGGGCGATGTCTTCGCCTAGCTTGTAACCCGCGGCGTCGATGGCTTCGGCGAGTAGCGCCAGTGCGGCGGCGTTGTTTTCGAGGTGCGGTGCGAAGCCACCCTCATCGCCCACGCTTGTGGCAAGGCCCTTCTGCTTGAGCAGTTTCTTGAGGGCGTGGAACACTTCAGCCCCCGCGCGCAGTGCTTCCCCGAAGGTCGGCAGCCCGAGCGGCACGATCATGTACTCCTGAATGTCGAGGCCGTTGTCCGCGTGGGCACCGCCGTTGATGACGTTCATGAAGGGCACGGGCAGGGTGTTGGCCCGCGCGCCGCCGAGGTAGCGCCAGAGCGGCAAACCGTGGCTCTGCGCCGCCGCGCGCGCCACCGCCAGGGACACCCCGAGGATGGCGTTAGCGCCCGCCTTGGACTTGTTGGGCGTGCCATCCGCCTCGCAGAGGCGAGCGTCGATGAGGCCTTGGGCTTCGGCGGGCAGACCCTGGACCGCTGCGGCCAAGGTATCGCTCACCCGCGCGACGGCGTCCTTGACGCCTTTACCGAGGAAACGCTTGCCGCCGTCGCGCAGCTCGTGGGCTTCGTGCTTGCCGGTCGACGCGCCGGAAGGCACCGCCGCACGACCTAGGGTGCCATCGCTAAGCCGTACGTCGACTTCGATGGTGGGAAAGCCTCGCGAGTCTAAGATTTCGCGGGCGGAAAGTGAAGCTATCGTCGCTGTCATGCGTTTAGACCTCTCGTTAAGTTACGCGTTGCATTGCGCCTTTTTTGGGGTTTTGTCAACGCTTTGAGCCAACCTCACCCCTCTGGGACGGCAGCCCACGGACTCGGGCAGACCGCAGGCCAGGCTAGGCAATCACGGTTATTGCCTTGAGCATCGCAGTGGCGCACTGCTAGACTGAGCCGCCGTGAGTGCGGCGTTTGCTATTATTCCCTGGTTTCAGGCAAAGCCTTGGGAGATTCCTCTCGGATTTACCCTGCCTATTTTTGGGGTGGACCACATCCCGATCCAGCCTTTTGGGCTCTTGGTCGCCGCGGGCGTCATCTTGGGCGCCCGCATCGCCGAATGGAAAGCGCGCCGGATCGGCATTCAGCCAGCGATTGTGGCGGACTACATCACCTACACGCTCATCTCAGGCTTCGCCGGTGCCTACTTTCTGAATGCACTCTTCTATGAGCCCGAAGTGTGGCTTGACATCTTTGAGCAGCCTTCGCTGCTCTTTAAGCGTTACCTTGGTCTGAGCTCCTACGGCGGCTTCATTGGCGTCGTCGTCGGCTCACTGATCTGGCGTTGGCGCAGGCAAATCCCGATCATGCCCGTGGCGGATGCCGCGGCGTTCGGCTTTCCCTTCGGCTGGATGCTGGGCAGAACCGGCTGCTTTGTCGTGCACGACCACCCGGGCACGCCTTCGAACTTCTTCCTAGCGGTCGATGCCTACCGTGTGGGCAACCCGCCCTTCGTTCCGCGGCATGACCTCGGCCTCTACGAAGTTATTTGGTCAATCGCAGTCATTGCACTGTTTCTGTGGCTGACGCGGAGACCCAGGCCCCGCGGTTTCTACCTAGCGCTGCTGCCCGTCCTTTACACACCGGTA
>SLQV01000109.1 GCA_007131285.1 Myxococcales bacterium
AAGAGAGCGCAAGGCCTACTACGATGTCCTGGAGCACACCCAGCGGCGGACGATGGACGTGACCGAGTGGCTCACGTGGTTCCTCGATGCGCTGAACCGCGCCGTCGGTGATGCACACGCCACGCTAGACGCCGTACTGACAAAGACGCGCTTCTGGCAGCACTGGGCTACCATGTCGCTCAACCCGCGACAGGTGAAGTTGCTCAACAAGCTCCTCGATGGCTTCGAAGGCAAAGTGACCAGCAGCAAATGGGCAATCATTGCCAAGTGTTCACCAGACACCGCACTCCGCGACATCACAGACCTGCTCGAGCGCGGCGTACTCCGCAAATCCGACGCAGGCGGGCGCAGCACCAGCTACGAACTCGCTGAGCTACCAACCTAGGCGCCGCTCCCTGTGAGCACCTCGCTGCCAACCCATCCCTGCGGGAAGCTCCCAAGGAGCGGAGCTGGATTCACTCCCGAAAACTCGGGGGCATTTTGCAAAATGCCCCCCTGAACGGTTACCCGCGAAGTCCGGCTCGAGGTCGCGGAGCTTGCCGCCCGTGTCCCCGTCGAGCGTCGGCTGAATAAGGAAGTCGATGGTCACGCGCTTCGCATTCGCGATGGCCCAGCGCTGACGTGTTGGGTTCCCGGCGGCGTTCCTGTCCATTTCGAACCCCGCATCGCGCAGGCGTTCGGTGAGCTGGTGGTAGCGGCCCTCGTTCAGCAACGCGACCTGAAGCCCAACGTCGAGATCCATGGTTCCAACGTGCGGATCCCCTTCATCGCTGAGGTGCGCTTGGTCGATGATCAGTGACGGCACCAAGCCGCCGACGATCAGCAGGTCGTCCATCATGTCGCCGTGGCGCGCTCTGGCGCGCTCCCGGGGAGGTTCCCGTGGACCGGTGCTTACACGCTGTGACCTTCGCACGGAAACATGGCACCCTAGTGGCATGAGCGACGATGCTAGGTCGAGGCGACGGGAGGCGCGCCGCGCGAGCCTCCTCATCCGGCGCTTCGTGCTGGAGGACGAGCCAGTCGTGGATGCGAGGGACCCAAGGACGCCCGCGGAGTGTGTGGCAGCCGTATGGGCGCTTTCCTTGCAGCATTGGCAACTTTCAGGAAGGCCACTGCCCAGCTATCAACGCCACGAGATGCCTACTCGAATCGTTCGCGGCCGGTAGCTATGGCTGAACTGAACGACGATTTTCTCGACATGATTCAGTCCCTCCTCGACCAAGAAGTCGAGTTTTTGGTCATCGGTGCATACGCTCTGTCAGTGCACGGATACGTACGCGCCACCGAAGATATTGATTTTTGGGTGCGGCCTTCGGCGACGAACGCGCAGCGCGTCGTCGCGGCGCTGGAGGACTTCGGGGCTCCCCTCGCCACCCACGGCATCTCGACGGCTGACTTTCAGGTGATGAACACCGTCTACCAACTGGGGCTGCCGCCACGGCGCATCGATCTCTTAACTTCAGTCAGTGGCGTTTCCTTTGATGCCGCATCTGCGTCTGCGGTCGAAGGGGAACTCGGCGGCTATCGTCTCCGGTTCATAGGTCGCGAAAGCCTGATCGCAAATAAACGCGCAACTGGCCGCGCGAAAGACCTTGCCGATGCGGACGCTCTCGAAGCCCTGAGCGCTCGCTACTAACGTGCCGAGCACCCTCCTTGCACCCCAAAGCTGCTGGGAATGCTTGCGCACTCAGGCGCCTCGCCGCGCCTGTTTCTCGTCCGCCACCGCCCCTAGTGCGCGTATTGAAACGCTCCGGGGAGGCTTCCACCGCGCGGCGCGGCGCCTATGATTCGTGGGCGCTCCGTTCACAGCAGCAACTCCAGCGCACCGCGGATGGGCGGCACGCTCCTAGCACCGCTCCCAGGGAGGTCCGAGCGACGCAACCTGCAACCTTTGCTGGCCGAAGCCGAGCGCTTGACCGCCCCGAGAAGCATCCTGCAGGCGGCTCCGTACATCGTGGCGCGACGCTGCGCCCCTGTACCCATCAGAGTGCAGGCGCAGCGGCGCGAAGTGCGAATGCTGGTCGCTATTCACCGCATATTCGGCGGCGAATCGCTTGTGTTGGCTGGGGGTGGGGAGGCATAATCTCCGCATGGGAAGCGGTGATTGTGGGTACATTTGGCAGGCCTGTGACTGGCCGCGGTGGCGCTTTGATTGGGAGGCGCTGGCGCGGCCCTTGGCGGAGGTGAGCCATGCGCACGGTCGGCTTGAGGGCCGGCTGGCGGACGTGGGCCCGGCGCTGCGTGCCCAGGTTAGCCTGGAGGCGCTCACCGCGGATGTGGTCGGGAGCAGCGCGATTGAGGGCCTCGTGCTTGACGTTGATACCGTGCGGTCGTCGCTTGCACGCAGGCTGGGCGTGGATATCGGGGCGCTTGCGCCTCCGGACCGGCTTGTGGAGGGCGTCGTCGACTTGGTGCTTGATGCCACTGAGAATGCGCTTTCGCCGCTTTCGCGTGAGCGGCTACTTGCCTGGCACGCGGCACTCTTCCCTGCCGGCTGCGGCGGTCGCTCCAGGCAGCAAAGCGGCAGGTGGCGCGACGATGCCTGCGGCCCAATGCAGGTGGTGTCGGGCCCCATTGGCCGACGGCGCGTGCACTTCGAGGCCCCGCCGGCCCATCGTCTGGAGACCGAGATCGGCAGCTTTTTGGCGTGGGTGAATGGCGCTGGGCGCGAACCTGCGCTGATCCAGGCGGGCCTGGGGCACCTTTGGTTCGTCACGCTGCACCCGTTTGACGAGGGCAATGGTCGCATGGCCCGAGCTATCGGCGATTTGCTGCTGGCACGGGCCGACGGCAGCCCGCAACGGTTCTACAGTTTGTCGGCTCAGATACAAAGAGAGCGCAACGCTTACTACGAGGTCCTGGAGCACACCCAGCGGCGGACGCTGGACGTGACCGCGTGGCTCACCTGGTTTCTGGATGCACTCCACAGCGCGGTCGATGAGGCACACGCCACGCTTGATACCGAGCTGACGAAGGCGCGCTTCTGGCACCACTGGGCGACCCGTTCGCTCAACCTGTCGCTTAACCCGCGGCAGATGACGTGGCTCAACAAGCTGCTCGATGGCTTCGAAGGCACCCTCACCAGCAGCACATGGGCCACCCTCGCCCAGTGTTCGCGGGACACCGCCCTGCGCGACATCAACGACCTGGTGGCGCGGGGCGTGCTCCGCAGGTCGAACGCAGGTGGGCGCAGCACCAGCTACGCGCTAGCCGAGGTGCCAGCCTAAGCCGGTCTCAAGTCCCGAGTGCGGCCTTCACCCTGAGGTCGGCGCGCGAAGCGGGGTGCGTCCAGTCGGCGAAAGGGAAGCATTGCCAGGTGCTTCGATGCTGCGGAACGCGCTCTGGAAGCGAGCCTGAGTCTCGCTCGCGTTCGCAGCCGCGATGACGCGTGAAAGCATTCGCCGAAACCGCACATCACGGCCGATACGCTTAAGCGTATATATCTTGATTTATACTCTAAAGAGTATATACTCATATTTATACGCTTTGGCGTATCAAGAAGTGTGGCCGGGTAAGCGTCTCGGGTTCACTCGGCGAGGAATCCATCATGGTAGCCAAAGTGCTTCACGACAGCATGACGCTCGGCCGGGCGCTTCAAGACGCGCGGCGACGATTGGGCTTGTCCCAGGCGGTGGTAGCGGAGCGTTCGGGGGTGCGGCAAGCGACGGTATCAGAGATTGAACAAGGACGAACGCGCGTTGCCTTCGAGACGGTACTGCGTGTCATGAGTGCCTTGGAGCTTGAGCTTCTGTGTCAACCGCGGAGCGCGCAGCCGGAAAGCCCCTGGGAATAGAGGCGCAGGTGGGACGACGCTCACGCACGCGGGAACTCTTTGTGGCCATGAACGGTGAGTTGGTCGCCACCCTGACGCAGCACTCAACAACCGGGCTCACACTGCGGTATTCGGCAGGCTGGCTCGCGCGGCACAACGCGATTCCCATCTCCCTCTCGCTACCGCTGTCCAGCGAGCCTTACGTGGGGCCCTCTGTGGCTAGCTACTTCGACAATCTGCTGCCGGACAATCACACCATCCGCGAGCGCATGCAGCGCACGCTGAACACCGAAACCGCGACGCCCTTTGACCTACTCTCCGCGGCCGGCGCGGATTGCGTCGGCGCGCTTCAGCTAAGCCCGGGCCCGGAGATGAAGGCTGTCCGCGGCATCACTGCCACACCTCTGTCCGAAGCCGAGGTTGCGCACATGCTTCGCAGCTATCGGCAGCTTCCCCTGGGCATGAGCGAAGACGACGACTTCCGGATTTCCATCGCGGGCGCACAGGAAAAGACCGCATTGCTATGGCAGGACGACCGATGGTGTCGCCCACATGGCACGACGCCGACGACCCACATCCTCAAGCTTCCCATGGGGCGCGTGGATGAACGCGTCGACCTGACCACAAGCGTCTACAACGAGTGGCTATGCCTTGCGCTGGCAAGGCAGCTTGGCCTACCGGTCGCCAAGGCCGAGATTCAGCGCTTTGAGGATGTGTCTGTGCTGGTCGTCGAGCGCTTCGACCGTCGCTGGTCGCAGGATGGAAGCTGGATCATCAGGTTGCCCCAGGAAGACTTCTGCCAGGCGCTTGGCGTAGCACCTGCCTACAAGTACGAAGCGGATGGCGGCCCCGGCATCCAGGCGAGCCACGACTTGCTGATGAAGTCGATGCAACCGCTCGAAGACCGCGAAACATTCTTCCGGGCCCAAATCATCTACTTCCTTCTGGCGGCCATCGATGGGCACGCGAAGAACTTCAGCATTCACCTGCATGCACAAGGCCGATTCCGGCTTTGCCCTATGTACGATGTCCTGTCGGCCTATCCCACTGTGTCACCGAAGTTCCCTCTGCAGAAGCTCAAACTCGCCATGGCCCTCCACGGCAAGAATCGACACTATCGCCTGCACGAGATTCGCCGCCAGCATTTCTCCGACACCGCCAAGCATTGCGGTTTTCCTGTCACAACGATGGAAGACCTGCTGCAAGACGTCGTGAACCGCGTGGAGCCCGCCATCGAAACCGTCGCCAAGTCGCTCAAAGACGACTTCCCTGCGGCCGTCGCCGACCCGATTTTCGCGGGCCTGCGCGGCGCAGCACGCAAGCTTGCCGCGGAGGGCAGCGCTGCGCCGACCACACGGTGACACTTCAAGGGCCGTTTTAAGCTATCATGACCCTCGCCCGCGCCTGCGGCATCGCAACGGCGGAGACCCTTCTCATTGAGGACTCGGTCGGTGCCTGCGGGCTACTTGTGGCCCGCTTCGACCGCACGCGTAACAAAGACGGCAGCACGGTTCGCCTACCACAGGAAGATATGTGTCAGGCGCTAGGTCGCTTCCCAGCCGACAAATACGACATCCCCGGCGAGGTTCTCTTCGAGGGTCTGGCGCACACCCGAGCGCCGCTGGTGCAGCGGCTGCGCCTTCTCGAACGCTTCGCCTTCGCCTACGTCATTGCCAACGGTGACATGCACGCCAAGAACATCAGCCTCTGGCACCGCAACGGCGTTTGGGCGCTGGCACCCACCTACGACATGCTGAGCACGCTCCCTTACGGCGACCAGCACATGGCCATCCACTTGGAAAACCGCAACACCAAGTTCAAGCGCAAGCACTTCCTGGCGCTGGCGTCACGCTTTGCCATTACAGAGCGCGCCGTTACCCATATGCTCGACCGCCTACTCTCGCGCATCGCCACCCACGCCATCCACCTTGAGACCATCGGCCTCACCCCACAGAAGACCGCCCACCTAGCGCGCACCATCGCTCAGCGTGCCCGCGACCTCACCTAGCGTGACTGGCGGCGGCGCATGGACCGCGCTCGAACACGCGGCTGATGCGTACGTTGTCGACATCGCGCCCGACGCGCTCTGAGCGTCCGCCACAGCCTGGCAGACCTCGCCGTCCGCGCGATTGAATCACGCTCAGTAGGAGCGAAGTCAGCACGAGACCGCGCTTCCGGTGAAGATGCGCTTACGGCGCTAGCGTATCGCCGCCCCTGCCCGTCGGCCTAGGGGCACCCCCTGGGCTGCTGTAAGGCGAGGTGCCTCGGTCATGGCCTCCTTCGGGAGTCGGCGTGTACAGCTGCTCGTAAGGACTACTCCCTCCCTGCCGCGTTTCCGAAGCATTCCGCTGTTGACGTTCGTGCGCCGGCAGAAGGGGGTCTTGCCTCGCTAACTCCTCGGTGTTCCATGAGTCCGCTTCCTGGTACTCAGGCTGTGGCGTTCGCCGTGCCCCACACGCCGGTAGCGCTGCCAAAGCCACCAGCGTTCCGGCAACCCGTGGTAGAAGGTGCCATGCGCGTCGCAACTGTTCAGGGGGGCATTTTACAAAATGCTCCCGCGTTTTCGGGAGTGAATCCCGCAAACCCTCCCCCAAAAACCTAAAGCCGGCAAGCCGGGCCAGGGCGTCCACTTGCTTCTTTCCGCAGCGTTTTCGCATTCTGGACCCCCTGAACGGTTAGTGCGCGTCGACCACGCATCTGCACCATTCTATCTGCGCTGAAGACGCCTAGCTCGTTGAGTGCGCCGGAAGGGGGACGCGGCGACCCGCTCGGAATCTTTTGCGTTCATCACCTAACGTTATGATGCGACGCGCGCGCAAGGGCAACTAGCGAGCATCGCGCCCACCCTATTCGGCTCTTGTGTGCAGGGTGTGATGCGCCCGCTAATGCCTGCACGCTGTTGTATCGGCACCTTTTGCCCAGTTCGCGGGGGCGGAGTGTTGATGTGTTCAACACTCCGACTCATGCTGGAATCGTGGCCAAGTTAAATTTCAGTGTGCCAGAAGATGTGAAAGCGGCGTTCGACGATGCGTTCCGCGGCGAAAATAGGAGCCGCATTCTGAGCGAGCTGATGCGTGAAGCGGTAGAAGCAAAGCAGCGCGCGCAGCGTCGCGTGACGGCCATCGACCCCCTCCTCGTTCTGCGGGCGCAGGCCCCAAGGGTGGCGGCGACGGAACGCGATGCGGCTCGGCTTCATCTGCGCGGTGAAGACGCATGAAGGTGCCTCTTCCTGAGAGGCTCGTTTAGGCCACAGGCTATGTGATCGAAATCGAAGCGCGATGCGTAGCGGTGCAGCCACCGTGTCCCGCAGCAACTGCTCGATGCAGCGGCCGACGTTGCGCGA
>SLQV01000037.1 GCA_007131285.1 Myxococcales bacterium
ATAGGTGTAGATAACGTCGATGTCGCAGCCGCATCGCGCCAGGGCATCGTCGTGATGAACACGCCGCACGGCAATGCGGTCACCGCCGCCGAGCACGCCATCAGCCTGATATGCTCGCTCGCTCGCAATATACCCCAAGCCACAGCGTCGATGAAGGCGGGCAAGTGGGAGAAGTCGAAGTTCCAAGGCCGAGAGCTCAGCGAAAAAACGCTAGGCCTGGTCGGACTTGGCAATATCGGACGTATTGTGGCCGCCCGCGCCCAAGGCCTACGTATGAAGGTCATCGCGTCCGATCCGATGCTGACGGAAGAGGCCGCCCGCAAACTCGGCATCGAACTCGTCGAGTTTGAAACGTTGCTGAAGCGTGCCGACCTGATCTCGATTCACACGCCGCTGGTGGCGTCTACGCATCACATGTTTAACGACGCTGCCTTCGAGCAAGCCAAGCCGGGGCTATTGCTGGTCAACGCAGCCCGAGGTGGCATCGTCGATGAGGCCGCGTTGCTGCGCGCCCTGGAAAGCGGCCGAGTCGCAGGCGCGGGTCTGGATGTCTTCGAAACCGAACCGGTTCCCACAGACCACCCACTGCTCGCGCACCCTAACGTTGTATGCACTCCCCACCTTGGTGCCTCCACCACGGAAGCCCAGGAGCGGGTTGCCGTCGAGATTGCCGAACAGACCCTTGCTTTCCTTCGTGAAGGAACGGTACTTAACGCAATTAACCTTCCGGCAGTATCGCCAGAAGCTGCCAGCAAAATTGCTCCCTACGCGCGTCTCGCCCGGCGCCTCGGTTCTTTGCTAGCGCAACTTGAAGTGAAGCACCCCGCCGTGTTCAGAGTGGTGTGCCGTGGAGAGCTGCCGAGTAGCAATGCGCGCTCACTCACCTTCGAGGCCTTAGCGGGTTTCTTGAGTGTTCACGCCGACAGCAAAGTCAATGCGGTCCGTGCGCCCTACGAAGCCAAGGAGCGCGGCATTGAGGTTCTCGAGGTCGCCGATCAAACCCCAAAACGCTTTACCAACGCACTGGTCGTCGAAATCGAGTTTCCTGGCAATAAACGCAGGGCGATCGGTAGCCTCGACCACGAAGATCAGCCGCGGCTCACGACACTGGACAACTTTGATGTCGACGCGCTACTCGACGGTCACGTCATGTTTCTACGCAATCTCGACCAACCCGGTGTCATCGGCGCGGTGGGTTCAGTTCTTGGTCAGCGCAATATCAATATATCGCGCATGCAAGTTGGTCTCGATCCGAAAACCAAGCAGGCTATTGCATTTTGGAATATCGACTGCGCACTTCCGAACGCAACACTCGAAGCGATTCGTGGACTGCCGCACGTGGATGCGGTGAACGCTCTCGCGCTTGTTGATGAAGCTTAGCGCGACCAACCGCAATGCAACCTCGACCACAAGACCGTTTCTCGCCGGAAGGCACGCGCGACTTTGGCCCTGTTGAGCAAGCCAACCGCCTCGCTGTGTGCAGAACGCTGCATCAACTCATTGATGGCTATGGCTACGCTGCGGTCGGCACGCCTCTGTTTGAGTATGAATGGATTCTCGAAGCAGGCGTGAGCCCGAAACTCGGCGGCTCTCCAGTCCGCTTCGTCGAACCAGACAGCGGCCGCGTCGCCGTTTTGCGACCGGATGTAACGCCTCAGCTTGCACGAATCGCAGCGACCCAACTCAACGGCCACCGAAGGCCGCTGCGCTTGGCCTACGAGGCTGCGCTTTTCCGTCGGCCCCATGAACGAGCTCGCCATGCCCGCCAGACGCTGCAGGTCGGCTTCGAGTGCTTCGGTCCGCGTCAGGTTGGCATCTGGGTCGAAGCGCTGGTCCTTATCAAGGATGCCCTCACGCAACTTGCAGTCGCGCCCATCCGAATTGAACTAGGCGTGCCCTCGGTCTGCGACGCACTTCTAAACAGCGCTTTGAAGTCCGCGCGGAACGAAGATCCCGCGGATCTCAGGCTGCGTCAGGCCTGCATTGCAGCGTTAACGCACCGCGACAGTGCGAGACTTGAGGCCATCGTCGCGACACGTCCGGAACTGGCTAAACTCGCTGAGTGGGGCAGCCCACCGGTGCGCGCAAAGGACTGGCTCACCTCCCCCGAGGCCCAGGGGGCAGGCGCGCCAGATATTAACGCTCTTCTCAATGAACTTCCCTCGGATATTTGCGACGTGACACTTGTCGACCTCGCCCAAACCTTCGGTTTAGGTGTCTATAATGGACCTACCTTCCATGCCTACGCTGGCAGCTCGGCCCTTCCCGTAGGCCGCGGCGGCGTCTACGAGAGCGCCTTCGGTGAGCCCGCAGTAGGCTTTGCGTTTAGCGTTGAAGCGCTCCTTGCCGCAGGGGCCCGAGCTCAACCGGAGGCGCGTCCGCATCTCATCGCAGGCCCTGGTGTTAGTCATGGGGTGTTGCGTCAGCTCCGCGGCACCGGAATGCGTGTGACGCAACACTTCGACGAGATCGGCGCTACACCCTCCGAAGATCGCTATGCCGACCACAGCGGGAACGACTTCTGGTATCTGGATCAGTCAGGCCCCTCACTCAGGCTACGCGCCGCCGCGAATGCGGAGGTTTTTGTCGTCTCAGCAGACGACGTGCTCACGCTTCAAGCAGTCATCGCCGATAGCCGCGATGCGAAGGACACAGCATGCCGGTAGTCGCAGTAGTTGGATTGCAGTGGGGTGACGAGGGCAAGGGCAAGGTCATCGACCTTTTTGCCGAAGCGGCTGACACGGTGGTGCGGCACGGCGGCGGCGCCAACGCCGGCCACACCCTGCGGGTAGGCGACGAAACGTTCGTCGTGCACCTGTTGCCGTCTGGGGTCCTTCACCCGCAAACCGAGTGCGTTCTTGCCCAAGGCATGGTCCTAGACCTAGGCGTATTGTTAGAGGAAGTTGACCTGCTTGAAAGTCGCGGGATTGCGGTATTGCCACGTCTGTTCATTTCGGAAAAGGCGCACGTGGTACTACCACACCACAAGGCCATCGACGCGGCTCGCGAGGCCCAGTTTGCGGCTATTGGCACGACGAAGCGCGGTATTGGACCGGCGTACGAAGACAAGGTCGGTCGGCGCGGCGTTCGCGTTGAGGATTGCGCGCAACGACCGCTACTCGCCGAGCGCCTGGAACGCAATCTACGCGGCTGGGAAGCCGAAGCACTCCAGCTCGGGGTACCTTTGCCCTCGGTTGGCGAACTGACCGAGGCTTTGCGCCTTGTCTGGGAGCGGCTTGCGCCACGCGTCGTCGCGACCGACAGACGTCTCTGGGACCAGATCGAAACTGGCCGCAAGATTCTACTCGAAGGGGCACAGGGTGCCCTACTCGATATCGATGATGGCACGTACCCCTACGTCACGAGTTCCCACGTGTCCGCAGCGGCGGCTTGTGCGTACGCCGGACTTCCAGCACAGTGCTTAGATCGCGTGGTGGGTGTGACAAAAGCTTACTGTACGCGCGTAGGCGAAGGGCCCTTTCCAACGGAACTCGATGCGTCAGCGAGCGCTAGCCTACGCGCCCTCGGCGGGGAGTTCGGCGCAACCACAGGCAGGCCAAGGCGCTGCGGCTGGCTTGATCTCGAGACACTTAGGACCACCTGCAGGCGCAACGGCATTGATGCGTTGGTCGTCACGAAGCTCGACGTGCTCGATACCCTCGACCGCATCGGCGTCAAACGCGCACAGGATGCCTCAGCGGAGAGATTAGTGCAGCATCAAGGCTGGAACTGCCCCACACATCACCTTCGCACGTTCGCTGACCTACCTGAGCAAGCTGCGACATTCCTGCGGATGATAGAAAGCGATGCCGCGACACCGCTGATGCTCACTTCCGTCGGCCCGGAGCGCCACTCCAATATTGGTGAAACTGATTGCTTCAAAGGCCTTCCGACGGGCGGTTACCGCCGTCCGCGCTACACTTTCGGCGGGTGAGATGCCGCTAAACCTTGCGTCGCTTTAGACCGCTGCACCTAGAGGCCCACGTCAGCGGCGCACCGGGGAGAGCGAGTCAGGCTAGACGCTTATAGGTGGAGGGGGTGTATGCGTGCAGATTGGCAGCGTTGAACGCCTACACGGAGTAAGGCCGCCGACTTGGGAGTCAACATGAGCATCAAGCGACTGATGTGTTGGAATGTCAACTCACTCAGAGCCCGTCTCGAGCGTATTCAGGGACTTCTGCAGCGACACCAGCCCTACGCTTTGGCGCTTCAGGAAACCAAAGTCGAGAATAGCCTCTTCCCGTACACAGCTTTGCAAAACGCGGGATACCAATGCGCTGTGCACGGTCAGAAAACCTATAACGGCGTGGCCATCTTAACGCGTGAAACACGGCAAGTGTCCAGCATCACGGGACTTGGGTCCAGTTACAGCGACGATGCCGCACGAGCGCTAGGCACCGAGTTTGACGACTTTTGGCTTTGGTCGCTCTACGTGCCGAACGGTTCGGAACCTGAGAGCGACAAGTTTCGCTACAAGCTCGCGTGGCTCGATGCACTCCTGGCGCTTGCGCGAGACCTGCGCGAAGCCCCAAAGCCATCCATCCTCGCCGGAGATTTCAACATCGCTCCGGGCGACGCTGACGTCTGCGACGCGAACACCTGGCGGGACACTGTGCTGTGTCGGCCCGAGGTACGCGAACGCTTTGCCGCCCTCCAAGCCATGGGCTTCTCCGACACGTTTCGTTCTCTTTATCCAGATACGGTCGCCTACTCTTGGTGGGACTACCGCCATCTTGGCTTTCCTAAAAACCAGGGATTGCGTATCGACCACATGCTTATCGACCCGCGCTTACAACCTCGGCTACAGGGCGCTGGGATCGACCGCGATGAGCGAAAGGGCAAGGGTCCATCTGACCACGCTCCCATTTGGATTGACCTGAGCGACTAAGCCACATTAACTCTAAGACAAACATCCCGAAACGAAGCCCACGCGACCCGGCCTCTGCGCTCCCCGTACTTCCGACAGCATGATCAAATATCTCGGCAGCAAGCGACTGTTACTCCCACATATTACAAATATTATTAGCAACTTAGACAATGTTAGCTCGGTTGTGGATCTCTTTTCGGGCACCGCGCGCGTCGGACACGCTCTTAAGCGTGCAGGGCTTCAGGTGCTGGCTAACGACCATAATGCTTACGCTGCGACACTGGCGCGTTGTTACGTCGCTGCCGACGCGGAGAATATCGGTATCGTTGCACTCAAACTTCTGCGTGAGTTGAATGCTCTACCGGGTTCGGCGGGCTACTTTACCGAAACATTCTGCATTAAAAGCAGATTTTTCACGCCGCAGAACGGCGAGCGCATCGATACCATACGGGAGGCGATTGCACGCAAAGGCCTTGATCCGGAACTTGAAGCGGTTGTGTTGACATCGTTGATGGAGGCCGCGGACCGCGTCGACTCCACCACGGGCGTCCAGATGGCATACCTAAAGACCTGGGCGCCGCGGGCACAACAGCGCCTTGAGTTGCGTTTACCTGATGTCTTGCCGAGAGCCGCGGCTGGACGCAGCGCGGCCTACGAACTCGACGCATACGATGCCGCGCAAAGGTTATCCGCAGACTGCTTCTACCTCGACCCACCCTACAACCAGCATAAATACCTAGGCAACTACCACATCTGGGAATCGCTCGTACGCTGGGATAAACCCGAAGTTTATGGAGTAGCCTGCAAACGCGTTGACTGTCGGGCGCGCCCGAGTGCCTTCAACTCTAAACCGCGAAGTCTGGCGGCGCTACGAAACGTGATCTTCGCCGCTCAGTGTCGTTTTTTGGTCGTATCGTTTAACAACGAAGGCTTTATTGGACGGGATGCGATGGAGGCATTGCTCGGAGAACGTGGGCGCGTGACGGTACATGAATACGACTTTAAGCGCTACGTGGGCGCGCAGATTGGCATTTTTAGCCCGAGCGGTCAAAAGGTCGGCCTACCGGGACATCGTCGCAATACGGAGTTTCTGTACATTGTCGACGCGCGGTAGTTGATTGCTTTCCCCTAGCCACGACCGAATTTACTACGCTGAGGCACTAGACACATCTAACCGCCTGCATGGGCGCGTGGCTACACGGACCGTGGGGCACGAGCACCCGCTGGCTTGCCCTCCGGAGCCCCCAAAGGCGTTTCGTCCCCCTCGCAGCCACGTGTGTTCGGCAGGACACGGGCCTCGAGGAGGCGAGCTTTTCGCGCGCCCGGTTGCAGCGGATCAACCGTAGGCTGAAGCGTATTAGGTGTCGACAAAGCTCTTGAGTTGCTTGGCGCGGGAAGGATGGCGCAACTTGCGCAGGGCCTTGGCTTCGATCTGACGAATGCGCTCCCGCGTCACCTCGAAGTCTTGGCCAACTTCTTCTAAGGTGTGGTCACTCTTCTCGCCGATCCCGAAGCGCATGCGCAAAACCTTCTCTTCGCGCGGCGTCAGTGTCTCAAGTACGCGGCGAGTCTGGCTCTCAAGATTGGTCGTAACAATAGCTTCCGCCGGGGAAATAGCGTTCCGGTCCTCGATGAAGTCACCCAGGTGCGAATCGTCTTCTTCTCCAATGGGCGTCTCCAGCGAAATCGGTTCCTTGGAGACGCGCAGTACCTTGCGCACCTTTTCCGCCGGCATCTCCATCTTGATGGCGATTTCTTCCGGTGTGGGCTCGCGCCCGAGTTCCTGCACCAGGTAGCGGGAGGTGCGCACCATCTTGTTGATGGTCTCGATCATGTGCACGGGAATGCGAATGGTACGGGCTTGGTCCGCAATCGCTCGCGTGATCGCCTGACGAATCCACCAGGTCGCGTAAGTGGAGAACTTGTAGCCTCGCCGATACTCAAACTTATCGACGGCTTTCATCAGGCCGATATTGCCCTCCTGAATTAGGTCGAGGAACTGGAGGCCGCGATTGGTGTACTTTTTTGCGATGGACACCACAAGCCGCAGGTTGGCCTCAACCAGTTCGGCTTTCGCAACCTCCGCTAAGCGCTCTCCCGTGTGGAGCTCATCGTAGGTACGGCGCAGCTGAACCACCGGCTGGCCCATGTCGCTTTCGACCTGC
>SLQV01000139.1 GCA_007131285.1 Myxococcales bacterium
ATTGGCTAGCTCGGTCCCGCATGTCGGTCCGTTCGCGCACGTCGTGCGAGCTCAAGCAATAAGTGTGCGTGCCTGTGCTGCGCAGTGCGTGCGTGTGGGCCGCCCGGGTCTAGCCGAAGTGCTCGGCTCTGCAAGCGGGCAAAGGGCCCCAATTAGGCGTGTGGCACAGGAGGTTGGTGGGCTCGGCACGTTGACCGGCTGTGGGGCCTCGATCGCCCGCGTCGGTGCCCTGGGCCGGGGCGTTGATGCGGCCTTGGGCGCGTTATCGGCGTCCGTACCTATTGGCCAAAGCCGTTTCTCGAGGCGTCCGGCGCAAACCCGTTTTTCTGCTGCGCACTCGGTTCCGCACCCTCGCATTGAGGCGTTACAGGTGGCGCCTCGATGCGCGAGCGACGCTGGCCGCAGCGTGCCTCGGACATAAGTGCCTGCGTGCGTTCCGCTTACGGCGATAATGCTGATCGTGTGCGTGCGAGGATCAGGGCGCAGGCTGCGACGGTTGCGGCGCTGGCGAGGGAGAGTGGTCTTATCCAAACCACATCGATTTCGGGGGGATGTACACCTAGAGGGTGGGCAAGCCCGGGGAAAGATACCAAGAGCGCGCTCACCAGTGAGATGGTAGTCACGAACCACGCGAGACGCCGGCTTCGTTGCCAGCTAAGCGCGACCAGGCAGGCGAGAGGTGCGAGCATGAGGTCTGTCGTGCGTGCTGTCAGCTCAAAGACGCTTTCGGCAACAGCACCAGCGAGAAAGGCCCATGCAAGCACCAAGGTTGCGACGACCAGCGTGCTTCGCGCACCTCGGCGGACGGACAACGCTTCCTGTTCAACGCCCTGCACATCGCGCTGCCAGATAAGCGCGACGGCATTGAGACCTGAATCGACGCTCGACATCGTGGCCGCCAAGAAGGCAGCGAGCACCAAGCCACGCACCGCGGGTGGCAGCGTACCGGCGACGAAATAGGGGAAGACACTATCCGCCTGCGTTAAGGCGAGCGCGCCCAAGACGTCCGGTCGCGCCGTGTACAAGAGAGACAAGACAAGCCCCACTGCGCCGATCAGCGACCAAATGAGTGTTCCCGCCACAAGTTGCACGCCAAGCGCCCGTACGCGTTGTTCGCCCGCCGCAAAATAGCGCTGCAGCAATACCTGATCAGCGAGCAGTACACACAGCCACCAGGAGCCACTGGATAAAAGCGCGCCCACAACGGAGCGTGAGTTTGGGCGCAGTGCGAGCAGTGGCGGCGTCTGCCAGTGAGACGGCCAGCGGACAGCCGACCCATCACTGAGCAGCATGTCATAGGCACATGCGATAACGGCAAGCGCACTCACAACGAGCACCGCCGCCTGAAACACGTCGGTAATCACAATCGAACGGAGTCCGCCGACGGAAGAATACGCCATCGCCAGCATGCCAAGAGCCAAGACCAATAGGTGCTGTACGAGACTACTTACGCCGAGTAGCGCCCCAAGCCCAATGCCTGCAGCGTGAAGCAATAGGCCCATCCAGCTTAGACGCATCAGAATGAAGAGGAGCGCGGCGGCGCGCCCCATTCCGGCCCCATGCACGCGACGAACGCGCTCGAAGGGCGTCATTGCATGCTTCGGCAGGCGGCGTAGCCACCACGCGCCAAATGCAAACACAAGCGGCATCACTGCGATCTCAGCGGCCGCCACGCTCGGTCCCAGTCGCAAGACTTCGCCCGGGACAGAGATAAAAGAAATGCATGAAACCATACTGATGGCGCCGGAAATGCCCGCGGCACTCGCGTTCAGCTGTCCACCACCGAAAAAATATTGTGCTGCGCTGCCTCGACGGCCAAAGTGCCAAGCAACAGCCATCACGACCATCAAGCTAAAGCCCGCAACCAACCCGACCATTACGGAACCCTCCTACCACCTGAGCGACCAGGACGCAGCGCACGCAATGCCTTGTGCGCAACAGAGGACGCGGCCGCCTCGAGGGGTTGGTCAAGGTTCTGCCGACCGCGACGAACGCGCTTCGTCGTGCCTCAGAGGTGCGAGCTACGCGCCCTCCGGGGCCTTGCGCTTGCTCCGCGAAGGGCGCGAGATGCCCGCTCTGCTCTCGGCCCTGATGCTCTTTGAGCTCACTCCCTGAGCGCTTACGTTCGACGTGGCGGTCGGGGCGCTGCTATGCCCGCATGCGACGCTACGCAAGCACGGTCGGTTCCAGATCCTCTGGCTTGTCGGCGAGCTCCGCAGCACTTAGCCGGGCGTAGATTTCGACGAGATTGCCGCCCGGGTCCTTGAGCCACACTTCGTGCAGGGGCGTGCCGCGCCAGGTGGTGCGTGCCGGCTTGTCGATGGGCCAGCCCGCGAACTTGGCGCGGTGCTGCGCCTCGATGACCGCATCCTTCGTGCCGACGTCGATGCCTAGATGGTCGAGCGTGTCTCGGTGCAGTGCCTTGCCGTCGGAAACAAGCAGGACGAAGTTTGTGCGCAGCGCCTCGCTTACGAAGGTCACGTAGCGGTGGGTCCACTCCTTGGGGGCGACGCCGAGCAGCCAGGTGTAGAAGCGTGCGGCTTGGGCGAGGTCAGGCACCCGGAGACTCATGTGGAACTCCCGCGGAGCCGGGCCTGCGGGCACGTCGCGCAGCGCCGCGAGCACCTCCAGGCGGGCACGAATTTGATCGCGCGCGACCCGGAAGTGCTGCAATCGGTCCTCGTCAGTGAGGTCTTCGTGCCTGCGGTCCGGGTCCTGAATGGGCCAGTGCATGCGCGGCGCGCGGGAGAGGAAGACCGGGCAGACTTCCTCGGCGCAGAGCGTGATGACGAGCTCAACGCTCTCGGGCGCCATGGTCTGCACCGACTTCGAGCGGTGCGTTGCGAGGTTGATGCTCAGCTCCGCCATTGCCTTGATAGCGTAGGGGTTAACCCGCGACGGCGCTGAGCCCGCCGACTCTACGCGCACGGCCGGGCCGAAGAGGTGCCGGGCGAGGCCCTCGGCCATCTGGGAGCGCGCCGAGTTGGCGACGCAGAGAAAGAGAATGCTGTCGTAGTGGTGCCCAAGCATAACGCGTGCTCTATTTCACGCGTGTGAAACACGCCATCCGTCTTGAGGGCGGCGAAAGTGGCAGGCCGGCCCGTCGCGGCGCTCCACAATCCCGACGAAGCCTTTGCACACCATTCACCTAGGTTGAGGCGGCGGAGGGGAACCACTGTTGGGTTCGGTTGGCGAAGGCGACGAGGGAGAGCATGACCGGCACCTCAATGAGCACGCCGACGACGGTGGCGAGGGCGGCTGCCGACGTGAGGCCAAAGAGGCTGATGGCGACGGCGACCGCGAGTTCAAAGAAGTTGGAGGTGCCGATCATCGCAGCCGGCGCCGCGACCTTGTAGGGGATCTTCAATACGCGGGCGAAACCGTAGGTGATAGCGAAGATGCCGTAGCTTTGGATGAGGAGCGGTACCGCGATGAGCACCACCAAAAGGGGCCGCGCAACGATGGTCTCCGCCTGAAAGCCGAAGAGCAGGACGACCGTAAGGAGCAATCCCAGGATGGACGTGGGCTTGAGCCGTTGTCCGAGCTGTTCGAGGCGGTCGCGGGGTAGGGCGCGCTGGGTCATCACACCGGCGGCGAGCGGGATGACGATGAACATTACCACCGAGGTCACGAGCGTGCCCCAGGGCACGGCGATGTCCGTCACGCCGAGAAGAAGCCCGGCGAGGGGCGCGAAGGCGAAGACCATGATGAGGTCGTTCACCGAGACCTGCACCAATGTGTAGTTTGCATCACCGTCCGTCAGGTGGCTCCAAACGAAGACCATGGCGGTGCAGGGCGCCACGCCGAGCAAGATCATGCCGGCGATGATTTGCGTCGCGTCGTCTGCGGGCACCATGTCGGCGAATACGAACTTGAAGAAGAGGACGCCGAGCGCGGCCATTGTGAAGGGTTTGATGAGCCAGTTGACGATGAGGGTAAGCGCGAGGCCTTTCGGCTTCTTGCCGACGTCCCGAAGGCAGGACGGCTCCACCTTCAGCATCATCGGGTAGATCATCAGCCAGATGAGCACCGCGACGACAAGGTTGACGCGCGCGAACTCGAGGCGCGAAATCACCTCAAAGCCATCCGGAAAGACCAACCCAAGGCTGACGCCTACGCCGATAGCCAGTGCGACCCAGAGCGAAAGAAAGCGTTCAAAGATTCCCATGGTTTCCTTTGCTAGCTAGCGCTTTGGCAGCACCAGTGAAGGGTGACGCGCTAACCCACAAGAACCGTCAGAGCGAGAGTTTTTCCAATGCCCCCCTCGGAGCGTCCCTCGAGCTCCCCTGACGTTTGCAGCGTGTTTACGCTAGACGTATACGCCTGTCGTAAATGCTGAGCGCCGCAGACCGTGAGATTCGACTTGGTATCTGGAAAATCCACATCCTGCACTACGCGGAAGGCCGTGATGTGTGGGGGACATGGCTGCTCGAAGAGCTTGCCGAGCATGGGCACGTCCTGAGCCCGGGCACGCTCTACCCAGCGCTGGCCCGCATGGAGCGTAACGGATGGCTACGGCGCACAGACAGTGCACCGTATACGCGCGCGCGGCAGACGTTCCGCATCACGCTCGCTGGTAAACGTCTGCTCACCGCGCTCCGGCGTGAGCTCGCAGAACTCTACGAAGAGGTCGTCCTCGACGAACCTCCAGAGCCCGAGAAGGGAGCGTGGCCGTGAACGTCGCCCGGCTGCATCGTCCTAACGCGCGAGACCCTGGCGTGCTCACTGGCTTCGCGGGGGCACTCGTTCCTCTGGACCTTCTTCCACGCGTGCCGAACAGGTCCGAAGCGTTGCGTAGCGACGTTGCTCGCAAGCGTCGGCTCGGACCACTAGGGTCGCGCCCGACCTCTTGCACGCTGCATTCCAGGCGGTGTAGAGGCGTCGTCTTGGGGTGTGCGTTGCTCGTATTGATGGCGATCGGGCTCGGCTGCTCGCGCGAAACATCGCGCCGGACGAACGGTGTGACGCCTCCAGCCAGCGCGCCCGATAACGCGCGCTGGTTGCTCGAAGGCACGAACGATACGCGCTTCATCCGGGTCGCGCAGCATCTCCGGGGGTTCGATATGGCAATGGTGGAGACGGGCTACCGGTACACCGAACTCTACTGGGCGGGGCAGGATCGAAACTGGGACTACGCCAAGTATCAGGTTGAGAAGATCCGAACCGCAGTCCGCAATGGCATTGAACGCCGTCCGGCCCGCGCCAAGTCCGCGCAGATGCTTGAAAGCGCTCTGCCTGGCGTTGAAGAAGCGCTCAGGGCGAAAGACCCCGTGCGCTTCGCGGACCGCTTTGCCGCGCTGACCGCCACCTGCAACGCCTGCCATCACGCCGAGCGCGTGCCCTTCGTTCACGTCCAAACTCCCGCGACACGGATGTCTCCGGTAGGCCCTCACCCCGTCCCCAGGGGTTCGCCGTGAGCGTTAGCGGAAAGCTTCTCCCTTGCGTTGGGTACGGCGATGCCTTCTAGCCTGGATTCACTGCGCGCGACCTCGAACGCCGCCGTGCCCACGCGACTCGCGCGCCGGCTGGGAACCTTCGAGGCAGTCACGATTGGCCTCGCATCGATGATCGGCGCGGGCGTCTTCGCTGCGTTTGGGCCGGCGGCGCGGGCTGCCGGCAACGGTCTCGTCATCGGCCTCGCCATCGCGGCGCTCGTTGCCTACAGCAATGCGACCTCCTCGGCACAGCTTGCGGCCATGTATCCCGAGTCGGGCGGCACGTATGTATACGGGCAGAAGCGCCTCGGGCACTTCTGGGGCTTTCTCGCGGGATGGTGTTTCGTCGTGGGCAAGCTCGCGAGCTGCGCAGCGATGGCGATGACCTTCGGAATCTACGCGGCACCTTCGTTTGCGCGCCCTCTGGCTATCGGTGCGGTTGCGGGGCTTTCGATCGTGAACTGCTTCGGCGTCGAAAAGACCGCAACTCTTACAAAGATTATCGTTTCGCTCGTACTCCTCGCGCTCTCGGTCGTCGTCGCGTCTGTATGGTTGGGTGGCGCCACCGACGCCTCCCGACTTTGGCCGCCCGAGCATGATGCAACGCCTTACGGCGTGCTGCAGTCTGCGGGGCTGCTCTTCTTTGCGTTCGCGGGGTATGCGCGCCTCGCAACCCTGAGTGAGGAGGTCATCGATCCGAAGCGGACGATTCCTCGCGCGATTCCCATCGCTCTCGGCATTGCCTTGGTCGTGTACGCGACGGTGGCCGTGAGCGCCCTCGTCGGTGCCGGCGCGCCTGCGATCGCAGCGGCGCAGGCGCCGCTTGCCGCCGCGGTTGAGGCGGGCCAGCTCGCTTGGCTCTCGCCTGCGGTTCGGGCCGGGGCGGTCGTAGCGTCACTGGGAGGCCTGCTCTCGCTCATGGTGGGCATCAGCAGGACTGCTTTCGCGATGGCGTCCAATCGAGATCTGCCGATGTCCCTCTCCGTTGTCCATCCACGGTCCCAAGTCCCGCATCGTGCCGAGATCGCGGTGGGAGTGATCGTCGCTGCTGTGACCGCGGTAGCGGATATCCGCGCAGCGATTGGCTTTAGCTCGTTCGCTGTGCTGGTGTACTACGCGTTGACGAATGCGGCGGCGCTGACCTTGGCCCGATGCGAACGGCGCTGTCCCCGCGCACTTGCCGCCCTTGGCCTGCTCGGATGCGTGGTTCTCTCGCTTACACTTCCAGCCGTCGCCGTGGTTGGAGGAACGATCTTGCTCACGCTGGGAGCGTCCATGTATGCACTGCGGCGCCTGACCGCGTAGGACTGGGCAACTGTCCTCACGCACGCACGCACGCACAAACTATCCCCGTATCGCAAACACGAACACGGTCATTCGCCATGGCCGCTCCTGTCGTCCGCGTTCTATCGTAGCCCTGGCGCTTATAAGCGAAAGCCCCACCGGGGTTACCGTCAGGGCTTTCTGTAAACCAAACTGTGCTTCGGTTAGCGCAGGATTTTTTTGGCTC
>SLQV01000043.1 GCA_007131285.1 Myxococcales bacterium
CATGGGTAAAGAGAAGTTTGTCAGGAAGAAGCCTCACGTAAACGTTGGGACGATCGGTCACATTGACCATGGGAAGACGACGCTGACGGCGGCGGTGACGAAAGTGCTGGCGGAGAAGTTTGGTGGCGCGGCGGTAGCGTACGCGGACATCGCGAAGGGGGGGACGGTTCGTGACGATTCGAAGATCGTGACGATAGCGGTGAGTCACGTTGAGTACGAGACGGAGCAGCGTCACTACGCGCATGTGGATTGCCCTGGGCACGCGGACTACGTGAAGAACATGATCACGGGGGCGGCGCAGATGGACGGCGCGATTCTAGTGGTGAGCGCGCTTGACGGTCCGATGCCGCAGACGAAGGAGCACGTGCTGCTGGCGCGTCAGGTTGGCGTGCCGCAGATGGTGGTGTTCCTGAACAAGTGCGACGCAGTGGATGACCCGGACTTGCTTGAGCTGGTGGAGATGGAGGTCCGCGATCTTCTGTCGAAGTACCAGTTTGACGGGGACAATATACCGGTGGTTCGAGGCAGCGCACTGCAGGCGTTGCAGGGTCAAGAGATGGGCGTGAACTCGATTTACGAGTTGGCCAAAGCGCTTGATTCGTGGATTCCGGAGCCGATGCGCGAGACGGAGAAGCCATTTTTGATGGCGATAGAGGACGTGTTCTCGATCAAGGGTCGCGGAACCGTGGTAACGGGGCGGATTGAGCGCGGCGTGATCAAGGTGGGTGAGGAAGTCGAAATTTTGGGCTTCGGTGATACGCGCAAGACGACGGTGACGGGCGTAGAAATGTTTCGCAAGCTCTTGGACCAGGGGCAGGCGGGTGACAACGTGGGATGCCTGCTGCGAGGCATTGAGAAGGCGGACGTGGAGCGGGGCCAGGTACTGGCAGCACCGGGTTCCCTGAAGACGCACAAGAAGTTTGAGGGCGAGGTCTATGTTCTGAAAAAAGAAGAGGGCGGCCGTCACAAGCCGTTCTTCACGAACTATCGCCCGCAGTTTTATATGCGGACGATGGACGTGACAGGCACGGTCTCGCTCTCGGAAGACGTGAAGATGGTGATGCCGGGGGACAACGTGAACATCGTGGTCGAGCTAATCGTCGCGGTTGCAATGGAAGAGAAGCAACGCTTCGCGATTCGCGAGGGCGGTCGCACCGTCGGTGCTGGCGTCATCGCTAAGATTTTGGAGTAACGTTTCGCTCAGAGACTCTGATGTGGCTTGGCCAGCTTAGCGTCTACTGAAAATGGGTACTATCATGGTAGCAGCAAACAAAATTAGAATCCGGCTTAAGGCCTACGATTACCGTCTGCTGGATCAGTCCGCAGCGGAAATACTTGACACGGCGCGGAGAACAGGCGCGGGTGTCGCGGGCCCGATACCTCTTCCGACGCGCATCAATAAGTACACCGTTCTTCGCGGCCCACACGTAGATAAGAAAAGTCGCGAGCAATTCGAGATTCGCACGCATAAGAGAATCCTCGATATTTTAAAGCCCACGCCTGAAACGCTGGACGCGCTGATGAAGCTCGACCTTTCTGCGGGTGTGGACGTCGAGATTAAGACCTAAGAGGCAAGCCATGGCAATACTTCCGATAGTAGATTTGAGCGGAAATAAAGTAGGTGACTTCACGTTGCCGGCAGGTTTCTTTGAGCGCGAGGTCAACCGTCACGTGCTCAACGAAGTGGTCCGGGCGCAACGGGCCGCTCGTCGCTCGGGCAGCGCGTGCGTTAAGAACCGCGCCGCTGTTCGCGGCTCCTCGAAGAAAATGGGCAAGCAAAAGGGAAGCGGTGGCGCGCGCCACGGTACGAAGCGAGCCCCCAGCTTTGTGGGCGGCGGTGTCGTGCACGGGCCTCAGCCGCGGTCGTATGCATTCCAGGTGCCTAAAAAGGTGCGCGCGTTAGCGCTGGAAGCGGCGTTGACGGTCAAAATCCGTCGCGGGGAATGCGTGGTCGTACAGAGCTGGTCGGGGGTGACGCATCGGACTCAGGAGCTGGCTAAAACGCTAGCTGCACTGGGGTGCGCTGTGGATCGAGGCGCCCTGCTTGTGGACGCAGAGGTCAGCCCAGCGCTGGGGCTAGCCTCACGGAACCTGCCGAAAGTCCAGGCGTTGCCGTCACTCGGCGCAAATGTGTTTGATATGCTGCGTCGCCAGCGGCTGGTGGTGACCGAGGCTGGCTTCAGTGCGCTTTGCGCGCGTCTTGAGCGTCATTTGAGTCCGCGTCAGGAGACTGCATCATGAGAATAGATCAGGTCATCAAGCGGCCGCGCGTGCTTACGGAAAAAGCGGCAAGCCTGCAGGCAGCTCAATCGACGTTCGTCTTCGAGGTAGCTGGCGACGCTACCAAGGGCGATGTCAAGGTTGCCGTCGAATCCTTCTATAATGTTAAGGTAGTCGACGTCCGGACGCTTGTCGTTCGCGGAAAAGATAGGCGAATTGGTCGTCGCAAGTTTAAGCGGCCCAACTGGAAGAAGGCGTTCGTGCGGCTAGGTGAAGGCCAGGTGCTCGACGTTTTCGCGGAGTAAGTCATGACAGTCAAGAATTTCAGACCAACGTCGCCCGCGCGACGATTCTATCAGGTGGCGGATACTCGCGGGCTATCGAAATCCGGTCCGGAGAAAAGTCTTACGGTTGGAAGCACTTCGTCAGGTGGGCGCAACGCGGTTGGCCGTATCACGGTTCGGTTTCGGGGCGGAGGCCACAAGCGTCGTCTGCGTGCAATCGACTTTCGCCGGGACAAGGTTGGAGTTCCCGCACGGGTGGCTACCGTTGAATACGATCCGAATCGGAGCGCGCGCATCGCGTTGCTACACTATGTTGACGGTGAAAAGCGGTATATTCTCGCACCAGATGGTTTAGCCGTCGGCACAGAGGTTGTGTCCTCGCGGTTTGCGGACATCAAGGTTGGCAACGCGCTTCCTTTGCGATTTATGCCCACGGGAACCGTGATCCACGGCATCGAGTTGAAGCCGCTGAAGGGCGCGCAGTTGGTCAGGTCGGCCGGCGTTGCCGCTCAGCTTATGGCAAAAGAGGGGGACTACGGGCAGGTTCGGCTTCCCTCGGGAGAGGTGCGCATGGTGCACCTCGACTGCCGGGCAACGGTGGGTCAAGTATCGAATCAAGAACACGCCCGGGTTTCGCTCGGCAAGGCGGGTAGGACCCGTTGGCTTGGTCGTAGGCCGCACAACCGGGGTGTCACAATGAATCCCGTTGACCATCCAATGGGCGGCGGAGAGGGGAGAACCTCGGGTGGGCGGCACCCGTGTTCTCCCTGGGGACAGCTTGCGAAGGGTCTAAAGACTCGGCGCAACAAAACGACTGAGAAGTTTATTGTTCAGCGGAAAAAGTCGAGGTAAGGCATGGCGCGTTCATTAAGAAAAGGCCCTTTTGTGGATGTTTCGCTGCTTCGGCGGGTAGAGAAGCATAACGAGAGCGGTGACAAGCGTCTGATCAAGACGTGGTCAAGAGCATCGACTATCCTGCCTGACTTCGTGGGTCAAACGTTTGCCGTTCATAATGGCCAGAAGTTTATCACGGTGTTCGTTACGGAGAACATGGTCGGTCATAAGCTAGGTGAGTTTTCACCGACGCGTACCTTCCATGGTCATGCGGCAGATCGCAAAGCCGGTAGGGGTGGAGCGGGCATGCGGCGTTAATCGGTGTCCGAAGCCGGGATTTGCTAGGTTTGATGTTGCCGCGGCTAGGGCGTGGTTGTACACTCGCCGACCCCTCGGGTGAGAAGCAGCGCGACCGTTAGCGTAAGCGGAGTCGGATCGGCATGGGTCGTCTGCGCCATATGCCGCTTGCATGGGGTGTGTAGAGGTCTCGTTTGCGCGCCGTCCTAGCAAGTAAGGTTAGTCGAGGCGCGGCAATCGGGTTACCGCGTTGGGTAGTTAAGCAGTTAGTAGCAATAGTATGGAAGCTGTCGCAAAGTTAAGACATCAGCGGATTTCGGTGCGCAAGGCGAGGGTTGTGCTTGACGCAGTCCGAGGCCGAAACGTGGTTGAGGCGCTCTTTGTGCTGCGCCACGCGCGGAAGAAAAATGCGGAAATCGTGCTGAAGTTGTTAGAGAGCGCGGTTGCCAACGCGGCGCAAAAAGACGCTGGTGTCGCGCTTGAAGGCTTGAGAGTCGTTCGGGCGACGGCGGACAAGGCGCCGAATCGCTTTATGCGCCGGTGGCGTCCGAGGGCAATGGGGCGCGCGACCCAGATTCAAAAGGGCATGAGTCACATTGAGATTGCAGTTGGCGAGTGAAGGCCCTGGGTTTCGGCATCGAGGCGAGCGCCCGGCGCGCCTGATAAACCTCCACGCGGGTCAGTCAAGGCGCGGTGCTTGGGGCGATAGGAAGTAGAAGAGTATGGGTCAGAAAACACATCCTTACGGTTTTCGGGTTGGAATTACGAAGCCTTGGAAGTCCAAGTGGTTTCAAGACGCGCTTTATTCTCGTTGGCTAAGCGAAGACATTAAGCTTAAGCAGTATATTTCGGCGAAATTTACCCACGCAGGAATTGCGGATGTGGAGATCGAGCGAGCGGCTAACAAAGTGAAGGTTGTCGTTCTGACGTCACGGCCCGGGATCATCATTGGCAAGCGCGGTGCGGGCGTCGATTCGCTGAGGGGGAATTTGCAAAAGTTTACCGCGAGTGATTTGTTTCTCGATATTCGCGAGGTCCGCAAGGCGGAGACTAACGCACGACTGGTCTCAGAGAATATTGCCACACAGCTTGAGCGACGGGTCGCTTTCCGACGAGCTATGAAGAAAGCCGTCTCTACCGCGATGAAGCTCGGCGTAAAAGGTATTCGAGTTCGAGCCTCGGGGCGTCTCGGCGGAACGGAGATTGCGCGAACTGAGGGCTACCGTGAGGGTCGTGTGCCACTTCATACGCTACGGGCAGATATCGACTACGGCGTCGCAACGGCGCATACGACGGCGGGTACAGTGGGTGTGAAATGCTGGATCTGCAAAGGCGAGATTCTATCTCAACGTCGTCGCGCGGTGCCGGGGCGTTAGTCAAGCACGTTGGTTTCGCAAGATTAGTTAGTTAGTTTGTTTTTGGTGGCTCACCATGCTTTTACCTAAACGTACGAAATACCGGAAGCAAATGAAGGGCCGCATGCGCGGGCTTGCTTATCGCGGTAGTGATGTTTCCTTCGGGGAGTTTGGTCTGCAGGCCGTTGAATGCGGGCGCATTTCGTCGAGGCAAATCGAGGCGGCGCGTATGGCGATTCAGCGGAGGGTTAAGCGCGCAGGCAAGTTATATATTCGCGTGTTTCCCGATAAGCCGCTGTCGAAAAAGCCGCTTGAGACCCGCATGGGTAAGGGCAAGGGTAGTGTCGAGGAGTGGGTAGCGGTGATAAAGCCCGGAAAGATGCTCTTCGAGATTGAAGGGGTGCCCCGAGCCATTGCCGAGGAAGCCTTCCGTTTGGCGGGAGTGAAGTTGCCTGTGCCGATAAAGTTTCGGGCGAGGAGTGAAGCACTATGATTGCATCGGAACTGCGTCTTCTTCCGAAAGAAGAGCTAGAAAGCTTGGTCATTCGCGAGCGGGAGACTTTGTGGAAGAAGCGTATGGCAGCGTCCGTAGGCCAAGCTACTAAGTCTGCCGAGGTAGTACGCTCTAGGAAGCAAATAGCGCGTCTTCTTACTCTGCTGCGCGAGAAGGCCTAGAAGAAGTGTCGGACATGGAAGATAAAGTAAAAGTTCTAGGGCGACGTCGTCTGCTCGTTGGTCGAGTGGTCAATAACACTGAATCAGACGGACGTGCAAAGAAGACGCTCGTTGTTGAGGTGTCCCGGCGGTTTCGTGACCCCATTTACGCCAAGTATGTGAAGAAGCGAAAGCGCTACCATGCGCATGATGAGAACGAGACCTACCGGTCCGGGGACCTTGTAGAGATTCGAGCCAGTCGGCCGTTGTCAAAAACCAAGCGCTGGGTCGCAGTGCGCCTCGTGGAAAGGCCGGATGAGGTTTAGTCATGATACAAACCGAAACAGTCTTAAGCGTCGCTGACAACAGCGGTGCAAAACGAGTGACCTGTATAAAGGTACTTGGTGGAAGTCGGCGGCGTTATGCCGGGGTCGGTGATGTGGTGGTGGTTGCTGTTCGAGAGGCATTGCCCGGGGCACGCGTCAAAAAGGGCGACGTGACCAAGGCGGTGATCGTTCGGACGGCCGCTGCCACGCAGAGGCCTGACGGTACCCTGGTTCGTTTTGATGGCAACAGCGCCGTGCTGTTGAACGCGTCTGGTGAGCCGCTCGGCACCCGTATTTTTGGTCCGGTTGCCCGTGAGCTCAGGGCAAAGCGTTTTATGAAGATTATCTCACTTGCGCCGGAGGTGGTGTGACATGGCCCAGCGTCTACAGATTGGCGATACCGTAGTGGTACGTTCTGGTAACCATCGGGGTCTTACCGGTGCACTGGTTGGATTTACAGCGACAAAGGAGCGTGCCTTCGTAGAGGGCGCGCCAACGCGCCGTCGGCATCGTAAAGCGCTGCCTGGCGAGGCGCAGGGAACGATTGTGGAACTGCCGATTTCCGTGCATGTTTCTAATATCGCGCACGTGACGAGTGATGGAAAGCCGTCTCGAATAAGGGTGGTTGAGCGGAACGGGGAGCGTGTGCGGACGTTGGTCAAAGGCGGCCAGGACGTTCTGAAGCGTGAACTTGCAAACCTTGCTTCAGCGAAAGAGTCAGGCGTGGCTGCTGCACAAGACGCGGCAGAGGCAGGTGCGGAATGAGTGGGCAGTCATTGGTTCGTGAGCGTTACATATCAGCTGCCGTTCCTAAGCTAGTGCAGAACTTCGGGCTTAAGAATCCTATGGAGGTTCCGCGGCTTGACAAAGTTGTGGTGAATATGGGGCTCGGCAAGGCGGTTGAGAATCCCAAGCTGATTGAGGCGGCCCGCGACCAGCTTACTAAACTTGCTGGGCAAAGAGCGGTTGTTACCAAAGCAAGGAAATCGATTGCGAGTTTCAAGCTCCGAGAGAATATGCCGATCGGTTGCATGGTGACGCTCCGGCGGGACCGGATGTGGGAGTTTCTTGACCGGCTTGTGAATGTCGCCTTGCCTCAGGTTCGGGATTTCAAGGGTGTGTCCCGCAAGGGGTTTGATCCATGCGGGAATTTTACGATGGGGCTCAAGGAGCAATATATTTTCCCCGAGATTGATTACGACAAGGTCGAGGCGGTTCACGGAATGAACGTGACGCTTGTTTTCCGTAACGGCTCTAAAGAAAAATCGGTAGCACTTCTTGAAGCGCTGGGGATGCCTTTCAGGCGTTGAGGTTAAGGTGGCATCATGATTGATTCAGTTTCAGATTTTCTCGCGCGCGTTCGGAATGCCTCAAGTGCGGGGCATGAGGCGGTTGTGATGCCGGTATCGAAGCATCGCGTGGAGCTCGCGCGTGTTTTGGTCGAGCAAGGCTATGTACGTAACGTTACGGTGGACAAGGAAAAAAAGAGCCTAACGTTAGGTCTTAAGTACTTAGAAAACCGTGAGCCCGTGCTGAAGGGCGGTAGGCGCGTGAGTCGGCCCGGTCGCCGGGTTTACGTTGAGGCTCGGAAAATACCGTTGGTTCGTGACGGAATTGGCGAGGCCGTGCTCTCGACGTCACAAGGCGTTATGTCTGGTCGTCAGGCCTTCAAACGGGGCATTGGTGGCGAGTTTCTATTTGAGGTCTGGTAAGAGATGTCACAGTCAGAGCAATTAAATAGCGCTGCGGGGCCCTTGCCTAAGGCGCAGAGCCGGGTTGGTAAGCAGCCCGTGGCTGTGCCTCGGGGCGTAAGTATTGTCGCTCAGGGTAGCGAGCTCCGTGTCCAAGGGCCAAAAGGTGTGGTGCTTCGGCCGTTGCCCTTGGGCGTTACCGTCGCGCAGGAAGACGGGTTTGCGCGTGTTGACGCCTCCAGCTGCGGTCGTCAGAGCAACCAGATGCAAGGCTTGGTCAGAGCGTTGCTTCAGGCGCAGGTTAAGGGTGTTACCGAAGGGTACAAGGTGGCCCTTGACCTTTATGGTGTTGGCTACAGGGCGGAACTAGCGTCATCAAAGCTGACATTGTTGCTTGGTTTATCGCATCCCGTGGTTGTCGAGGTGCCGAAGGACATATCGGTTAAAATAGAGACAGTCGACGAAGGTGGTACAAAGCGGCCACGGATTCATCTTGAGTCAGTGGACAACCAATTGCTTGGGCAGTTTCGGTCTAAGGTTAAGAGCTTCCGGCCACCCGAGCCATACAAGGGCAAGGGCGTGCGCATCATGGGTGAGAAGATCCGCGAAAAGGCGGGCAAGTCCGGTGCAAAGGGTCGATAGGAAGTTTAGGAAGTAGATATGGCTGATGTAGCAAAAGTTAGGAGCCTTGCCCGGTCGAGGCGGCAGAAGTCCGTCAGGAAGCGGGTTGTGGGCAGCGGCGGGCAGCCAAGGGTTTGCGTTTTTCGCAGTGCTAAGCATCTCTTTGTTCAGGTGATTGACGACGCGTCTGCAAAGACGCTCGCTTCTGCGTCTACCTTTGGCCTAAAAGGCAGCTCGAAAGTTGAGGCGGCACGAATCGTTGGCAAGACGCTTGCCGAGGCGTGTAAGTCGGTAGGTGTTGAGTCAGTGGTCTTCGATCGGAATGGATTTCGGTATCACGGTAGGGTTAAGGCCGTCGCGGAAGCCGCGCGTGAAGGTGGTTTGAGGTTTTAAGGGTTCTCATATGTCTAGACTAGCGAACGAGCCTTCTCAGGCGGATCTCACCGACCGTGTGGTGCATATCAACCGTGTAGCGAAGGTAGTAAAGGGCGGGCGACGCTTTTCCTTCAGCGCGCTCGTGGTTGTTGGCGACGGCCATGGCCACGTCGGCGTGGGTCTCGGTAAGGCAAATGAGGTCCCTGATGCCATCCGCAAAGGGAATGAGAAGGCGCGCAAGGCACTTAAGAAAGTGCCGCTTGTGGGTGGAACGATACCGCATCGCGTTTTGGGCGAGTTCGGTGCGGGAAACGTGGTGCTGCGACCCGCATCTGAAGGTACAGGGGTGATTGCAGGCGGGGCGGTGCGCGCGGTGCTTGAGGCGGCGGGCGTGAAGGATGTTCTCGGGAAGATTCTTGGGACGACTAATCCGCATACTGTTGTGCATGCAACGCTGAAGGCGTTGTCTCAGCTTGAGACCAAGGAAGCCATGCGGGCGCGCCGTGGGCTGAAGGTCCGGGAGATAGTCTAATGCTCCAGATTAAGTTAATCCGTTCGCCCATCGGGATGAACCCTAAGTCTAAAAAAGTCCTAGAATCTTTGGGGTTAAAGCGACCGGGCGATAGTGTAATCAAGGCAAATACGCCTCAGATTCGCGGAGCGGTCAAGAAAGTGCTTCCATTTCTCATCGTCGATGAGACTTAGGCGCATTGCTTTCGGCATGCGCCAGCGTGCTTAGATGGACTGCGCGAGTGTCGCGACAGAAGTCGTGAGACGATAATTCGAGTTAGGTGATTGGCCAATCTTGCGGTTGTCGTGGGTGTGTTTCGGTCCGGGCGTGGCTTCGTTTGGAATGTGATTTAAGGTTGGGTAAAGTAGGGATTTGTCATGTCAGACCAGGTTGAGTCAGCTCCGATTCTTTCGTCAATGTCCCCTGCCCCGGGTGCGCGTCACCGTCCTAAGCGGGTGGGGCGCGGCGTAGGGTCCGGGCTAGGAAAGACCAGCGGGCGCGGCCAAAAGGGACAAAAAGCTCGGAACTCGGGCGGAATCGGAAAGGTCGGTTTCGAGGGTGGTCAAATGCCCCTCCAGCGTCGACTTCCGAAGTTTGGCTTTACCAATTCCCCGAAGCACCCATGGCGTGAAGTCACGTTGCTGCAGTTGGAGCGGCTTAGGGCAGAGGGCATAGGTCAGGTCGATCGTCAGTTGCTTCAGCAGCGATTCGGCTCATCCAAGGCCCAGTTCCGCTTTAAAGTTATTGCGACTGGTTCTTTGAACGGTCCCATAGCTGTGACGGCGGATGGCTGCACTGCAGGTGCGCGCGGGGTGATTGAAGGCCAAGGTGGGAGCGTCGATGTCGGCACGGCGGCTTTGAGCAGCGCGACGTCGCGTTAGGAAGGGCCTTTTAGGTGTGAACATTGCCGCTTTGGGCGTCGAAGGCGAGGGCGGCGTGCTACGCGCGTGGATAGGCGCATAAGGGACTGTGCGAACGACGTCCCGGTGCAGCCACACCGAGCCGTTTCAGCAGGAGAAAAGGCATATTCAGGGACAATCCTGTCGAGGATATCTGCAGTGGGCCTGGCAACGGTAGCCGGAAGGCATTCTAAGCTTTCCTTTTCACGTGGATCGAGATAGGCCTTGATACCTGTTGAGGGAGTAGCCGGGAGTTATGTCGCTAGTAGGTCAGATTTTTCGCGCTGGCGAGCTTAGGCGTCGTCTGCTTTTTACGCTGGGAATGCTGGCAGTATACCGTGTAGGTATATTTGTTACGACGCCAGGGGTTGACCGCAACGTGATGCGCAAGATTGTGCAGGATCAGAGCGGTACGTTTCTAGGTATGTTCAATTTGTTCTCCGGCGGCGCGCTGGAGCAACTATCGATTTTCGCGCTCGGCATTATGCCGTACGTGAGCGCTAGCATCATTCTACAGTTGATGGGGGTCGTTTTCCATCCGTTGGCGGAGCTCCGCAAAGAAGGCGAGGCGGGTCAAAGGAAAATCAACCAGTACACGCGGTACGGGACTGTTCTGTTGAGTTTGTTCCAAAGTTTTGGGATTTCCTTTTACTTGGAGAGCCTTAACTCTCAGTCTCAGTTCGGCTCAGTGGTCGTCGATGCGGGTCCGATGTTTCGCTTGTTGACGGTGGTATCTTTGACGACGGGGACCTGCTTTCTGATGTGGCTCGGCGAGCAGATTCAGGAAAAAGGAATCGGCAACGGCATATCACTCATCATCTTTGCTGGCATAGTTGCCGATCTGCCTAGTGCGATGCGACAGCTGTTTACCCAGGTGTCGATTGGTGAGATTCAGCCGGTGACCATGTTAGCCGTGGCGTTTATCGTTTTGATCTTGGTCGCGGTGGTGGTCTTTTTTGAGCGAGGTCAGCGTCGCCTTCCTATTCAGTACGCACGGAGAAGCTCGGGGACCGGGGTCGCAACCGGAGGGCAGGTTTCACATTTGCCGCTCAAGGTGAACGCGTCCGGCGTGATTCCGCCTATTTTCGCGTCGTCTCTCCTGATGTTTCCGATGACCTTGCAGAATATAGATGTGCCTGGGATGAGCTGGTTTCTCGAGCTGCTGGTGCCAGGCAACTGGGCGTACACATTTGTCTTTGGCGGTTTGATTATCTTCTTCTGTTTCTTCTACACCGCAGTGACGTTCCAGCCCGTTGAGGTCGCTGAGAACCTAAAGAAGCAGGGAGCGTTCGTGCCGGGGCTCCGGCCCGGCAAAGCAACGGCTGAGTATATTGATTACGTTGTGACGCGTTTAACCGCTGGCGGTGCGCTTTACGTTGCTGCGGTTTGCGTGCTCCCGACGCTGGTGCAGAGTGAGCTAAGGGTCCCGTTTTATCTTGGGGGTACGTCGCTCATGATTGTAGTGGGCGTTGCGCTCGATACGGTGCAACAGGCTGAAGCTCATCTTATCACTCAGCGTTACGAAAATATTGGTGGCCGCTCGAGCGAGCGGCGGCTTAGTGGCCGTAGGGTGGACGCATGAAGTGTGCGGTGTTGGTTGGGGCTGCCGGCGCGGGCAAGGGTACTCAGGCAAACCTTTTGGTGGAGCGCATGGGCGTTGTCCATTGCTCCACGGGCGATCTTCTGCGCCAAGCAGTTGCCAAAGGGTCGGATCTGGGGCGCAGGGTCGAGGGCTTCATGGCGGGTGGCGCGCTCGTGCCAGACGACGTGGTCTTGGATGTCGTCGCTGCAGCCATGCGATCGTTCCACGCGGATGCATTTGTAGTGTTTGACGGCTTTCCGCGGACCTACGCCCAGGCCGAGGCATTGGCCGGACGTCTCGTGGAATTGGGCGCAGAGTTCAGCTGCGCAGCGTTTGTAGACGTGCCACTCGACGTGCTTAGGGAGCGACTCGCCGGACGCCGAGTCTGCCTGGCATGTGGACAAACCTATCATGTCGTATATAATCCCGCCCCGCCGGATGGGCAGTGTTCGTCCTGCGGCTCCGACCAAATACGGCAGCGTCCCGACGACGTGCCTGAGGTGGTGGAGAAACGGCTTAAGGCTTTTGAGGCGCAAAGGGAGGCGCTTATCTCGTGGTATGGTCCGCGGGGAGAAGCGGTTGTCGTTTCAGGGCTAGGGAGCGTCGACGAAGTCTACGGCCGGTTAGTCGAAGGTTTCGCCCAAGGGAGCAGGGGTGGCCTTGTGGGCACCTAGAGGTGATTGGCGGAACACAAGGTTTCCAGCAGGTGCGCCGCACTCCGCATTGGCAGGCAAGCTTTCAAAGCCAGCTTACGGATCGGTTTGTTTGGGGAAGTGAAATGAAAGTTCGTCCTAGCGTTAAGAAAATCTGTGATGACTGTAAGGTTATCAGGCGCGCGGGTGTGGTGCGCGTTGTATGCGTCAACCCCAGGCACAAGCAAAGGCAGGGTTAAGAATGGCTCGAATCTCAGGCGTCGATCTACCGGGTCGTAAACATTTACGCATCGCGCTGACCTACGTATATGGTATCGGTCCCAAGCGCGCGGCGGAGCTGTGTGAGCTCACCGGCTTGGACGGAACACGTAAAGCAGAAACACTTGATGAAAATGAAGTCAAGTCGTTACGTGATATTATCGAATCAAAATATCGCGTCGAAGGAGATCTCAGGCGGGACGTGTCATTGAGCATCAAGCGCCTGATGGACTTGGGTTGCTATCGGGGCCTGCGGCATCGAAAGGGGCTGCCCGCGCGGGGGCAACGGACGCATACAAACGCACGCACGCGGAAGGGTCCCAGGCGTGGCGGGGTAGCGGCGCGAAAGCGTTAGGCCATTGTGCGATCTGATTCGAGGTTCAGGCGCGGCCCGCATGCAGAAGCGGGTGCCTGCGTTCAATAGCGTTTCTAGATAGGTAAGAGAGAGGCGCGTGGCGCCGAAAGTAAAGCAATGGCAGCACCCAGGCAAAAGAAGAAGGTTAAGAAGAACGTAGGAAGCGGCATCGCGCACGTGCACGCAACTTTCAATAACACGTTGGTGACTATCACCGACCTTCAGGGCAATGTGATTTCGTGGTCAAGCGCGGGCGCCCGCGGATTCAAGGGATCGCGTAAAAGCACGCCCTTTGCGGCGCAGATTGCCGCTGAGGATGCGGCTAGGAAGGCGGCGGACCACGGGCTATCGTCTTTGGCGATTTTCGTTCAAGGACCAGGAACCGGGCGCGAGTCAGCGTTGCGCGGATTTCAGCAAGCCGGGGTGCGCGTGACACTTATAAGAGATATCACCCCCATCCCGCACAATGGGTGTCGGCCACCGAAACGGCGACGTGTCTGAAGTAGTGCGCTGCCCCCGTTTTGTTCTTGTTAATCGGGTGCGAAGAAGTTCGAGAGGTTTGAGTTAGTTATGGCTAAGTATACCGGACCGGTGTGTAAGCTGTGTCGTCGTGAGGCGACCAAGTTATTTCTGAAGGGTGAGCGCTGTTATACGGATAAGTGCTCCTTCGATCGGCGCCCGTACCCACCAGGCCAACATGGTCAGAGGCGTTCCAAGTTTACGGAGTACGGTGTTCGTTTGCGCGAAAAGCAAAAAGTGCGAAGGATATATGGCGTGCTCGAGACACAGTTCCGCGGCTACTTTAAGAGTGCGGATCGCACCAAGGGGGTCACGGGTGAGAACCTGCTCGCATACCTAGAGCGCCGCCTGGACAGCGTGGTGTTTCGTCTTGGCTTTGCCCGCACCCGTGCGGAAGCGCGGCAGCTTGTGCTTCACCGCCACTTTCTCGTGAACGGGAAGCGGGTAAATATTCCAAGTTTTCTCGTGAGTCCTGGCGATGTAGTCAGTGTTAGGGAAAAGAGTGGCGGCAAGAGCGTATTTTCGGATGCGGTTGCCCAGTCGTCGTCGCGTGTGATGCCCGAATGGATTGAGCGGGGCGCTGACGGCAAGCTCGAGGGTAAAGTATTGACGCTCCCTGTTCGCGAGGCCATTACCCTTCCGATTCAAGAGCAACTGATTGTTGAGTACTACTCACGATAAGCACGGTGTGCGTACACAAGAAAACAATCCGCCGTTAGAGAAAAGCCGAGTTCAAGAAATGACTTCTACCAATCTTACTGCACGCAACTGGCGAGAGCTGATTCGGCCGCGCTCCATCCCTGTGAGCACCGGAGGCGCTGGTGGCAACTACGCAAAGTTTGTTTGTGAGCCGCTTGAGCGTGGATTCGGGACAACGCTGGGCAACAGCCTGCGACGCGTGCTTTTGTCGTCTTTACAAGGTGCTGCGGTAAGTGCGGCCAAAATAGACGGTGCACTGCACGAATTTACCTCGCTGCCAGATGTGGTTGAGGACGTTACGGACATCGTGTTGAACCTCAAGGCGGTGGTGATTCAGAGTTACACCGTGCGGCCCCAGGTGATCCGGGTGTCGAAAGAGGGGCCGTGCGTGGTCCGCGCGGGAGATCTCGAGGTCAATGACCAGCTTCGCGTGTTGAATCCGGAGCAGGTGATTTGCACGGTCGGTGAAGGCGGCAGGTTTTCTGCGGAACTTACGGTGACGGTTGGGCGTGGCTATGTCCCGGGCGATCGCAGTAAAGTGCCAGGCATTGCGCTCGGAACAATCGCGATTGACGCGCTTTATTCACCGGTAAGACGAGTAAATTACAGTGTGACCAACGCGCGTGTCGGGCAGATGACCGATTACGACCGTCTCGCGTTAGAGGTATGGACCAACGGGGCTGTCAAGCCACAGGACGCGCTCGCCTACGCGGCAAAGATCCTAAAGGAACAGCTTACGGTTTTCATTAACTTCGAAGAAGAAGATGAACCGCTTGAGCGTCTCGATGCAGATGCGCCCATCAATGACAATCTTTTCCGTTCGGTTGACGAACTAGAGCTGTCGGTGCGTTCCGCTAACTGCCTGCAGAACGCGGAGATCAAACTCATCGGAGAGTTGGTTCAACGCAGCGAGGGCGAGATGTTAAAGACAAAAAACTTCGGTCGGAAGTCCTTGAGAGAGATCAAGGAAATCCTGACGGAGATGGGGCTTGGTCTTGGAATGCATCTCGACGACTGGCCGGGTTTGTTGAAGCGGTGGCAGGAACAAAACGAGTCTGAATAGCGTGGTGCTCGTTAGGGCTGCTTCCACGGTTTGAGTAGCGTAGTTAAGAGAGTTTGGCGATGAGACACTGTAAAGCTGGTCGACGTTTTGGACGGAATGCACCCCATCGCAGAGCGATGCTTCGCAATCTCAGCGCGAACATCGTTATGCATGGTGCAATCACAACGACCGACGCGAAGGCTAAAGAGATCCGTCGATTTCTTGAACCGCTGATTACCAAGGCCGTGCGGCTGAAGGCGAGTGGTGACGTTAACAACGGTGGTCCGTCCAGTCCCCAGCGGGTTCATTGCTTTCGGCAGCTACGACGTGATCTCCCGGAGCGTGCGGTCAGGACGGCACCTGGCGGGGTTGCGGAGGAAGTCTGGGTTGTGCGAAAGCTGGTCGACGAGGTTGGCGCCGGATTCGCGTCGCGCAACGCCGAAAAAGGTTGTGGGGGCGGCTACCTGCGTATAGCGAAGCTCGGTTATCGCGACGGCGACGGAGCGCCTTTGTCGCGTGTAGAGCTCGCTCTCTAGGCCGTAATGACTCTCAGCCTACTCGGTCGGGTAAGCGCAGACATTCAGCGTGTATTTGCATCCCGCTTTGGCGAGGATGCGGCCGCGCATGTCGTCCGGTCAGTGCAGCCGCATTTCGGGCACTTCCAAGCCAATGGGTGTCTCGCTTTAGCAAAACCGCAGAAACGGGCCCCACGTGTACTCGCGGAGGAGGTGGTCACCGGCATACGTGCGGAGGGCTTTGGCTGGATCGAACGGGCTGAGGTTGCTGGCCCAGGGTTTGTCAACGTCTGGGTAAAGCCGGAGAGTTTCTTCGAGCTCGCGTTAAGTGAGCGAAGCTGGAAGCCTGCGGCCTGTGGCGCCAGCGTGCGGCCGCAGGGCCTCCGTGTTTTGATTGATTATTCGGCGCCAAATATCGCTAAGCGCATGCACGTTGGTCACTTGCGCACGACGGTGATTGGCGAGTCGCTTAAGCGTCTCTTGCGGTACGTCGACTGTGAGGTGGTTGCGGACAATCATCTCGGTGATTGGGGCACCAACTTTGGACTCTTGCTTGCACAGGCGGAGGACGAAGGGTTGGCGGCGAGCGAGCTCGCAACGCAAACGCTTGAGGCGCTTGAGGGTCTCTACCAGCGGGCCCGCCTTAGAGCGAAGGACGACGAGCGCTTTGCGGCCAAGGCGCGGGCGCACTTGGCGGACCTTCACGCCGGCGAAACCGGCGCACTCGAAATCTGGACCGCGTTATGTGCAGCGACGCGAAAGGAGGTTGATGCCGTCTACGCGCGTTTAGGTGTCGCGTTTGATATGTGGCGCGGGGAGAGTTACTACCGAGACCGGCTGGCGGGGGTGGTTGAGGGGCTGTTGAGCGCAGGCCTGGCGCGGGAAGATGACGGCGCGGTTGTTGTGTTCTTCGAGGAGAACTTGGCGAGGCTCGGCGGTATGGCGGCACCAAAGGCGCCGTTCATTGTGCGCAAACGCGACGGCGCGTTTTTGTACTCAACAAGTGATATTGCGACGCTGATCTCACGTAACGAAGAACTGAGCGCAGATGAGATACTCTACGTGGTCGATGCGCGGCAGTCGCTTCACTTTCAGCAACTCTTTGCACTAGGTAAGATGCTCGGTTTAGGGGCGCGCTGTACGCACGTTTCTTTCGGCTCGGTGCTCGGTACAGATGGATCGCCACTCAAGAGTCGGGCAGGGAACCTGATGCCGCTCCTAGCGCTGCTTGACGCCGCCACCGAGAAAGCTCGCGAACGCATGGCGGAGCAAGGGATCGACCTTGAAAGTGATGTATCCGCCGATACGGCTCGGGCAGTAGGAGTGGGTGCGGTGATCTATGCCGACCTCCGGCAGCACCGAGGCAGTGACTATCGCTTCGACCTCGACAAGTTGATATCCTTTCAAGGCAACTCGGGCCCCTATTTGCTGTACGCGTACGCGCGTATTGCCTCAATGCTTCGGCAGGTGGATAGCGCGACGCATGTGGAAGCCTCGCTTGACAGTTTGGATGTACACAGCGCGGTTGCGGAAGAGGTGGCGCTTGCGGTCGCGCTCTCTGCGTTTCCTGATGCCGTGGCGCATGCTGCTAACGCGCTTGAGCCACATTTGCTCGCGGACCATCTCTATAGCGTGGCCCGGGAATTCTCAGCATTCTACGCGGCGTGCAGTGTGTTGGGTTCGGAAGGCGCGGTGCGCGCGCGCAGACTGGCTCTCTGCCATGCGACGGCGCAGCAACTTGCCACCGGGCTTGAGTTGCTCGGCCTGGAGGTTGTCGAGCGCATGTAGGTAATGCGGCGCACGGCTCGGCCGTGTGTGGGTGGCGACTCGGGTTCGCGAAGTACGTGCACAAGAGGGTCGTGGGCTGCTCCCGTCGGGAGCGCTATGGCGGCAGCCAAGGCTCGTGGGCTGTGGGACCGGGGCAGCTTCGCGTTCTCGAGTTCGAAGCGCTTATATCGCCCTAAACGGTGAGGGCTTCTACAGATGCGCTGCGTCCGGTACCGCGTGCTTCCACCAAAAGCGAGGTGTCGATGGGCCTCGCCGGTCGGAGTTCTCGATAGTCCGCGAGCAAGTCATCGATGATCCCCGCCACACGTCGCTTGCCCGCGATTGGGTCGAGGCGCTCGTTGGGAAACGCCGACAGGGCGGCGAGTGGATCGACTTCCTGGGCCGCCAGCGGACCGAGCCGGTGCGAGTCGTGTCGCCGCCCGCGCCGTACAAGCAAGTCGTAGGATTGCTGCATGAACGATGGAGTGCGTGGGCGGCCACTTCAGGACGCTGGCGCCACCGGCTCTCACGCCCGGTCAAGCGCAGCGCTATTGAAGGCCGGCGCGGCGCGCACTAGATACTAGGGCTCGCCTACACGGAGGGGATTATGAAAGACGCGACCACGAGAACGCATCGGTTGCATGTGCGAAGCAGATCACGCGCGACTGCACGCCTAAAGCGCTGCATCACGCTTTGGGGTGGTGCGTGCGGCCTTGCCGAGAGGCTTTTGCGTTTCGAAGGATTCGGAGGCGTTAGACATGCTCGTTCCCGGCCTCTGCTCCTACACTCCTCGCGTTTCAGTGTATGCGTTTGGCTATGCACGCTGTGTGCGCCTCTCGCTGCATGTGGGGGAACGCAGAGCGCTGCACCTAACACGCCATCACGCGACCAGGGCCGCGCGTCAGGTGGCGACCCGAGCATGAAAAAGACGCTGCGCACCGCCGACGACAAGCTTGGCACTCGGGCTCCGGGGACAGGACTTGCGCTGGCGACGCCAGCACCGACGGCAAGCGTGCGTGATCTGGAAGGCAAGCTTGTGCAGCTTGAGAACGTTTGGAGCCAGGGCCCCGCACTGCTTGTCTTCTATCGGGGCGGCTGGTGTCCTTACTGCAACTGGCAGCTGCACCAACTCTCCGAAAGCTTTGATGCCTTCGCTTCACGTGGCGTGCGTATCGCTGCCATCAGCGTCGACCGCGTCGCGAATGCTGCCGCGCTAGCAGAGGCGCGTGGCCTGCCTTTTCCCGTATTTTCAGATGCCAAGCTCGCGGCACATCGTGCCTTCCGTGTGGTGCACGAGCTCGATGCCGATACGGTCGCTAAACTGCGAGGTTACGGGATCGACGTCCAGGCGGCGTCTGGCGAGGCCCATCAATCGATCGCTGTCCCTGCGGTATTTATAATCGGCCGCGTCGGTGGGTCACCTGCGTCAGTGCACTTTGTGCACTCGGATAACGACTACGCCACCAGGCCCGACCCAGACCAGCTCCTAGCGCTCTTCGATACGTTGCCTATCGATAAACCCTGAGCCCAGCCGCACCCATCCGAGCGGGGCTTGGCCGTCTGTCGCAGAGTCTCTCCATTGAGAGACAAGCGGCAGCCGTCTTTCGGACGGAAATAGGTGGCACTTGCATTAGTTCGTGCGGCTATGGTTATGTTGTGGAACCCTGTTCATCAGTGTTTTTGGCTATTAAGCCATTAGAGTTCGTGTGGGCGTGGCCAAACTATCTCCGAAAGCTGTGACCGCCTTGCTTAGGTGTGCCGATGCTGTTTCTCCAGACGCGGCGGAAGCAAACTATTGGAACATCGACCCTGCGTGTGGCTTGAAGAGCGGTCTCGGGCTCGACCACGCAGCGCTGTGGCTCGACCATCTTGCTGAGCACACGAGACATCCCCATTTCGCCGCGCTCGCGGGGCGCCACCTCGTTGAGACGGCGCTCGAGTGGAAACCTAGGCAGCGCATGGGAGACCGCTTTAAACCGCCTACACGCGGTCTCGAGGCTTTTTTGCAGCGTGTGAATCGCCTGCAAATCGGCGGTATCTTCCGCCTAGTGTCCAGAGATGGGCCATTTTCGGCCGTTGTCGTTCTAGAAGTGCAGGCGGGCGCTTTGCCAGCGTGTTTGCACGAGTACTGGATCGGAATGCTCGAAGCCTTTCCTGCGTTCTGGCAACTGCCCTACGCGTGCGTGACGTCCGCGTCTGTCCCGCGGCAGCAGAAGGGAGGTGCCTCGCCCCAGCCTCAGCTTGGTTTCGCGGTGACCTGGTCCGCCGAGCCACAGTCGACACGCCTCTTTTCGCGCGCCTGTGCGTCCGCGATGGGTGTGGTCCTAGCCTTGGCTATTTGGTTTAGTGCTGACGGCCTCGACACAGGTGTGCGCGCTGCGCTCGCGTTAGTGCCCGCGGGAATGCTCGCGTGGCTTGTCGCTACGTGCTGCGTATTGCTCGGGCGCCTTTCGGTCAGTGACACGATTAACGCGCAGCAGCGCGTCAGTCTCGTGCGGGCCATGGACGAAGTGCGCCGCCGCTTTGATGAAAGCGAACGCTTTGCGGCTTTGCTACGCGAACGCCTCGACGAGACGGCCGTGCCGGTACGCGCTTTGGACCGCGCCGGCAGCATTGATATTTTGGCACCTAAATCACCGGGCGAAGATTCTACGAATGCGCGCGCGTACCCCATTGACCTTGGGGCTTGGATACGTGCTTTGGTAGATGAGGTACGTCACCGGTGCCTCGTGCCACCGGGACTTGTCCATTTCCGTCTGCCGCCGGAGCCGGTGTGGGCGCGCGTCGATGCGGACCGACTTCGCTACATCGCTAAGTTCGTGCTGCGCCAGATCATTCAAGATGCACCGGATGAACTTGATATTCAGCTAGAGCTTTCGTTACAAGGGTGCGCTGTCATAGTCGATATCGAGGTGCAACCCGCGCCGAGTTCAACACGCGCGATGCGTGGCGAAGCGCGCGCAGATGGCTGGACGACGCTCGGCGCGCTTCCCGTCTCAAAGACATCGAGTCTTAGCAACGAGCTCGTTAATCCGGAGCTTGCGCAGGCGTACATGCGTAATTTTGGCGGCCAGATCTTTGGTCCGGAGCGGCGCCCAAAGCATGGGTATGAATGTCTGGGTTTCCGCATAGAGTTGCGGCGGCACGATGCACCAGTGGCCCCGGGTCTGCTGCAGGGGGCGCAGCCGGCCTTGGATGGTGAAAGAGCGGCGAGGCGCGAGGGCCAAGAATCTGTCGAGATGTCTCTTGATGAGATTCGCGCACTCACCGATAAGCAGGAGGTGCCATCCGCGGGAGCAGAATCGCCGCAACTCAGCGCCCTTGCGGCGGAACGACTCCAAGATGTTGCGGAGAGCCTGCTCCAGTCGGTATCCGTTTTAGTGGTTGCTCCGGATCAGCGCCTTAGGCGTCTGATCCGCCGCACGTTGGAGCAACATTTTCACGTCAAGACGTGTCACGACGCAGAGGCTGCACTCGACGTTGCATCGCAGATGTTCCCCGACTTGATGGTCGTTGACATGAGCCGTCCGTCGCTCATTCAAAGTCAACTGCTTCCGCGCTTTGCGGCGCTTGGGGCGCGTTTCGCACGTAGCCCTGTGGTTGCGCTCACGGAGGAAGATCACCTTGCCAGCAGTCTCGAGTACCTTCGATCCGGCAGCGGCGATGTACTGCGCATCCCTTTTCATCCCGAGGAGCTAGTCCTGCGCGTCCGCGGCCTGGTACGTGCGAAACTATGGGAACGGCAGTTGTTTCTCGCCTATCGGGATCTCGAGGCCCAGAAGGCCGAAATCGAGGAGGATCTCGCGCTAGCCCGCTCATTTCAGCGGTCGCTGCTGGGTGACCAAGCGAGGTGGAAGCAGCTCGGAGTGGCGGTGCGCTATGAGCCGATGTTAGCTGTCGGCGGAGACCTAGTTGATGTTGGTGACCGCGGGTCGGGGGCGGTGCGCCTGTTTGTTGCCGATGCGACGGACCATGGTGTGCAGGCAGCGTTGCGTACGGCGAGCATCGCTTCGTTCTACCGCCGCGTGACACGCGGCGGTACTAAGGGGCCCGCCCGGGTGATGCAGCAGCTTAATCGCGAAATGTTGCTATTCGGTGGCGCGCAGATGACGTGTAGCGCCGCGTGTATCGAGCTAGAACGTTCCGGCGCTCGAACCATGATTCGCGTGAGTGCCGCAGGTGATGTGGGGCTTGCGCTCGCGTGCGCTGCCGGTCAGTCCCGACCGTTGCCGCTCAGGGCTGGGTTGCCTCTGGGCATTCTCGAAGAAGCGGTCTACGTTGAGGTGGCTTTTGACGTAGAAGATGCCGGTTATTTGACCGTCTTCAGTGACGGGCTTACCGAGCAGCCCAATGCCCAAGACGTGACATTTCTTGAAGCACGCATGCCTGCCGCGCTCGATGCGATGGCGCGTGCAGAAGACGCGCAGCAAGCAGTCGCGGTTCTCAGCGCGCACTTCGAGGCTTTCCGCGGTGTGACCCCACCGCGCGACGATGTCGTGATCGTGGCCGCCCAACTTGCTAAGGGCCGTTCGGTGTGATGGCCTCCGCTAACACGGTATCCTTGCTCCGCTTTTGCGCGCGCTCTCGCCACCCTACGCCGCCGCATGCGGTGCAGAAAATCTATTGACCCGGCCCCGGGTGCTTTGCGAGCCTACCATAGAGATTCTAGATAGACGTTTGAGGGGAGCGATTCCGCAAGCGCGCGTGAGCTCGCGCTGGGCTCCGCGTCCATCTTTACTCGGGGGCGCATGTGGAGTGATGTTTCTGAAAGAAACCAATGTTACGCGTCCAGTTATCCTTATTCGAATAGGGTGTACAGTTAGAGTTGCTTGGGGGAGATAAATCGCGATGACCCATGATGTATTCGAGTGCGATAATCTAACCGTTGTGCGCGAGCAGGATGGCGATACGTTGCGCTACGTCTGGCGCGGAGTGTGCGACCGGCGTGATGCCCCACCGGGGCTGAGTGAGTTCATTATAAATGAAGAAAGCCGTGCAGCGAGCATGCTTCGTCTAGATTTCACACCGCTAAAATTTGTGAACTCACGGATGCTTGTGTTTCTGATACGCACCATAAAAGCTGTGAGCGAGCTCGGTACATCTGTTCACATAACTTACACTAGTAATGTGATATTTCAAAGCAATCTATTCGCTGCTCTCGAGGGTGCGCTTGCGCATTCGGCTTCTCTTGTTTTTGAGGACCGAAAGTCAGTCACGCCAGGAGCGGCTTAATGTCGGATCCACATCTCTCGATGACCTTTGAGCTGCGTGGACCGAGAGGACGTGATTGGTCCCACGTTGCCAAGCTTCGGGGTGCGGCAGAGGCGCTAGCCCGGTCATTGGAGCTGCCAGCTGAGGTGCTGACAGCCATCGCGGTGGCGGTCGAGGAACTCGCTGAGAATTTGATTAAGTATCACCACTGGGAAGGGCAGGGCGACCCTTGTGCGCGCTTGACGATGGGCGTCGTGCATGAGTGCGCCGAGCTTGTCATCGCCTCGTACAGTCAGCTTCAGCCCGACCGTGGGCATCTTGAGCACCTTGGGAGCGTTTTCAAGAGTATTGAGGTGCACGGCCCGCGCGAGGCCTACACGCGCCGCATCAGTGAGCTTGCGGCGGGCGAAGATGGTGGCCAACTGGCTCAGTTAGGCCTCTACCGCATCGCAGTCGAAGGTGGCTTTACCCTTGCCCTAGAGCATGCCGCGGGCGCTGATATCACCATTACCGCGACCCTTCCTCTCCCGACCTAAGCATGATGCGCCTGGCGCGCCGGCAAAACATCGGTGGCAGCGCTGCGTGCGTGACAGTCGACGAGAGCTTCGGGCAGGGCGAGTTCGTGGGGCACGCGTAGGAGCCCTAAGCGCCTCAGCGCTTCGCCTAGTTCGGTTCGGCTGGTGATCGCAACGAAAACAGGGGCAATGATCATGGGTGGCGCGATGGGGACCCTCCACCAGGGGGTTGTCGCGCCGGTGCCGGTTGCCAAGACCGCGATAGCGAAGCCTAAAAGCAGCGGGGTGTGGCAGGCGCGAAAGCTTTCGACGAGGCTCGGCTTGTCGCTTGCGCGGGGTGTTGGTGCCCAGGCAACTGGCTTGCCGCAAGACATGTTCAGGATAAAGCGGGCATGGAAGGCGGCGCGGACGGGAAAAAGAAACACCGACAGGAGCAGTTCGACGATATCGCTGGCGAGGAGCAATACGTAGTCTCGGAGCCCTCCGCGGCGCGTGAGGTGTGAGGGCGCGCACCCTTCCTGCCGCGCGTCCGAAAAATGCCAGCGCAATCGTGGAAGCGAGGAGCCACAGGCCTGGGTTCTGCACCGACGCGAACCCTTCATGGAGTGCCACCGCCGGTACGACGGTCAGCTGCACGCCAAATCAGATGTGCAGAAAACGACTGACCAGGCCGAGTAGTGCGAATGCCAAGACGAGCGGTCCCAGGAAGTAACCGTGTCCAAAAAGTTGCCGTCTTACTTGAAAAGGCGTCGACGCGCGCGAAGGCACCCCGTGGGTTTACGTCTGACTATGCCGCGCGGCAGACAAATGTGGTACGACCCGGACTCACGTGGGCAGGCTTCGTGCCTGCCTCGCGTTGCGGGGTCGTAGAGGCGATGCCCGGGTAGTATCATGTCATTGTCCGCCGCTGCACCTCTGAAACTCGAACCGAGCTTTCGCGCGCTCGCGGCGCGTTACCGCGCGGTATTCTTTGACGCGTACGGCGTGCTCAAAAATAGCAAGGGCATGATCGAGGGAGCGGGCGAGGCCCTGGCTGCGCTGATGGATGCCGGCATTGACTGCTACATCATTACCAACGATGCGTCGCGTTCGCCGGAAGCTATGGCGTTGACGTATGTTCACCCGCAGCGCGGACCACTGCTTTCGTTGGATAAAATTGTTAGTTCGGGCATGCTCGCGAGCGAGTTTTTGAGTCTCAAATTTGGAGATTTAGGGCCTGAAGCGACGCCCGGATGCGTAGCCTACCTGGGGAAACCTGAATCGGCCTATTTCATCGAAGCGGCGGGTTTGCAGGCGGTGCCTCTCGCGGAGGTATTGGATGCGCAGCAGCTTGTCGCGCTGGCTTTTCTCGATGACGAAGGGTTTGACTGGAATATCAGTCTGACTCGCGCCGTGAACATACTTCGGCGCGCCAATCTCACCACATTAGTCGCAAACCCAGACGTCTCTTACCCTGCGGGGGGTGGCGAGGTGGGCGTCGCCGTTGGCAGTCTTGCCAATATGGTAGAGCGTATCACTCGTAAAACGTTTTTGCGTTTCGGTAAGCCAGATACGCAAATATTCAGTTTTGCCTACGCACGCTTGCTCGCAACATACCCGGATATTACGAAGCGAGAAGTGTTGATGGTCGGCGATACCCTACATATGGACATTCTCGGCGCCAACCAATTTGGCATCGATACGGCGCTCGTGCTTTCGGGCAACACGCAGGCGGATGAGGTCTCAAGACTCGTGGGCTCCACCTCTGTGATTCCAACCTACGTGTGCCGCAGTATTGTCGATTGACGCGCTTCATACCCCGGTAACTGTTCAGGGGGGCATTTTACACGCATGCCCCCGGGTTTACGTGAGTGAATCCCGCAAACCCTCCCCCACTGTACCTCTAAAGGCTGGCCTAAAGCCGGCAAGCGGGGCCCCAACGCCCACTGGCTTCCTTCCGCAGCGTTTTTGCTTTCTGGAGCCCCTGATCGGTTGCCTACCCCGAGGTGGACCCTCTGCGGTTCGGTGCCGGCCTTGGGCGATTGATAGAGAACTACGTGTCTTCGGTGAGGACTGAGAAAAGCACGGTGAAGTCGAGTTCGTCAAGCCGCTGCAAGTAGACGGTAAGTGCTTCTCGCTTGAGCCGCTTGATGAAATGTGGCCTGAAGAAGTGCTCGCCTTTACGAATGACGTAGTTGAGAATGAAGAAGCGGTAAACTTCTTTGAGGAAGAGCAAGTCGTTTTTGGTGAGCGGATTGATGCTGTGATAGGCTCGGAGAAAGAGCCGGAAGCGCGGCTCCAGTAGGCAGTCCGGAAGGTAGCTGAAGTCCGAACGGTCGCCTACTTCACTGACGACACGGCTCAGAAAGTAAAAATCCAGCGTGGGGGATTCCATCCGAAACCAGTCGTAGTCCCAGCGGCTGTGTAGTTTGAAGCGCTCGCCACGATATTTGACTGAAAAGTTTCCGATGTTCCAATCGATAAGAAGGGGTAGCCTCTGCCAATAATCGTAGCCAAGTTCGTCGAGACTTGTCAGGAAGGCAAAGCAAGCGCGTTTGAGAAGCGCGATATGCTCGTTTGAGATGCGCAAAGACTGTGGTGCGCGAGGGCTGCTGACGCTATCCATCAGGTGAATGATATCGCTCTTAATGGAAACTGACGTGAGCGGAATTTTTCCTGCTATAATTCGGCATTCCTTGTGAAAATAAGCAATCTCTTCTGCGAGGTTGACGATTTGATCCTCGTTGAGCAGGCGTGGCAAACTTTGCTGGAAGTCGGCATTTTTGTAAAAAACGGCCCATGCCTCGCCGTCCAAGTAGGTGAAGACACGCGCACCATCTGCTAGCGCGTCGGCTAGAAAATCCTTGTAGCGCGTGCGCTGAAGCAGCTTGTTCCAAAGATGAATCCGGTCGTGGTCCTCGCGAAAGAGAAAGTAAGAGGCGTACGACGATGTTTTAGCAATGACACGTTCGCCATCAGACAGACGCAAGCGAAAGACCTGGTTGGTGGAAACGTTGGCGCTGGCCTCCTCTGCCGAGACAATCGTGCGCGAATCGCCGTAGGCAGCCCACGCATCCTCAACGAGCCGAGGCACGCGCACGAGCTCGGTTTCGTTAGCTAACGCAAGCAGCTCTTCTGCCTCCTCAGGCGCATGCGTGCCCACGCGCGCCGCGCTGTCGATACCTTCGTAGCCTTCGCCCATGACGCTAACCTACTACCGCACTCCGTTCCACGCGACAGCAGTCTATGCGTGCATGGATTCAGGGATTGCGGCCACGCGTGTTCGGTTGAGGACCTCCAGCGGCTTGCGTTCTCGCAGCGAATACGCTTGAGCCTTAAGTTAGCGGCGGTTTTTAGCTGCGGGTGCACTCGATCCTAGGCCCTCAACCGAATACACAAGGCTTTGAGCCAAACACACGGCTTTGCCGAATGCTCAGAGCAATGCCGAAAGGTTCGCGAGTAACTGTTTAGGGAGGACTTTGCAGTAAGCTGATACACATTAGAGCTAGTCTCCGCTAAACTGGCCCTTGAGTACGCTTCTCGCTTGACATCAGGCAAGCGCTAAAAGAAAACGCGCCACGATGGGTAGTCTAACCAACCGCCACAGAAGCGCTCGTTTTCGGGAGCTAGCAGGGCTGAACCCGTGTGCGCTTGTGATACTCAGTGCGTGCTACGCCTGCGTTTCGGATGCGGCGTATCCAGATCACTTTGAAGACGTCGATAAGCTCGGTGCACAATCGTATGTTGTCTGTATCGGGGCGAAAGGCGATTTAGCGAAGGCTCAAGCGTGGGCGAAGGACCTTTTCAGGGCGCCACCTTCGATTGACGTCCTTCTCGGTCCAGAGACAGTGCCCTATCAGTCACGTTTCTACGACGGCTCAACCGATGTGCGTGGTGGGTATATGTTTGCCAAAGTCAAAGAACGCGTAGACCTTATCATATCAGTTGCTGTAGGGACCGGAAAGGACTCAGTCCCCGCGACTCGAAAGATGTTTAATCAGGTGAAGTACGAAGCGGAAAGTATATATCGCGAGCAATCTTCGTCTATGGAGAGTTCAGTTGAGCTTAAAGTCCCTGAAAAACGTGACGGCGTGTGTGTGTTAGTGGAAGCCTCGTCCGTGGATGACGCCGTTGAACGCGCCGTCCAGGCGTTTTCAAGAGCCGTGAATGACGCGGTAAGCCGTTTACAAGGTGTGGCGGGCTTCGCGGCGAGGGTAGGGACGTGGGTGGCTACGGCGATTATGCTTGTGATTCAATATGCATTGGAGCGACTGCCGGGAGGTGGGGTCATCTGACCTTCGTTGAGGGTCGGGGGGCAAAGACGTATCAAAGGGCTCACGAAACGGCACGCGTGCGACGGCATAGGGCGGGCGGCATGTTGGAAGCACAGCCTCGGGTTGCGAGACAGCCTTCAAATGCGGCATCTTACAAGGGCCGGCTTCTCTCGGGTATTCAAGCGAGGAACTCGCGCCGCCCTCCTGAAACATCCTGCCCCCTGTGCCTCAGAAAGGTGGCTCAATGCCGCGCGAGTGGCCTCAGCTAGCCCACTGGCTCTTTCCCGCAGATGATTCGCGCTCTAGACGTCTGAATGCCTACCTTGGAGGCGTGTCAGCGCTTGGCGTCGTCGTCTTTTTCTTCGTTGAGATAGGAGAGAATGACCTCGTTGAGGGTGTGCTGTCGCAGATTTGAAGGCGGATTCAGGGCGGGTTTGGGTGGAATGATATCGATACCGGCAGGCACCTGATGGGGCCCCGATTGGTAGCGACCGGCGGTTGAGCGGGTCCGCGTTCTAAAGGATACGGGTGCCGGTGCAGTCGGCTCCGAGGGCGCTGGCGCTGCAGGCGCGCTGCTCGGGCAGAGCGAATGCGATACGGTCGCTCGGGTGTCGGGTGGCTTCGTGTGCTCGCCGGCCTCCGGTGTGATCGGTTCGGACGCTGGCGGCGATGATTCGCGTTTGGGGTTGAAGAGAGGCGATGCCTTCAAGAGTTTTTCCGCAGCGCGTTCAAGCGCCGCAATATCGAGTTCTGCGCTGGAATCCGCGGTGTCGCTTGGGGTTGGAGCAAGCGGGCGCTGTTGCCGCGTCGCAGGCTCCGGCGGACCGGCGGCGGTTGCATCGCGACCAGGCGTCTCCTCGTGTTGGCAAGGCTCGCCAGGGTGTTCCGGGGCTACAACATTACGAATAGTGGCATCGGCGAGCCGACCGTCCTTCGTGTTGAGCGAAAGCACCTCGTCTAGTTCACCGGTCGTTAGCGCGTCGATGAGTGCTTTGTGTTCATGCCGCATCAGCTCGCGGACAGCGTCCGGGTAGGCGGGGGTGTCGACTAAGTGCCCGTATGCAGCCTTGCGGCTTGCTACGACGCGGCCTCCATCAGCAAAGCAATGCGTAAAGATATGAGGGCGCTTAATACCCGAGTCCTCAGTCTGGACGTGGTAGGTTTTGCCCCGGTGACGGACATTCGTATTGTGACCTAGAAGCGGACCCACATTAGCAAGTTACCATATCGTCCGCCTTGCTGGAGCCCGCTAATCGTCGGTTAGAACACGCTCCATGGTTATGCGGATGCTTCCACCGTGCCTGCCTACGACATGGATTGCAGGTTAGCGTGGCGTGCGAGCTCCAGAAAACGCGCTGGATTATCGGTGCCGGCCTCCGGGTAGGTCATGAACGTGATGCGGTGCGCGTGAGCGGAGTGCGCCGACTCCCTGAGCCTGCTTGCCAAGCGTTCTGCAACGATGGCAGTGCCGGCACGGTTCGTTTCCGGTAGCAAGACCACCAAGTCTTCGTTCGGTGTGGAGAATACGTAATCCAGCGTGCGTACCTGCTCGCGGACAAATTCCGCGAGCGTTTCGACGCTGCAGTACGGGCCGGGTGCGAGTTCCACGGCAATGCAGCCCAGCGCACCAACGAAACGCGCGGCGCGCGTAAGTTCGTAGTCAAGAGCAATGGCAAGCTGCTCCGCGGTACCAGGTTGTAGCAGGCCACCACTCTGCGCTGAGGGCATGGGGCAGGGCATGCCACTGGGATGAGCTTTGACGGTCTCGGGGTGCTCGCTCCTGCTGCCAGGGTGTGGCTGCGCTGCCGACGCTGCATAAACGTCCTCCCTTTCGCCGCTCATTGCTACCGTTTTGGTCACAGGAAGCGTGTGCAGGTATTGACGTAGCGAGCGCGTCGCCAACGGCTTTTGCAGAAGCGTGTGCGCGCCAAGCGCACGCGCAGCAGCTTTAAAGGTCTCAGATGCGCCGGGTGAGGTCAGGAGCGTGACGGGAACGGAGCTAAACACATTGTCTTCACGCAGTGCTTCCAAGACATCGAGACCGGAAACTGGTGCCAGGTCCGCACTGACGAATACCCAATCGGCCGCCTCTCGCGCCATCATGGCCAGGAGGTTGTCGCCATCTACCGCGGTTAGCGGAATATGCCCTGCATCCACGCAAACCTGTTCCAGTAGACGGACATCGAAGGGGTCTGGGTCCGCGATGAGAATTAACGCTCGCTTTACATCGTTGCGCCGACGTCCTGCCACTCACGCCTTTCCTGAGGGAGGCGGCTCAGTTGCGGATAGAGCTTGCGTGCCCACCCGCTTGGTTGCGGACGTGTCGTCCGCACGGTCCCCCACCCGGAGAGTTTAGCGACTCTCGTTACTCAATATCAATCACGGCGTGATGCATCCCCGCGGGAGGCGGGCCGGATACCGCCCAAACGCCCGCGACGAACGGCGCGCAGCTAGCGACGGTCCTTGTAGAGGGGCTGCTCGTGTCGTGAGGCGAAAACTGGCGCGTTCAGCTGTGTCGCTCCTCGCTTCTGTGATCAGTGCCTGCGGTATCACCCGAAATTGCGGCGCCCTGCGCAAAGGGGTACACCTTTGGGATGAACCCTACGGCGCAGCGTCCGCGACCCGCGGCCCAGGCCGCCGAGATTCTCTGGCGTATCGAGAAAGATGCGGCGTTTGCCGCACCCTTGCTGGCCCGTGCGGTGATCGCACCGCCGCATGGGTCAGCGAGGGTTTCGCCGAGCACAGCGCTTGATCACACCTTGAGAGCCGCGGGGCGCGAGGGCCCGGGGCTTGAAGTCACCCCCGCGCAGGTAGCGCGCTTCAGCGCCTGTCAGGATGGGCTTGCCGCAAGTGCGGCAAGCCCATCAAGCGAAAGTGTCTCGGTTGATCAAGGACGGGCGCGGCTGACGCAGCTTGTCTACGGTACCCTGAGAATGCAGGTCGCGCTCGACGCCCTGCTGGCGCCGCATTGCCGCAAGAAGCTAAGCGCGATGGACGGTTTGTGCCGCAACGCATTGCGCGTATCGCTCTACGAGATCGCATGCATGGGCGCGCCTGCTCACGCGGCGGTCGGTGCGTGTGTTGCCTACCTGAAGGTCAAGCGTTCAAGGCCTCTCGGGGGCCTTGCGAATGCGGTGCTGCGTGCCGTGCTCCGCGACCCACCCACACTGAACGAGCACATGGCGCTGCCCCGTTGGATCGAAGACCGCCTTGCGGGCTCGCTCGGGAAGGCACGTGCGCGGTCGCTGAGCTATGCCCCCATGCCGCCTAAAACCGGCATTGCCTGCCGGGATGCCGACGCCTTCGACGAGATGCAGCGAGCCCTCCGCGACGACGCGGAGGTTAACGTTTCCCCTTTCCATCCCTTGATTCTGAACGTACGCCGCGCGGGCAGCCTTGACCGTCTCGCGCCGATTCAACGCCATGAGGCTTGGATACAGGAGGAAGGCTCGCAGCTCATCGCCGAGTGCTTACCGCTGCGGCGGGGCGCAAGCGTACTTGACGCCTGCGCGGGCCGGGGGCACAAGACGCTCGCGCTCTTGCGCCGAGACACCTCACTTGAGATAAGCGCGGCGGATTGTTACCCGGAAAAACTTGAGCTTTTGCTGCAGGCGTGCGCGCGCCATTTTCCCACGGTTTCCGTTGAAACCGCCGCTGTCGACTGGACCGTTGGCAGCGGGGAGTTCGCCCACCGCTTGTTCGATGTTGTGTTGGTCGACGCACCATGCTCCGGCCTTGGCACCGCTGCCCGTCGACCGGAACTGTTGCACCGGCTCACGCCCGAACGCCTTGTGGTCCTTCAGGCAGGACAGCAGAACCTGCTCACCGCGCTCGCGTCTCATGTAGCACCCGGTGGTATGCTTGCCTACTGCGTCTGCTCACCGCTTCGAGAAGAGGGCGCGTACGTCGCTGAGGCTTTCAGCGCGCGGCACCCTGACTTTGCGCTCAGTGCGCCGCCCATGCCCGCGGCCTTAGTATCGGCGCTCGGTGCCTTGGGGCCTTTTATGGAACTTGGCCCCTGGCTCGATCCGGCCAACGACGGTCCAGACGCATACTTTCTGGCCCTTTGGCAGCGCAGCTCCGGTTAGCGTGTGGATGGCAGAGATCGGCCGCATTTGGCACCTCATCGCACGCGCTTCAGTCGCCCGGATAGCTGGAAATAGCTAAGAAATCTTCCATGTCTTGTGCGGGCGATGCATGTGCTTTGAGGCCGCATTTGCGATTCCTCGTTTCGGTTCCCGCGCTAGGCAGCGCGAGGGCTCTGTCTCATAAGATGTGCCATTGACAGGGGCAGGGGGCTTCATTAAGGTCTTGCCGCTTGAGAAGTTTCCGCGGTGGCTGGAGTCTTCGTGCAGGAATGCTTTCGAGTGCGGGGCGTAGCGCAGCTTGGTAGCGCGCATGGTTCGGGACCATGAGGTCGGAGGTTCGAATCCTCTCGCCCCGACCCGATAACTCAATGAACGTGTGGGCGGAGCGAAGGACGAATCATGGTAAAAGCAGTCGCAGCGGTGCGCGTCTTGGTCGTCGATGACGACAAAGATGTCTGCGATTTCATGGAAACATTTCTGGTGAAGGACGGCTTTGAAGTCCGCACCCTGTCCGACGCGACCAAGGTCCAAGATGAAGTGCGCACTGGCGCATACAATCTGCTGATCTTGGACATGATGATGCCGCAACTCGATGGCATCAGCGTGCTCAAGGCGGTGCGGAAAGTCGATAGTGATATCGCGGTCGTCGTTTTCACTGGATATCCGAGTATCGAGACGGCTGTTCAAGCCATGCAGCTCGAAGCGGTGGACTACCTCTCCAAGCCCTTCAATCCAGAGGAGTTCCGCGAGGTGCTCGAACGGGTACGACGCAAGAAGGGCTTGCTCAAATCGCCGGAAGAGAACTTGCACCGCGTCATCGGCGAGACGGTGCGCGGCCTAAGGAAAACGCGTGGTCTGACCCTCAAGCAAATGTCGAAGCGCACGAATCTGAGTGTTTCTCTGCTCTCTCAGATCGAGCGTGCCGAATCAAGCGCGTCTATCTCATCGCTTTTTAAGATTGCGACCGCGCTTGACGTTCGCATACAGAGCCTGTTCGGCGATTATTGACGCGTCGCGCCCGGGGTGGAGAGCCAGCGAGCGCGTGTGCCGATTCGGGCAAGCGCACGAAGCTTTTGTCGCTTTTGTCGAAGCCCGGGCCGCGGGCAGGTCTTCGTCCTACGGCCGGGAGCGCCCCTCACTTATCTTTGGTCCCGCACCCGTGACCCGCTGAATGGCTAGAAGCGCCGACACGCAGCAAAGCTTTCGCCGCGGACTGCTTTGGTTCGGCTCGGGGACGGTACTCGCGCGCCTTGCAAATGTGTTGAGTCTGCTGGTGATCCTGCGGCTGCTCTCACGGCAGGCGTTGGGTGAAGCGTCGCTAGTGTTGGGCGTGCTCATCATTCTAGAGTCCTTTGCGAGCCTAGGTCTCGAACTTGCGTTGGTGCAGGCGAAGCGCTTGCGCCGCGGCGAACTCGCGAGCCTGCACTGGTTCGTCGGCGGGGTGGGCGCGAGCCTGGCCGCGCTTGTCTGGTTTTCTGCACCAGCGCTGGCGTTGGCTTTCGACAGTGAGTCGCTCTCCCCGCTGATGCGCCTCGCATCGCTTAAGCTCGTCCTGCTCGGCTTCTGTCTTGTCCCGCAGCAGCGCTTAGTGCGGGGTCTGCGCTTTCGTCGCTACTCCGTCGCGCATGCCGCCGCAGGTATCGGCGAGGATATTGCCAAGGTTGCGCTCGCCTGGGGCGGCCTCGGCGCCAGCGCGCTCGTGGGGGCTAACGTGCTGCGTGGTGCGGTACTCCTCGGCTGCTTGTTGCTCATGACTCGCTTCTGGCCCCGGCCCCGGTTGCGTTTGGGTGAGGTGCTGCCGCATCTTCGCTTTGGCTACCGCATCGGCCTGAGCGGGGTGATCCTGCAGGGCGCCAGCAACGTCGACTACTTCATCGTTGGTCGCTTCCTCGGCCTGGAAGCCCTTGGGCTTTACCGCGCCGCCTTTGAGCTTGGCGTCATGCCCCTAGACATGATCGGTCGCGCCATCTACCGCATCGCCACACCGGTATTCGCCCGCCACGCCCGTGACAAGGCCGCGTTTCTCGCCAGCGTGAGTGACGTGAGCACCGCGTTGCTGCGCTTGCTGGTGCCGGTGGCGGGCGGCCTTGCCTTCGCGGCTCCCGAACTGCTGCTCCTGGCCGGTGGTGCGCAGTGGCTGCCGGCGGTCTTCACCGCGCAGCTTCTCGTGGCCGGCGGCCTGCTGCGCGCGTTCGAGCGCCTCCTGCTGCAAGGACTGATGGCCTGGGGGCGACCGGGTCTCGCGCTGCTTGAAGCGGTTCTCTCGCTGGGGCTTGTCGCCGCAGGCCTCGTGGTGGCCGTCTGGCTGGGGGGCGGCCAGCCGTCGCTTTGGTCCCTCGGTGCGGGCTGGGGCGCAGCGCATGTGCTGCTGCTCGGGGCGACGTGGCGTTCTTGCCAGATCGCCTTCGGCCTAGACAGCGGTGCACTTTGGCTTCGCGTACGCGCGCAGCTCGCACTGCTGGCGCTCATCGCTGCCTGCGGTCTCGCCAGCGAAGCGCTCTGGCCACACAACGTAGAAAGCCCCATACAGGTGGGCTTGAGGCTCGCGCTCTTCGTTATCGGCCTTCCACTGCTGTGTCTTGGCGGCGGACGTTTGCGCCGCCGCTGGGCCGGTCCCCGTCAGGGTAGCTAAGCGAGCGGCGTGCCCGGGGGGGCCGGGGCGCGAGCCGCCAAACGCAGAAGCTGTCTCCGAATACGTGAGGCAATATCCGCGCCCGCACGCTGGTCCAGATACCCTCATGTGCGGGGGCGACGCGGCTGAGCGCATCTTTGCCTCTGGACGCGCGGGGCTTTTCTGCACTACATCCAAGGGAATGAGTGCGCTTTGGATGTCTTTGCTCCTTGGGGTAAATCTAGCTTTTTTTGCGTGGACAGCTCAGCGGCGTGTGCGGCAAGTCTTCGTCGCCCGGGGCGCTGCCCGCTTCACCTGGCGCCAAGGTGAACTGCTGGCGCGGGTTAAGGATACCCTCGTATATGCTCTTGGGCAGCGACGGATGACCAAGTACACCGTCGCTGGCCTCGCCCATATCCTAATTTTTGCGGGCTTTCTCGTGCTGCTCCTGCGCTCCCTCCTCCTCTGGGGTCGCGGCTACGATGTCGGTTTTGATTTCTTCGGTGTGCTCGGTGCAGGGACGTTGCTGGGTGACGGCTACAATCTCGCCAAAGACATCTTTGCTTGCCTGGTCGTCCTAGGCGCAAGCGTCTTCGTGTGGCTGCGTGTGGTTGTGCGCTCGCCGCGCATGACGCTTGGCGTCGAAGGGCTCGTCATTCTCGGCATCATCATCACGATGATGCTTGCAGACTTTCTCTATGACGGCGCCGGTCAGGTCCTGCATGCGCGTGCCCTGCACCAAGAGTGGGCATTTCATGCTTTCGAGCCGGTGGGGTCGCTCTTCGCGCTTGGGCTCAAGGGTGTGGAAGACACGGGCGTCCTCAAGCTGCTCTGGCACGCAGGCTTCTGGTGGCACGCCGCCCTTGTGCTCATTTTTCTGAACATCCTTCCCTACTCGAAGCATTTCCACATCATCACGGCTTTCCCCAATGTATTTACCCGCGATCGGTCGCCCTACGGCCGCCTGCCAAAAATCGATGACCTCGAAGGGCGCGTCGAGCGCGAGGAGGCCCTCGGCATCGGCAAGCTCGAAGATCTCTCCTGGCAGCACGCCCTCGATCTCTACACCTGCACCGAATGCGGCCGCTGCAGCGACCATTGCCCCGCGTACATTACCGACAAGAAACTCTCGCCAAAGCATCTCACGCTCGCGCTGCGCGACCATCTCTACGATACAGAGGCGGCCCTTTTGCACGGCAAGACGCCAGAGAGCGACGAGCGCGGTCCACTGCGCACGCACCCTGAACCGCCAGAGGATGCCTACTTTCGTAACGAAACGCCGCAGGCGCTCGTGCCACATATTATCGACCCGGATGTCATCTGGGCCTGCACCTCCTGCCGCGCCTGCGAAGAGCAGTGCCCGGTCCTCATCTCTTACGTCGACAAGATTGTGGGGATGCGCCGCGACCAGGTGCTCATGCAGAATACCTTCCCCCCGGAGCTCGCCAAACCCTTCCAGGGTATGGAGGTCAACGGCAACCCTTGGAACCTGCCGCAGGTCGACCGTGACGGCTGGGCCAAGGGGCTGAGCGTGCCCCGTCTCGTGGACCGGCCTGACGCCGAAGTGATCTACTGGGTGGGCTGCGCCGCCAGCTACGACGACCGCGCCCAGCGCGTCGCTCGGTCCGTCGTGGAGCTGCTAGGCGCCGCGGGCGTCAACTACGCCATTCTCGGTAAGCAAGAATGCTGCACCGGTGACTCCGCGAGACGCGCCGGCAACGAGTACCTTTTCCAAATGCTCGCCGAGCAGAACGTGGAGACCCTCAATGGCCTAGGCGCGCAGGAAAAGACCATCATCACTGCCTGCCCCCATTGCTTCAATACCCTCGCCAACGAGTACGGGGATTTCGGTGGCAACTATAAGGTGGTTAACCACACAGACTTCCTCTTCGAGCTCGTGCGCGAGGGCAAGCTCACGCCGGTGCACCGCGTCGAAGAGCGCATCACCTACCACGACAGCTGTTATCTCGGCCGCTATAACAACGTCTACGACTCCCCCCGCGACATCCTGAAGTCGATTCCCGGCGTTACCCTCGGGGAAGTCGAGAAGGCCAACCGTGAGCAGGGCCTCTGCTGCGGCGCTGGCGGCGCGCAGATGTGGATGGAAGAGCAGAACAACAACCGGGTCAACCGCAAGCGCACCCTCCAGATCCTGCAGACGCAGCCGGAAACCGTCGCCAGTGCCTGCCCTTTCTGCATGACCATGTTGACGGACGGCATCAAGGACGCCGAGCGCGACCAAAACGTGAAACAGCTCGATGTTGCGGAAGTCTTGGCCCGCGCCGTGCTCGGCCCGGTCCACCAGGAGGCTGCTTCTGCGGGCTGAGCCGAGGCGCTAGCGCGCAACGTGTCTGGCTACCCCTGGTTCCGCTAAGGGCCCCGCAAGACCTCGGCACCTTTAGGTGCCGAGTGGTGAGCGGACCCAAGAACCACTCGACGAGTGCGTTCTGGGCGGTAGCCCCAACCGTGGGGAAGAGGCCCTCGCGGCGCGGTATTCGGGAGCCGCGTGTGCAACCGTGCCGTAGCGTACGCCGGCCTGAAAACGGCCGTGCCGTGAGGCCGCACGATTGAAGCTGACAAGCGTTGCAACTGGGGCTAGAAAGCGCGCATGCAGCGTCGTTGTAAAATCGTCTGTACCATGGGCCCTGCGGTTGCGACCGATGAGGCTGTCAAGCAGCTCATCGCCGCGGGCATGGACTGCGCCCGGCTTAACTTTTCCCACGGCACCCACGCGGCACACGCGGAGACCGCCGCTCGGATTCGCGCCGCGGCCAAGGATGCCCGTCGGCACATCGCTATTTTAGCGGACCTTTGTGGTCCCAAGATGCGCGTGGGTCGTTTCGCCGACAACTCGGTAGAACTAGTGCCTGATACGCGCTTTGTCCTGACCTCACGAGAGGTCATCGGCTCCACCAAAGAAGTCAGCATCACTTACAAGACGCTGCCTCAGGAAGTGTCGAAGGGTGACGTCATCCTCCTCGATGACGGCTTGCTCAAGCTGCGCGTCGACGAAGTGCACGACCAAGACATTCACTGCATCGTCGAAGTAGGCGGTGAGCTTTCGAACAACAAGGGCATGAACGTGCCCGGCGCCACCCTCAACGCCCCTGCGCTTACGGACAAAGACCGTACCGACCTCGCCTTCGCCGTCGAAACGCTCGGCGTCGACTACGTCGCCCTCTCGTTCGTCCGTCGCCCGGAAGACGTGCTCGAAGCGCGCGCGCTCGCACGGGATGTCCCGCTTATTGCCAAAATCGAGAAGCCCGAAGCGATTGACTGCCTGGAAGCCATTATCGACGCGGCGGACGGCGCGATGATTGCCCGCGGTGACCTCGGGGTCGAAGTCGGGCCGGAAAAGGTGCCCCTCATCCAGAAGCGCATCATTAACGAAGTCAAAGAGCGCGGTAAGGTCGTCATCACGGCCACCCAAATGCTCGACTCGATGATCCGTAACCCGCGTCCCACGCGTGCCGAGGCCGCCGACGTCGCCAATGCGGTGCTCGACGGCACCGACGCCGTCATGCTCAGCGGCGAATCCGCTTCCGGCAAGTACCCTATCGAGTCGGTACGCATGATGACCGCCATTATAACCGAGGTGGAGTCCGAGTGGATTGGCGCGGCGGACCGAGAAGCCAAGGACCCCCAGCACGTGGGCCAGTGGGGCTTCGCCACGGCCGCCGCCCGTGCCGCCGCCTTCCTTTCGTTTGTGCTGCCTTTGCGCGCCATTGTGGTCTTTACGAGCGACGGCCGTTCGGCGGGGCTGCTGAGCGGCCACCGGCCGCGGGCCATGATCGTCGGCGTGGCCGATAACGCCCGCCTCGCCAACCGCATGGCGCTGGAGTGGGGCGTGGTTCCGAAGGTGCGTGCCACGCAAAGCGAAGACCTAGCGGACGTGCTCAAGGTGTCCATTGACCTCGTGACCGAAGACAAACTTTGCGCTAGCGGCGACGCCTTCGCCCTCGTCGCCGGCTGGCCGGTCTCCGGCCACACAAACACCGTCAAGCTGCACCGCCTCGCCTAGACGACGCACCCTCGCCGGGGAAAGGCCGCAGCGGCTGATGTCGGGTGGGCAACTGAAGTCGGGTGGGTAAACCTCGGTCAACCTGCGCTCTTCGATTAGGACCGCATCGACGTGGGCAAAAAGATCCACATCGCCTTCGCGCGTTCCAGCGCAGGTTCTCCGTCGATGGGCCTCAAGTCGCGATCAGAAACCGTCCTGGCGTGCTCTCGAAGTGGTTCAATCAGCCCATCATTGCCCTCGGCAACATGACCGAGGGATTGCAGAACTCAAGTCGCGGTCGCTGGTAGTCCGGCCGCTATCACAACGCCGCCCTTCACGACGAACCGCTGTCCAACGAAGAAGTCGCCGACCGCTTCACCAGCGGCCCGCACTCGTGCACTTCATGCGCTTCTGGTCGTCGGCCCAGTCGTTATGGCCGCCATGCGCACTTGCCTCCGATTGCCAACATCAGTCACTTAATACGCTGAAGCGATAGCTTGAGCCTAGCCGGGAGCGGGGTTCGCGTGTGTGGGCGTGGGCGGGAGACTCGGGACACCGCCTTGAAAGTATGGGGGGCTGTCGGCAGGAGGATCAAGCTATGGTCGAAGCGTATTAGTCCGATTGTGGCGCCAGCGTACAAGTGCCAGGTGTATCCTCGATGAAGGTGTGCGTGCAGAGTGGCGACGCGCCACAGTAGCCGTCCACAATGCCCTTCGCTTCGTCGCAAGGAAGCAAGAAATGGCCGGACGTTGTGCCTTCCGCCTCATTAATCGCAACGAAACCCTTGAGAATGGGCACCCCATAGGTGTCCTCGTGATATTCACCTGCGAGCCAGACATAAGTGCGCGTCCCATAGCTACGCGAGATGCGCCCGACGGTGTCGACATCGTTGAGCCATTCGCCTACGCCGCGCTGCGCCTTAAGCGTAAGGAACCCGCGCGTAGAGCTAGCGAACGCCCAATAGCTCGGTGGGTTGCCTCTGCTCCAAGCGCTTGCGCCATCAATAACCTGATTAGTCTGGGCAAGGGGCAGTTCGCGGACACGGAACGTGGAGTAGTTGAGCAGGGCAGCTATGCCGGCACCGCCTAGTATAGTTGCGAGAATGAGCGAACGAAGTCGAGAGCTTGCAAAGAACCGGGCAGCCTCCCCGACGAGAAGCGCGGCGAGGGTAGCCCCTTTGAGCCGGTCGAAGTGATAAATGCGAGCATGATTGACGAGTAAGCAATGTTCGAGCAAAAGCAAAGCGGCCACGAATGCGACGGACCTACGAAGCCCATCAGAGGTATTCCTTCGCAGCAGACCGAATGCGCCAACGGCTGCGACGGGGAGAAACCACCTTAGGCTTCCCCAATACAGCGGTCCAAAGTCAAAGAGGTCCCTGAGAGAACCGCTTCTGTGCGAGGAGCGTTCTTGGAGTCTAGCAAGCAACTCCGGTGCAGAGATGCCGACTACGAAGTGGCTGATGATCGACACCCCGGCCAATCCCACCGAGAGCAGTGGGAGACCCGCGAGGAGCTTTTGGCGGTAGTCCCCGCGCTGCGTCCAGGTGTGGGCGAGTCCACACAGACTGACGCCAAGCGCGAGAATGAAACCTGACCACTCAACCCAAGCGCTGACAAATACCAACACACCCAAAAAGAAATGAGAGCGCAATCGAGCCGAGGGAACGCTCCATATGCGCACGCACTGAAGCAAAACGCCGTGGTAGAGCGGTTGAAAAAGAGAGTGGGCCCAATAGACGTGCCCATGAGAAACCAGCGTCTCGGGAAAAGTGAGGTACGCGAGCGAGGCTGCGACCGCAGGCCACCTGCTGCCTTGGTGCAGCTTTAACACCGTAAGGTAGAGCAAGAATGCCGAAGCTGCGTGAATAAGTAGGCCTAGAAGCAGTAGCGCATTCAACGGACTCAACCCGGGGAGCAGGGCCTGAAAGGCACTAAGCACCACAAATGCGGCGCTAGTAAACGAGGTGTACACGTAGGCGTCTCCGACTGTTCGAACAGTCGACCCCCAAGGAAGTACGTCTTGCGGCTCGTGGCCTAATGTAACGGTTGGCAGAAGAAAGTGCGTACGTATCGGCTGCTCGCGCAGCGCCGTTGCTGTGAGCAGCGCGTGGTAAGTGGCGTCCGAGTTCTCGTGCGTTGCGGAAGCGGGGTGCGCAAGGCGCACGGCCACAGTCGTTAGGAAGGTTCCTAGAAGGAGCGTAAGCGCAAACCCTGGCTTGGGTCTCAGTGTAAGCGAAGCGAACATCACGCACTTCTCTCGTCCGACAAGCCAGCGCTGTGCGTGGCGCGCGACGCAGCAAAACAACGCGCTTAGCGCGCGGGTCAAAAACTTCCCGCGCTGCGAAATGTTAGCGGTTCTCTAGCATAAGGATCTGGGCCCAGCCACGGCGACGCCGCCCCCGCGCCCACTCGCTGAAAACGGAAAAAAGCGAGCCTCGAGTTCTTCTCGGCCCAAAGTGCGCGTCGTTTGGCCGACCCTTAAAGAATTTCGTTACTCGGTAGGCGACACGGTGTGCGACAACGTGACGCTTTGTGCTCTACTGCGCAGCTATGGAGCCCGTGAAAGCAAACCGTTTCGGGAGAGCCCTTCTGACCGCGACACTAGGCTATCTTCTGCTCGCCTCAGCCGTGTGGAGCACCAGCATCACCCGCATCTGGAATCGCTCGTTGGTATCCTCGGTGGGAGAGGTCCTGTCGGAGACATACTACCCCGCCCTTGCTCGAAGCATTCTCCAGGGGCGTCTCGACGTGCCAGAAGAGGCCATCGCGCACGAGGCCTTCATTCACGAGGGGAAATTCTACGGGTACTTCGGGCCTGTCCCCGCGCTCATGAGGATACCCCTGATACTGGCGTTCCCGGGGCTCGCAGGCAGTTGGACGCCTCTTTTTGTCATCCTCAGCGCGGTAGGCAGCCTTCTGGTGGCAAACCTCATCTTGTTCGAGATATGGGGGTTTTGCGGAGGCACACGTCGACGCGAACAGGTTATGCGCGATCACGCGCTTTATAATCTTGCGGCGATATTCAGCTTGTCCTTTCCGCACGCCGTAAGGCACGCCTCCTTGTTTCACGAGGCGGCGTCGGTCGGTGTGTTTTTCTGCCTGTGCTCAGCACTAAACATTCTTCGCTATTGGACACGTGGGCGCAAAGCGCGGAGTCTCATGTGGGCGGGCGGGCTTGCGTTACTTGCGGCGGGAACTCGGGGGAGTGTGGGTCTTCCGATACTCCTCTTCGTGTATCTGATGACTGCAATTCTTGTGTTTCGAGGCGGTGGCACCGGATTGGGGCGCCATTTGTCGGTCAATCCCCGGCTCGCTGCGGTAGTGTGCGTCCTAAGCGTCGGCATGGCGGCGCTTGCGTATCGCAATCACGTGAGCGTCGGAAACCTAACGGGTGCACCTAATCTAGATAGATACGTTCAAACCCCGATTGGATCGGAGCGCTACCAAAGGACCAACGGCAGTTTCTCCAGCATAAGAAACGTGCCAACGAATCTTTATGCGTATCTGCGCTTGGATGGCGTTCGATGGACCAAGGATTTTCCTTACATGCGCTATTTGCAGCCGGAAGAGGTCGTCGTCTTTCGGAACTCACGGATGGATTTCTGGTCGTGGTACGCGAGCGCAAGCAGTGCTTTTCCATTCTGGATTCTTCTGGCTCTACTGAGCCTAGCCTCGGTTTGGCGGATGTGGAAACGTCAGAGCCGGAGTCCGGAGCACATCGGTGTGTATGGTGCGCTCGGCTCGACCTTGTTGTGTTGCGGTCCGATACTTCTTTCGGCGTCGATTTGCTTTCGTTATCTCCATGACTGGGCCCCGTTCTTGCTCATCGCCGGGGCTGTTGCGCTGGTCGACTACCGCGACATCTTCGACAAGTTGGCGCGCACGCGCATCAGGCTGAAACCCGTTGTGGCGCATGCAGTGTTTTATAGTGTTTTCGCGTATTCATGTTACGCCGCGAGCCTGCTTTCGTGGTTGAGGGAATAGAAAAAACGCGCCGCTGGCCAGCGTCATCCTTCGCGTGCGTCGGCCGTCGCCGTTCAAGAGGGGCCCGGGGCCTAGGCGCGGGCTTGGCGCGATGAAGGGGGCAGCCATTGGGCGTGGTTGCAGGATGGATGCGGCCGTTGCGCTAAGTGTGATCATCGCGCTGGTGAGTGTCGCGGTGTTTGCGGCGCCCTACTTTCGCTACCGGATTCATCTGGGTGACGATGCGCTGGTTACGCTGCATCGTTTCAGCGCGTTTGCTGAGTGTTTGAAAGAAGGCGGCTGGCCGTGCTGGTGGATTCATCACGATGCATTTGGCTTGGGCAGCCCAACGCATCTTTTTTACCCCACGGTCGCGCTATGGCCGGCGTTCGCGCTGCACGTGTTTGGCGTATCCTTGGTGCGCGCCATTGAGCTAGCTGCTGTCGCGAATCATCTGGCGCTGGGGCTCGTCACATGGCTGGTGGTGCGTCGACGGTTTTCCGACGTCGTAGCGCTCGCGTGCGCGACGCTCGTATCTCTCGCGCCCCCGCACCTGCTGTTGCTCAATCAGCGCAGTGCCTACGCCGAGGCGTGGTCCCTCATCGCCATGGTGTGGGCGGTGTCGTCCTGGCTTGATGTTACGCAGCCGAGGCAACGCGCCAGGGCTGGGCAGGCGGAGGACCGGTCGTGCGTTGCCGTTTCGTGGCTGGCGCTGGGGCTCGCGTGCACCATCATGGCGCATCCCCTCATGATGTTGCTTTTTGCAGTGCCATTTGCGGGCTTGCACCTGGCGCTTTGGCGCTCGAGCGCGAAGCATATGCGCGCCTTGACCTGCGCCTACCTTGCGGCCCTCGCGTTGAGCGCCCACGCGTGGGTCCCAGCGGTGAGTGAAGCGGCGCAGCTCCAGACTGCGGCGCTTTTGACCCAGGGAAAATACGCCTACGCCGACCACTTCTACACAAGTCTGTGGCCGCTGGTTGCCCCCGCACGAGGCGCATGGCCGGTTCGCCTCGGTGTCCTGGCGACCGTCGCCGTGTTGCTCTCCGTGCTGTTCCCATCGCTCAAGCGCCAGGGAGCTGCCCGCGAGATTGCGCACGATGCGCCTCGCGCGCCTGGAGACGGTCGAGGCTTGAAGCCTGATGCGCGCGCAGCGCTTGCAGGGATGTCGCTTGTGGCTTGTTTGCTTGCAACGTCATTCACGCAGCCGATTTGGACACTGCTGCCGCCGCTCAGACTTGCGCAGTTTCCCTGGCGCTACCTGACGGTGGCGCTTGCCTTTGCAGTGCTGCCACTTGCCTGGATGCTCGATAGGTTGGGGCAACGGGTAGGGGGTGCGGCATCCATGCGCGCCTCGCTCGTTTTCGCCGGGCTCGTTGCTGCGGTGATGCTGTGGGGCGCCCCAGCGCTTAAGGTTGTACGAGGACGTGACTACGACGATGCCAGGCTCCTAAGCGCGAAGGCGCGCTGTGGGAGCCAATATCACGGAGGAATGGACTACCTTGCCCGCGGCGTTGATGCGCAGCGGCTTGAGCAGGCGCAACAGCATCGCTGTGATATTCCCGTGGCAGAGGTGCTCGGGGTGGCGGAAGGCGCGGTCGTGTCTGCGCACCGCTCGTCGCAGGGCATCCATGCTCGGGTGCGTCTCCGCGAGGAGGCGCTTGTGCGCTTCGGTTCGATGGCCTTTCCCGGTTGGCAGATTCGCCTGCGAAACGCGAAAGAAGTCCTGCCCATCGATACGGCTGCAGACGACCCGTTTGGCCAGCTGCGCGTGCGCCTTCCCCGGGGCACGCACGAGGTGGATGCGCATTTTGGTTGGACGTTCACGCGCGCGCTCGCCTACGCCGGCTCCGGGCTGGCGTGGCTCGTGCTGTTTGGTACGCAGATGTGGCCCTGGCTGCGGCGGCGCCGGGCATCACGAACAGACTAGGGGCGGGTCATGAGGGCGCGGCGTAGCGTGGCGAGGGGCTCGGCCCACGGGTTGATGTGGGCGGCGAGGTGGGCGGCTAGGCGGGCTTCCGGCAATGCGCCTTGCTGATGAAAGACGAGCGTCTCGTTGTAGTGGCGCCACAAAAGTTGGGCTTGGGTTTCGCTGTCGAGTCGAAGCGGCAGCTGGCTGTAGATGTCGGTGTAAGTTTGCCAAAGCGCAGCGGCGCCTCGGGTTATCTGGGTGCTTGGCGCGTCAAACGCGTTGTAGCGCCACGAGAGATCTGAAGGGATGAGTGTGCTGCGCAGCGGTTCGGGAACGCGGGGGTCTGCTTCCAAGTACAGGGGCAATAGGGGCGTGAGACTCTCAAGCGTCAAGGCAAGCGCGCTGGTGTCGGCGAGACTGAGCGCGACCACGAGCGGTGCTAGGCGCGGTGCCTCCGCGCTCGTCGCTTCCGCCACGCCCGCATACGCCAAGAACGGGACAGGTAACGTTACGAGGTCTGGCCGCGGCGCCTCGGAGGCATGGAGCCCCCAAGTCATAAAGGTTGTCTGCGGATTAAAGCTAAGCTCGACGGCGCGGGGGGGGCGCTTGACGTAGCCGAGCCAGCTCACGTAGTCCGTCGCACGGAAGGTCCGCAGGCTGTTGTGGACCAAGGTCGCCTCGGGGCTTGTCGCGTAGACCGCCCACCCCGTGACCCCTGCGGTAATCGCCATGAGTCCGGCGGTGCGCCAGGGCCGGCCCGCTTCCGAGCGCCCTTGGTCCGCGGAACGGACCGCGTTCGGCGCGTCATCAGCAGCCCTCCCGGCGTCGATGACGGGTGGGGTGGCTGGGGCACCGCGAGGGCTTGGTGCGACTTTCCGCGCCGCGCGCAACCCGCTTTGCAGTCGGGCCCCGAGTGCCGAGAACGCCGCCAGCAGGCCGGCCGCCGCCAGTGCCGCGGGCAGGGCGAGCGCCGCGAGCCCCGGCAGGAGATAACCCAACGCGTCGGGATTGTCGCTGATGTGCCCTAGCCATAAACGGAGTGCGACGTGACCGCCGAAGAGAAGCCCCGCTAGATAGAGCGCGGGACGGAGCTGGGCGATGCGGAGGCTGGCGTAGCCGCCTACGGCAACGAGCAGCCACAGCGGCCACGGCACCGCTGTGCCCAGCGCGACGAGCAAGTCCACCGCACGCTTTGCGCTAGGTTCGTTTACGCCGGCTCCGGTGTTTCCCTGATAGACTTGCGCGCTGACGTACCAAAAAAAACGCTGAACACTGTCGACTACGCCAAGGTTGACGGTGCCTCGGCCGCTGCGTAGTGGCAAGAGCAGGTAAGCCGCACTGCCAAGCAGCGCCGCACTCAAGAGCACCGCGCTAGAGGGGCCCAAGCGCTGCACTGCGTGGGCAACACTGTTGCGTAGCCGTCCGGTGGCCCGGCGCAGCTCAAGCCAAGCGCGCCCGGGCCGTGAATCCCGAACGCGAGGGCGTGAACCGGCAGAATCGGAATGCCCACGAGAACGCAACTGTCCCGCGCCTGTGCCGCCTGCGCCTCCAAGGCTCAAGTGGCGGGTCACGATGGCTCGGAATGCGATTGTGAACGCTCGAACGTTCATCTTTGCGCTGGTGGTTGAACCGGCGGCTGAGGTGAGTTCGGTGCTGGCTACCTCACGCAATAAGGTGTTCATCAACCAAGCCGTGGCCAGCAGCGCGAAGCATACCAGGGCGAGAAGGTGGTGATTCGCGATACCTGCGGCCAGCAAAAGCCCGAGCTGAGCCACGCGTCTGAACGCGGGGGGCGGAGTCGCATCAACTGCCGCTCCCCTTGTGTCAATGGGCTGAACGAAGGGAGTGTCGGCGCAGGCTGTCGCGTTGCTGTCAGCAGGCCTCCAAAGCGTACTCCGGCCAACGTAGAGTGCGGCCATTGCAATGCAGAAATGCAAGCCATAGACCTCGGGCCGCAGCGCTTGCCAGAACGTGGCGGCGCTGCCCGCCAGAAGCAGTACGGCGAGTGTGGCAGCGGCCGTTTGGCCGGGAGGACTCAGGAGAGAGACGGCTGGGCCTGCGCCTGCCCGCAGCCAAGCGCGCAGCACGCACAGCAAGAGCGCCCACCCCAGTGCCAGGCAAGCCGCCGAACCCAACGCCACCCGAAAGGGCAAGGGGCCGATGGGAAGGAGCGTAAACGGATAAGTGACCAGCGTGTAGAGTGGCGATCCAGGCGGATGAATAAAGGTCAGCTCAATGACCGCGGCCATCGCCTCGCCGGCGTCAAACCAGTAGCCACTGCCGGAAACGCCCCATACATACAGCGCCCAGAGCGCAAGGCCGAGTGCGACTCCAGCCCTCCCGTGTTCCGCCGCAGGCCTTCGATACATCGCGCCTAAAGTGCCAGCCCCGCGGCAGTAGGTCCACTTCACAACGCAGGCGTGGACGGGAAGGGCATTCGCCGCTGCATTGTAAGCGTGTGGCCCCAGGCCCCCTCGATTTAGCGCGCGCGCGCGCGCGGCAGATCTTGTGGGAGACCACCGCATCGGTGGCATCCGTGAAGTCGTCCGAAGCATGCGCTCGTCGATAAGTTTAGGGATAATCAATTGTTGTGGTGGGTTTCTTTTGGGCGCTTCCGCGTCGGCTGACGATCGACCTCCGAAGCAATTGCCTGCTTATGTTTCGGTTTTGAAAAACTTGGCTGGGGGCTACACGCCGCGTGCGGTCTGCTTTCTCAATCGTTTCGGGCTCCTCGTTCGCCATGATTTTCCATGCCAGTTGCGCACGCGTATTTCTATCTCGAACGCCCTTGCATCCGCGCTTCGAATGTGAGTAGAACGGCCTCTAGCCTACTACCTGTAGTAGGCTAGGGGCTTCTGAGGGCGGTGAACCTACTACCTGTGGTTTGCGCCTGTGGAAATCCTGGGGATTTGCTGTGCGCCAGTTGTGGCGTGACGCTGGGGCGTCCTTGCCGCGGTCATGGTTGCAGAGACGTGGCCTTTGGGATGCCGTCTTGGGGATGCGGGTGGGTGTAGCCGGTGGCGAGCCAAAGGCTTGTACGTTTAGGGGAGGAAAGTAAGGGATGCTCTTAGAGGCTTTGCAGCAGACGGAACAGTCAAAGACTGGCACGGCGCAGGGGTTTGGGGACGCGGAGTTAGAGGGTGTAGGGGCCACGGTCCCAGCAGAACCCACAGAGCTTCGGGACCCCAACGCGTTAGACCTAACGACCCAGGTGCACGTTGCCGGTGGCACGGCCGACGAGCACGCGGCGAGCGTGCGCCATGGCGTAGATGTGCGGGCGACGCAGCAGCGTTTGGCCGACGAGCGCGCGAGTGAGCGGAGGCGAGATCGCGCGCATGTCGGTGATGAGGGTGAAGACACCGCCCCGACAATGCGCGTCCTTAAACGTAATGGCGGCATTGAACCCGTCGACGTGACCAAGATCGTACGCGCCGTGGGCCGCTGCTGTCCTGGGTTGCGGCATGTCGATGCGAATCGCGTCGCCATCAAAACCATCTCCGGGCTCTACGACGGCGCTAGCACCAAGGAACTCGACCAGCTTTCCATTCAGACGGCGGCTTCGCTCATCGCCGAGGAGCCCGAGTACTCGCGCCTCGCGGCGCGTCTGCTCTCGGCCTACATCTCCAAGGAGGTCCGGGGCCAGTTCATTCACTCCTTCTCCCAGTCCATCCTGCGCGGCCATGAGCTAGGCCTGATCAACGAACGCCTGGTCAACTTCGTCACCGTTAACCAGCGCAAGCTTGACGACGCCATCGAGCAGGATGGTGATTTTCGCTTTGAATACTTTGGCTTGCGTACGGTGTACGACCGCTATTTGGTGCGGCATCCCGAGGCTCGGGACGTTATCGAAACGGCGCAGTATTTCTTTATGCGGGTTGCGTGCGCGCTGAGCGAGACTCCGGCGGAAGCGATTGAACTCTACGGCCTACTGTCGCGCCTTGAGTACATGCCAAGCTCGCCAACGCTCTTCAACGCTGGCACCTGCCACGAGCAGCTTTCGTCGTGTTTTCTGCTCGATTCCCCTTCGGATGCGCTTGAGTCCATTTATCGTCGTTATACCGATATAGCGCTGCTTTCAAAGTTCTCCGGCGGCATCGGCCTCGCCTATCACCGCGTGCGTGCACGTGGCTCACTAATCGCTTCCACGAACGGTCATTCCAACGGTATCGTGCCCTGGCTCAAGACGCTGGATGCCTCCGTCGCCGCGGTGAACCAAGGCGGCAAGCGCAAGGGCGCATGCTGCGTGTACCTCGAGCCTTGGCACGCTGACATCGAGTCTTTCCTCGAGCTCCGCGAGAATACCGGTGACGAGGCGCAGCGCACACACAATCTCAACCTCGCCAACTGGGTCAGTGACCTCTTTATGAAGCGCGTCGAGACCGATGCGGATTGGTCGCTTTTCGACCCGAAGAGCGTCGGTGATTTTCCGGATCTTTTCGGCGAAGCCTTCGAAAAGGCCTACGTGGAAGCCGAAGCCAAAGGTCTTGCGGTGCGCAAGGTCAAAGCGCGCGACCTCTACGCACGCATGATGCGCTCCCTCGCGCAGACCGGTAACGGCTGGATTACCTTCAAGGATGCGAGCAACCTCAAATCCAATCAGACCGCCGACCCGGGAACGCCGGGCGCGGGCGCGGGCCGTACCATTCACCTCTCGAACCTTTGCACCGAGATTCTTGAGGTCACAACAGAACAAGAGACCGCGGTGTGCAACCTCGGCTCGATCAACCTGGCGCGCCATCTCGGCGACGACGGGATTGACTACGCCAAGGTGCAGGCCACGGTGGCACGCGCCGTGCGTCAACTCGATCAGGTCATCGACCTGAACTTCTACCCCATCGATGGGGCACGCGTATCGAATAGCAAATGGCGGCCGGTGGGCCTCGGCCTGATGGGCCTGCAGGACGTATTTTTCGCGCTCGGCCTGCCCTTCGATTCGGAGGAAGCCAAGGCAATCTCCCGCCGCGTCCAGGAGGAAATTTACTACGCCGCGCTCCGCGCATCCTGCGAACTGGCGCAAACACGCGGCGCCCACCCAGCGTTTCCCGATACGCGTCTCGCGAAGGGTGTCTTCCAGTTTGAGCTATGGGGCGTCGCGCCGGCGGACCCCGCCCGCTGGGAGGCGTTGCGTCAGGATATCATGGCGCATGGCCTGCGTAACTCATTGCTGATCGCCATCGCACCCACGGCGACGATAGCGTCCATTGCTGGCTGCTACGAATGCATTGAGCCGCAGGTTTCGAATCTCTTCAAGCGTGAGACACTCTCCGGCGAGTTCATTCAGGTCAACCGCCATCTGGTACGCGAGTTGAAAAGCCGTGGCCTATGGACCGACGAAATTCGTACCCAGATCAAGACATCCGAAGGCTCGATTCAGCACATCGAAGCCATCCCCGAAGATGTCCGCCAGGTGTATCGCACGGCCTGGGAGCTTTCGATGCGTGAACTTATCGATATGGCTGCCGAGCGAGGTGCGTTTATCGACCAGAGCCAGTCGCTTAACCTCTTTGCCGAAAGCCCCAACATTGGTCGTCTCTCGTCGATGTATATGTACGCTTGGAAGCGCGGCTTAAAGACGACATACTATCTGCGTTCGCGGCCAGCCACGCGCATCAACCAAACCACGGTAGAGAGTCAGCGTCCCCCGGCCCCCGGCGTGGAAGCGCCAGACTTGAGCGCGGTCATCGCCTGCAGTCTGGAGAATCCCGAGTCCTGCGAGGCGTGCCAATAGCGCGCGCGTTTCGTTGGCGTCGGGGTGGACGACCGCCCGGATGTCAGCCGGGGGTACGCCTAAGTCGGTGCATGTAGGGCAGGATTTTTGGGCCGCTACCTAGTGGAAATATCAGCGTTTCGGCCCCATAATTAAGAGAGTGAGATAAAGCGATGCGCTTGGACCAGTTGCCCGGTTTCAAAGACCAGCGGTTGGCATGACGCTTGGTGAATCTCAGCGCGTAAGAAGGTAGGACACAGATATGTTGCTCGATCCCGGAATGAATCTGACCTTGCGGCCCATGCGCTACCCAAAGTTTTACGAGATGTATCGCGCTTCGATCCGCAATACATGGACGGTAGAAGAGGTTGATTTCTCGACCGATATCGTGGATCTGCACACCAAGCTGACCGACGGAGACCGGCATGTTGTCAGCCGTCTTGTCGCCTTTTTCGCGACAGGAGACTCCATCGTGTCCAATAACCTGGTGCTGAACCTCTACAAGCACATCAACGCGCCGGAAGCGCGCATGTACTTATCGCGTCAGCTCTACGAAGAGGCGCTGCACGTCCAGTTCTACCTGACCCTCCTCGACACCTACGTGCCCGACCTGGAGGAACGCGCCAAGGCATTCTCCGCTATCGAGCAAATCCCCTCGATTAAACGCAAAGGTGAGTTCTGTCAGAAGTGGATAGACTCCATCCACGACCTCGATAGCCTGCAAACTGAGGAAGACCGACGCAACTTCCTCATGAATCTGATCTGCTTTGCTACGTGCATCGAAGGACTGTTCTTCTTCGCGGCCTTTGCTTACGTGTACTTCTTCCGGTCACGAGGGCTACTGCATGGTCTCGCCGCGGGCACAAACTGGGTCTTCCGCGACGAGAGTGCGCACATGAACTTTGCCTTCGAGGTCGTCGAGACCGTCCGGCGCGAAGAGCCCGACCTCTTCGACGATGCGTTGAAGGCACGTATTGCCGCGATGATCGACGAGGCGGTGAGCTGCGAGCTAGCCTTTGCGGAAGATCTTCTCAGCGGCGGCATTCCGGGCCTTTCGCTCAAAGAAATGCGCGAATACCTTGAGTATGTTGCAGACCAGCGTCTCGCGACGCTGGGCTTAGAGAAGCGCTACTTTGCGAAGAACCCCTTCGGCTTCATGGAGCTTCAGGACGTCCAAGAGCTCACCAACTTCTTCGAACGCCGAGTTTCCTCTTACCAAGTCGGCGTTACCGGAGATGTTTGCTTCGACGCCACATTTTAGAAGAGCACCGAAGCCTAGGTATCGCAGCTGGCGCCTCCGGGTGCGTGCCGGATGGTCTCGGCGGCCAAGTGTCGGCAGGCAGCTAAGTGTTGGGGGGGAATAGCGCCTTGAACGGCATAGTCTCGAGTTCTTCGGCAGTGTAGGGGCGCCGAGCGGGTCCGATGCCGGCCCAAAGCAGCGAGAAGCGTCCGGCGTCGGGTTCAACGACAACGCTGTGCAGTCTGGGACGCGTCTCGAGCAGCGCGCCTTCGCGACCATCGACAAATAGCCGTGGGGGCACGTTGGGCAGGTTAAAGCGCACGTTTTCTCGGCTAGGATGTAGACGCACAAGTTCGATGGCCTCGCCCGGTCCCACCCTCCGTGCGAGTCCCAGAGAAGCTCCATTCGCGAAGTAGGGAGAGACGCGCTCGAGGTCCGGGTCTGATTCGGAGTCCGCAAGCAGTGCAGTAAAAACGCTTTTGGGATAAAACCCCCGGCGCACCTCGGTGTAATGTTGGGAGAGCGGGGCGTGCTCCGTCGGTAGCCCCGCGCACGCACAGCGGGGAAAAAGGGATGGTTCCTGCCAGCCTAGCGTCCATGGAAGCGGCATGCGCGGCCATAGGTCTGGGGACCCGGCGGCGAGTTGCTCCGGGTGAAGGCGGCCCGTCGGCTCCTCAAGCTGCGGGAGCTGGAAATGGTCAAAAGACGCGCGCGTCACCTCGACCAGATAGCCACGCCCGAACGGGTTGCGCGGGTAGCGGTAGGGGCTCGCCTCCGCCACCGCTTCGTCGTCACCCAGTAGGTCGCGCGCCTCCTCGTAGGGGTTGCCGTAGCGCGCCTCCGCAGCCACGTCGCTGCCCCCGTAGGCCAGCGCCATGGTTAGCGGAACGGCGCCCGTAAAGGGCTGTGCATCAGAGAAACGAACCCGACCAAGATGGTCGAGCCCCGCGCTTCGCTCCCCCAGCACGCTCAGAACCTTGCGGTGCTTGCCAATCGTTATCGCGGCTTCGAACGAGCGCTCCCCCCTGCGGGGGTACGCGTGTCCCAGCACAACGACGTCCGTCAGTGGTTTGAAGGGATAGAGGTCGCTGTCGTGCAGCATCAGCCCGAGCGGGCTCGCCGGGTCATCGACACAATCCTCGTAGAGATGCACCTGACTCTCAGCGGGCCAAATCCGGCCATCGACATCGAACGCATAGGTGCGCTTCGCCAGAACGAGCAGCGCAAAGAGGGATCCACCCCGGAGCTGTGCTTCCGTGCCCTCCATCCCAGCGGGCGTCTCAATCGACAACTGCCTGGCGGCTCCTCCTGATGCGCCGAGCTCCACTAGAACGCCTCCACGCCCTGGAGCAACGCGGCGTAAGTTGCTTCTGTCGCGGCGCTTTCCTTGGTGTAGTCCGGCGCGCCTCCCTGGGCGGCCAGGCCCGAAGTCAAAGCGCGGTTCGCAATCTCCGACGGAATTCTCATCTCCAGCTCGGTGCGACTGAACACCCGGATATTGCGCCCCGTTATCTGGCCGCGCGTTTTCAGGTAGCGGTCCGAGAGCAACCGCCCTGAAGCTCCCCCGGGATGACGGAGGGCTCTTCGCAGTATCTTGCGCCGCATGCGCGCCTCCGCACGAGAGTTCGAGCGACTAAAGTATTTGCTGACCAGTTTTGCCTGCACATGCGCGGCGACGATGCTGAGTAGGCCTCCCATTAAGTCACTCAAGCTCATGCGTGACGACACCGTGCCAGGAGCTATGACCTTAAACATCGTGATAATTGGGAAGTTAGAACAGTTGTCGCTAAACCCGAGTACGACCGCGGGTGCGACTGCGACGGCGCTTGGGCCGCCAGGTGTCCCGACCTGCACACTGCTCACTGAGAAGTTGAGCGTAGACCCGCTTAGCAGCACATGAACGGGGAAGATAAGATTCGGTCCGGTCGGAATGTGTGGAATGAGTGCGCCGATGTCGTGACCGTTCGTGACCGTTTGGAAGTTGTCACACAGCACCGTGCGGCTGAGGGTATCCGGCGAGGTCAAAGCCCACTTCAGTCGCGCGCAGGTGAGATGCGGAAAGTTGGGGACAGGCGGGCCAATAGGGCTCGGCATCGACTCGTGGATATCGAGACCAACCATCACGTGTGCCGATTTATGAAGGTTTTGCATGGGTCACTTGGTATTTCCCTAAGCCGTCACAGGTTCTTAAGGGAGGGGCGTTCGCGTGGGTGTGTAGGTCGGGGGGCACTTAGGCATTTGGGATTCGCACGTGAGGGGGAGATAGCCGGTCCGTCCGTTAGGAAGGCGCCGCATCCGGCATGGGCAGCAGGTGGCACTCCCGCACTTCTTTCGCGATAACGCGATAAGTAAACGGGAAGCGATAGCTGATAAATAGTAGCCCGCGTTCCGCATCAATGCCGATTTGATCAATGGCGAGTGGTCGCTCGTGGAGCGCATCGCCCAAGCGCAGCTGGACCCATGCGCCGGGACCCTGCAGCTGAAAGCTCAGCGCGCCGTCGGGATGCAAGCCTTCCACCTGGACCGGTTGCCCGGGCGCAACGCCCTCGAGGACCATACGTGGAAAGGCCGCATTGTGGAGCCGCGGTGTGAGCATCTCGATGGCACTTTTGTCCTCACTTAGCTTGGTGCCGCTCAAGATACGCAGTCCGTGTGTTTGAGGGCAGAATCCTACGCCTGCCGGTTCGGGTTGGTCGCGCCAATGTCTGATGGGTGCCTCCACGAGCTCGAGATTCGGCAAGGGGCCATCGATTGCCGCATCCTGCTCGATGTAATAGCCCCGGCCTTCGGGGTTGAGGGGGTAGGGCACGCTCAGGCCGTCCCACACAGTCCGGCC
>SLQV01000195.1 GCA_007131285.1 Myxococcales bacterium
GGGGCCCCGCTTGCCGGCTTTAGGTTTTTGGGGGAGGGTTTGCGGGATTCACTCCCGTAAACCCGGGGGCATGCGTGTAAAATGCCCCCCTGAACAGTTACGCCTTCACCCTACCCTTGCCTCCGTGAAGCAGGGTGAGTTATTCTATCTGAACTCGTGACGCGCCCTAACCACCGGGATTTAAAATGGACACACGCTCATCTGGCCCTCGATGAGTTCGGGAATCACTCCGACGAAGTGCGGCTGCGCCACTTGGGACCCGAAGCCTTCTCGGTTGTTTTTCAGCCCATTGTCCGCCTCGATACCGGTCGGTCTTTTGGCGAAGAGGCGCTCGTGCGTCCTCGTCTAGAACCTTTTCCTACGCCGGACACCCTTTTCGAGGCGGCGGTGCGACAACAGGCGTGCGGCTGGATCGGACGTGCCATTCGTGAGATCACGCTGGAGTCTGCTCGCGATGTCACGCTATTCATCAACATTCATCCCCACGAGCTGCACGCGCGCTGGCTTTCGCGGCCGGACGATCCGATCGGAACGCACACCCAAGATATTTATCTCGAGATAACAGAGGTGGCGGCACTTGAGCATCTCGATATCAGCATTCGCGTTCTTACCGAGCTACGACGCCGGCTAGGCATAAAGATAGCGGTTGATGACCTCGGCTCGGGCTTCGCTGACCTGCGACGCGTACTAACGCTTAAACCTGATGTCGTTAAGTTTGATCGTTGCCTAGCGTCAGGCATCGACCGAGATCCCAATAAACTTAGTGCCATGCGCGAAATGCGGAAGATCTGCGAAGATCTAGGGGCGCTGGTTGTAGCCGAAGGGATTGAAACCGCCGGAGAACTAGCGGCGGTCATTGAGTGCGGCGTGCCGCTCGGCCAAGGCTACCTTCTTGCTCGCCCGGCTTACCCCGCGCCACCGATCCACTGGCCCGTAACCGAGTCTTCGACCAAGGCGCCGACGCGCCAGGGGCGCTACCATATCGATATCCACGCGAGCGCCGACGACTTGCGCTAGCACGCCGGTCTGCAGTGCCACGTCGTAGCTCTTAGGCGAACCCGAACCGACGAGATAGCGCTCCAGGACCCGACGGAGCCGTAGAGCAAAGAACCGAGCTTGGGCAGCGCGGTTAATGCATCGGCCTGGATTCAACGAACGCGATGAAAAGCAAAGAAGAAGCCCGCAGTAGGCCCTGTAGCCGAGGCAGGCACCCTGACGCGCGTGTTCGGCCCCGCATTGCGATCTGTGCGCCGACACAACGGACGCCGCCGCGCGACCAAGTACCGAGCCGGAGCGCATCCTGCTTGCCTTCGTCAGCACGTGTGTGAGATCCATGACAGGATGTCTGAGTCTCACGCTCGATCGATTTCGCGTCACTCCGACCCGGCACATGGCCGATCGGTGGAAAGCCTCGAAGCTACGCTACGCGACCATCTGCGCTTCTACTTCCTAACAGACTTGGAACGCGCAAGTCCGCACGCGCTCTATCACGCGCTCGCGCTCACCGTCAGGGATAGACTTGCTCGGCGCTGGCAACTCACCGAAACAGCGTACGAACGTCTTGGCAGCAAACAAGTCTGTTACCTGTCCGCTGAGTTTCTTTTGGGTCGTCTTCTGAGTCACAACCTATTGTGCTTAGACCTTCTCGGACCGGTAGGCGAGCTACTCTCCCGGCACCAGCACGCGCTGCCTGATATTGCGGAGGAAGAGCTCGAGCCCGGCCTTGGGAATGGAGGACTCGGTCGCCTTGCCGCGTGCTTTCTCGAGTCGCTAGCGACCCGAAGCTATCCCGCTATCGGATACGGCATTCGATATGAGTTTGGCATCTTCGAGCAAGAGATCCGACATGGCTGGCAGCTCGAAAAAGGTGACGCCTGGCTGTCTTCCGCTTGTCCCTGGGAACTGACGCGGGAGGAACTCTCGGTAGAGGTCCGTTTCTTTGGGCGCGAGGAGCATTCCCGCGACGAGGACGGAAACTTCTGCGTGCGCTGGGTAGACACCCAGCGTGTAATCGCCGTGCCGCATGACCTGCCAACAGCCGGATTCCACAATGCGACCGTAAACACTTTGCGCCTATGGAGCGCGCGAGCACCGCAACAGTTCAACTTCGCTCTCTTTAACGAGGGCGATTATCGACGCGCCGTGGAAGATAAGGTCTTGGTCGAAAGCATCTCGAAGGTGCTTTATCCCAAGGACGAGACCGCTGAAGGCAAGCTGCTAAGGCTTAAGCAGCAGTACTTTTTTGTGAGTGCCTCCCTCCAAGATGTCCTACGGCGCTTCAAGCAGATGCACGGCACAAACTGGAATAAACTCTGCGATTTCGCAACGTTCCAGCTCAACGACACCCACCCAAGCGTAGCGGTTGCAGAATTAATGCACCTGCTCATCGACCGCGAGGGACTCGCTTGGGATACCGCCTGGGAGATCTGCCGCAAATCGATCAACTATACGAATCACACCCTGCTGCCCGAAGCGCTGGAACGCTGGCCTACCGCTATGTTCCAACGGCTGCTTCCGCGTCACCTTTCGATAATCCTAGAGATTAACCGGCGCTTTTTGCGAGAAATGCACGTTCTACGTCCGCAGGACCATGCACTTCAAGAACGCGTAGCACTTGTTTCCACCCGAGAGCCGACCGAGGTCCGCATGGCCCACCTGGCGGTCGTGGGGTCAGCGCGCGTGAATGGCGTCTCCGCCATGCACTCAGAACTAGTAAAATCCAAACTCTTCAGTGACTTCCATCGCCATACGCCCGATAAGTTCCTGAATGTGACCAACGGGGTCAATCACCGCCGCTGGCTCTACGCGATCAATCAGCCACTTGCGACGGCTATCTCCGCCCGTCTTGGCGAAGGGTGGCTTACTGATCTCACGCAACTCAGAGCGCTGCGCGCACACGAAGACGACGAAGTGTTCTTGGCAGCGCTGGGCCGCGCTAAAACCGAGAAGAAGACGGAACTAAGCGCGTGGTTGGAGGCCAAGCATGGCATCCGCGTTAACCCCGAGGCCATTTTCGATACTCACATCAAACGCATTCACGAGTACAAGCGGCAGCTACTTAACTGCCTCCATATCGTCGCGCTCTACCGCAGCATGAAAGAAGGGACCGCCCCCACACTTCCACCACGCGCGTTCTTTTTTGCCGGCAAAGCGGCACCAGGCTACGCCCGCGCCAAACTCCATATCAAGCTCATCAACGATGTGGCGGCCTTGATTGCGCAGGACAGAGACATGCTGGGCCAGCTATCGGTGCATTTCCTGCCCAACTATGGCGTGGCTCTCGCCGAACGACTCATTCCTGCAACGGATATCTCCGAGCAGATCTCGACGGCAGGCTACGAAGCCTCCGGCACCGGCAACATGAAGTTTTCGTTGAATGGCGCGCTTACGCTTGGAACGCTTGATGGGGCCAACGTGGAGCTTCGCGAAAGCGTCGGCAAAGAGCACTTCCTGCTTTTCGGCCAGACGGTCGAGCAGCTCGACGCGCTTCGCGCGGAAGGATACGATCCTAGCCGTTATATTCAGGCCTCTCCGAGTCTCGCCGGAGCCATCGATGCGATCGAGGACGGGTGGTTCTCACCAGAAGAGCCGACGCGCTACCATACACTGGCCAACGACCTGCGCAGCCGCGATCCCTACTTCCTATGCGCTGACTTCGACGATTACGTGCGTGCGCAGGAAGAGGCGGCGGCGCGCTACCGCGATCCGCAAGGCTGGCGCCGCAGCATGCTGCACGCTATCGCCGGCGGGGGCGACTTTTCGAGCGACAGATCCGTCGATACTTACGCGACGGAGATCTGGAACCTTGAACGCGTAGACCCCATGGCCGTTGGGTCACGTTAGCCGGCTCGGGCGCCGAGCGGCCTCGGAACGCTTAAACTAATGCACCTTTGCTCGGGATGTGCCGCGGCGCGGAGCCACGCCTCAGGGCTGAGGGTGGCGGTCATCGATCCAGTCTATCCCGCGGCCTTGGTAGTCCTCCATCATTTCTCTGCGTTCACGGCCGCCACGACCCTCCGACCGCTTACCCTCATCCGGCGCAGCACTGTGGCCACCTCGCTCGGCGGCAACGCCCCCCGCGCGGACTTCACCGGAACCATCAACGGCAAGCGGGCGACGGTACACGCGCTTGGCATCAGGCTGCTTTCCTGAACCGCCACAGAACGACACGAGCGAAACTAACGCTAACAAGAACCCTGTACGACCCATGGTGTTCACGCGGTTAAATCTACACCGATGCAATCCCTGCGGCCATGCCGTGAAGGCCGATTGCCTACACTTCGCAATCCTCACCCTGGGCGCTAACGCTTGACCATCATGGCGCTGTCGTCTCAACTGCTCTAACCTCGGCGCGCTAAACGCGCCTAATATATTAAGGCGTCTGGGGGAATGGCGCTAAGGCAAACGCCGTGGTGTGCTGCGGCTGTTACCCCCCGACGACGGAACACCAAAGTGCAACGTATGCCAAGCAGGCTCCATAGACCGAGCTGAGGTGCTCCCGGGACCCTAGGACCCATCCCCCCAGACTGAACGAACTGTTAATGCACCGGGCTCCTAGGCTCGTGGCGCATGCGAGGATTTTCGACCGTGCACACGAGAGAGCGCACGACTCAGCCGGCGAGCCGCTCGTTGAATGATCGGGGTGAAGAGGTGGCCGTCTTCCCGAATCCAGAGGCTGCCTCCACCCGCAAGATAGACTTCAAGCTGACAGCTCTTGTCGTCCGACCCCGAGAGGCTGGGCGTATCTGAAAGCCGTACGTCGACGCGACGAATATCTTGGTCAAAGCGCCCAAGCGAAAAATCGAGCCTACGGCGCACTGAGTCCATGACGGCTTCATTCACCGAAAAGTTCTTGCTTCGAATGTGCATGTCCATTTTCCACCTCCCACTTCACCTAAAGACCACCGACCCAAACGATGCCGAACACGCTTGACGCGCGACGCCACCCACCTCGCTTGTGTCCAGACTCGAAAGGCGAACGCGCGCGGTGTCGACGCTTCCGCGTCATCCCCGCCCGCGCAACGGACGCCTCGTTATCGTCGGCGCACAGGATAGGCCCGGTGCGCACTCGGCGTTTGCCGAGTCTGACGGAGAGGACACGTGCTTCGCCGAAAAACCCGCACGCGATACCACCCTGGGACTTCCAGGACGGACTTCTTTAAGTAAAGGAATTCTTCAAACCGCACTAGCAAGCGGCTACACCCAGCCAAGTGCCTAAGCACCTTAGGCCCTAAAGACTAGGGTGACCTTTTCTTTTCTTCGCGCAAGTTTTTTTTTCGATACGGTATCGATTGATCTGCAATTCGCCAAAAAGACCGCGGCACTCCGCCCGCGGCGTCCTGGGAACGCTTACCATTGAGACGCGGCCCGCAGTGGCAGGTTTTGCAGCCAGACGCTGGCGGCGTGCAGGACATCTGGCGGAATGCCGTGTCCGCCGGAGAAGGCCCGAAAGTTGAGCTCGGCGCCCGAACCTGCAAGCGCTGCGTGCATGTACTCGGCGACGGGCCAGGGCAGTATATCGTCCTGCTTGCCGTGAGTTTGCAATATGGGCAGGCCGGACAAAACCCGCAGGTCGGACGCCTGAGCACCGACCAACAGACCGGAAAAAAGCAACAGACCGCTTAAGCCCGCGAGACACCCGAGTGACGCATTGAGGGCCAAAGCTGCGCCTTGTGAGAACCCACCAAGCACGAGCGGAAGGGGTCCGTCTTTACCGAAAGTTTCGGCGGCGGCCGCTGCCACGGCGCGCAGCTCCTCACTGCGCGCGCTCAACTCACTCGGCGCTTGGGCAGCGAGCAACGCGGGCTCTCGTCGCCGCAATGCTTCTCCGACAAGGTCGAAGTCAAAGTTCCACCAGGCCCGCGCGCCGACCATGCCCGGCAGAGTTAGCGGCGCTTCAGGAAAGACAAAAGCCAGCGGCCTTGAGCCCGTGAGGGCTACGCTAAGACTGACCAAGTCATCCCCCGGTGCGCCGTAGCCGTGACAAAGGACGACCACGGCCTCCGGCCTCGTGCCAGGCATTTGCGCCACGCGACATCTCAGTGGACCCAGTTGGGTTAGTTCCATGGCGCTGAGCTGGCCTTGAGTCTGACGGATGTCAAAAAGATTCGCGCTAGCCCGGGCTGCGCATGAACCCACGGTGCCCGCACACAACCTGACTTATTGGGTCAAGGTTGGGGCACATCTGCAGGCACACTGAGCGTCACGCGATTACGCCCAGCAGCTTTGGCACGGTAGAGAGCACGATCTGCTGTCACAAGCAGAGCATGTCCCGCACCGGCGAAAAGTCCGACCGACGAGGGCTGGGTTCCTGAACGCGCGGAGATATCGGGTAGAGCACGGAGCTCCGCAACCCCGATTGACACGGTCAGCGGCTCAAGCGTGCCCGGAGCCCGCGCGATCGCTGCCACGATCTCCGCCGCTATTTCGCCCGCTCTTGTGAGGTTGATGCCGCCAAAGAGCAGCACAAACTCATCGCCTCCGAAGCGGTAAACCGAACCGCGGTCTCCAAGCACCCTTTCCATGAGGCGTCCAGCCTCGGCAATGGCACTGCTCCCTGCGTGGTGTCCGAGCGTATCGTTGATCGTCTTCAGATGGTCGAGATCTGCGAACGCGAGGGCTAGATGGGCTCCGCGCGCTTCAGCCAGATCGAGTTCAGCCGCCAGCTCGAGACTCAGGGATCGCACGTTCCCAAGTCCGGTGAGTTCGTCACGGAGGGCCAGATCTCTTTGTTTCAACAGATCGATCGCATTCTCGAGGGTGCGGCCTAGATAACGCGATACAAGTTCGATCGAAACCAAATCACGCGTCGAAAAGGGGCGATACTTTCGGTCCACTAGCACCAGCCAGCCACAAACCGTACGTTCGAGCATGATGGGCGCAAGCGCCCACGACCGACCGGAAGCACCGGCCAAGCCCGACAACCACTCGGCTATTTCAGGACTCTCATCGCTCAGCCCAATACGCACTCCGGCACTGGACATCGCCGTATATTTGGCTGTCTCCCGTTGCCCGGTCCCGCGCGCGGCGGGCAACGGTGCAACCTGTTGACCGAGCGTCGCAACCGGCGACTCACCCGCCGCCGCTATAACGTGCAAATCGGTTGTGAATGACCTGCGATTAGGGTGGTCCAGCAGGACAAACGCCTGTTTCGCAGGCACGATGCCGAGCGCGAACTCAAGCGACTGAAGCAACCATGCTCCGAGCGGCGGGACCCCAAGCGACTGCAAATATCGACGCTTCCGCTTGAGCAACGGCAAGAGACTCGCAGGCTCGACAACACCAGACCACTGCTTCAGTGTATGGGAGCCGGTACGTTTGTCTCAAGATTCCTTCGTAGGCACAGCACAACAGCCATGAGTCGGCGGCCGTTCCGCAGACTCGGGGCCGTCAACATGGCCCTGGTGGCAGTAGGGGCGCTGACGCGCCACGGGCGCGTCGGCGAGCCTTGCCTATCGCAAGGGAGAAGACTAAACCCCCGGCCTTGATTCCGAGCGCCTCGGAATGCGCCAGCGAGACTCCTGACCGAGCGAGCATCCAAAGGATGCTCAGCCCGGCTGTGTCTGGCGGACTCGGCTAGCACCGTGATTCGGTTGGCGAGCAGGAAAGCAGCCGCCAGTGAATTTTGAAGGGCCTCGGGACGCTAAACGAGGTTACAAAGCAGGATCTGAAATCAGGGAGACCATGGCAGAACGCGCTCAGACCGATGCTGCAAAACGCATCCCGGCCCGCAAGACCTCAGGCGGGGCGACGGCCAAAGGATCGACTCGAGTGCTTAAGGCTTCGCCGGAGGGTCGCTCCGCCGAGAAGCGTCCTGCCGCAAAACAGACCAAGACGCCGGCCGCTCCCAGCCCAACAGAGCCACGTGATAAAGTGAAAAGCAAAACAGCAGCAAAAAGTAGCACTAAAAAGGCAAAAACAGCGACTTCCGAAGGCAAGAAGAGCGCGAGCTCCCGGACTAAACTTGCAGGCCGACGCGACGAATTGCTCGGCTACTTCCGCAAGATGTACGAGATTCGCCGCTTCGAGGAGGAGTCGGCCCGGGGCTATGCGCAGGGCAAAATCGGCGGATTTCTTCACCTTTATATCGGCCAGGAAGCAGTTGGTGTTGGCATTTCTGCGGCTCTCGAGCAAGAAGACTATCTATTTCAAAGCTACCGCGATCATGGCATCGCTTTGGCGCGAGGCATGAGCGCCAACGCGGCGATGGCGGAGCTATTCGGTAAGGATACGGGGTGTTCCCGCGGCCTTGGCGGATCCATGCACTTTTTTGATGTCGCCAACAACTTCTTGGGGGGTTACGGCATAGTGGGTGGTCAGATACCGCTCGCGGCGGGGACCGCCTTCAAGTCCAAGTACACCCAGGACGGTAGGGTGACGGTGTGCCTATTCGGCGATGGCGCGACGAACATCGCCGGTTTCCATGAGGCGCTCAGCTTGGCGGGGCTTTGGAAACTCCCTGTCATTTTTGTGTGCGAAAACAACGAATACTCGATGGGTACGCCGCTACATCGGACGAGCCCTGTCAAAGATATCGCCGACAAGGGACCGGGCTACGGCATGGAAGGCGTTATCTGCGAAGGACATGATGTGCTCCAGGTGAAGGCGTGCATGTCGGAGGTGGTCAAACGCGCTCGCACCGGCGGGGGGCCAACCCTCGTTGAGATGAAGACGTACCGTTTTCGCGGCCACTCAATTTCCGACCCGGCCAAGTACCGAACAGACGAGGAGCTCAAGACGCGCAAAGCGCAGGATCCGCTCGTTGTATTTCGGAAACACCTCGCCGCGGCCGGCGTGAGTGACAAGGAACTGGCAACGATTGAAGAGGAAGTCGAAACGGTAGTACAGGCAGCGGTTGCGTTTGCTGAGGACTCCGAGCCGGCCAAGGTCGAAGTGATGGAGAGCGCGGTCTACGCACCGCTTGAGGCTTAAAGCATGGCAGTTCAGACTTACCGAGACGCGCTGCGAGATGCGATGTACGAGGAGATGGAGCGCGATGAGCGCGTCTTCCTCATGGGCGAAGAAGTTGGCCACTACCAAGGCGCTTATAAGGTGAGCCAGGGTCTGCTTGAGCGCTTTGGCGAGCGGCGGGTCGTCGATGCACCCATTGCCGAGGGCGGCTTTGCCGGCCTTGGCATTGGCGCTGCGATGGTGGGCCTTAAGCCCATCATCGAGTTCATGACCTGGAACTTTTCTTTTGTTGCCTTCGACCAGATTGTGTCGAATGCATCGAAGATTTTTCAGATGAGCGGAGGGGTTATCCCGGTTCCCGTTGTGTTTCGCGGGCCGAATGGCGCAGCCCGTCAGGTTGCTGCGCAGCATAGCCACTCGGTCGACGGTCTGTACGCACACTTTCCTGGGCTGCAGGTGGTGATTCCTTCGACGCCCGCTGATGCAAAGGGCCTGCTTAAGACAGCGATTCGTAACGAGCCCAACCCGGTCATCTTCCTGGAGGGCGAAACCCTTTACGGTCTCAAGGGCGAAGTGGGGGGCGCGGAGGATCTGATCCCCTTCGGCAAAGCACGCATCGGTCGCGAGGGTAGCGACGTAACGGTCGTCGCTTGGGGCCGTTGCTACTATGAGGCGCTCTCGGCGGCGGAACTTATGGCCGAGCAAGGCATCGAATGTGAGGTCATCGACCCGCGAACGCTGCGACCGTTAGACATGGATGCGCTGGTTACAAGTGTCGAGAAGACGCACCGCTGCGTGATTGTGCACGAACATCTCCCCTACGGCGGCGTCGGCGCGGAGATTGTCGACCAGCTACAACGGGCGGCGTTCGACGCACTGGATGCGCCTATCGCGCGCGTCGGAAGCCGCGATCTGCCCATGCCCTACGCGTCTAATCTTGAAACCCTGGTGCTGCCCACCGTTGAACGCGTGGTCGAGGCCATCCAGGCTGTAACTTACACCAAGTCTTAAACAACCGACTTGTGAGTACGGTGTGGGCAAACAGCCCAAACGTCGGAAAAGGGAGAGAAGAGATCATTATGGCCAAGCTTATCGGTTTACCAAAGCTATCGCCCACAATGGACGAGGGGACGCTCGTCCGCTGGACCAAAGCTGAGGGCGATGCTGTCGACATTGACGACCTGCTAGCAGAGGTTGAAACCGACAAAGCCACGATGGAGTTCCGCTCCTTCGATAAAGGCACGCTGCTCAAGATCCTCGCCGATGAGGGCGCGACCCTCGCTCCGGACGCGCCCGTTGCGATTATCGGCGCCAAGGGCGACGATATCGATGCGCTCGTGGCTAAAGCCAAGGGCGGTAGCGCGCCCGCGCCGGACGCTAAGGACAAGGGGACGGCCCCTGATGAGGCGGGTGCCTCGACGCCGGCCAAGCCAAAGGCTGATAGCAAGGCGGCCCAGGGAGACAAGCAAGCCGCTTCGGGCGAGGATGACTCGGCGGCAGACGGCCGTGTGCTTGCATCACCTTTGGTGCGCAAACTTGCCCGTGAACGCGGCCTTGACTTGCGCACCGTCGACGGCAGCGGCCCCGGCGGACGCGTCATCAAGCGCGACCTTGACAGCCAAGGGGAGAGCCAGCCCGATGCTCCGAAAGGCGGTGCGTCGTCCGCAGGCGCCGAACTTGATGCAGCGGGGCTTGCGCTGCCGCGGGTCGAGAAGGCGAGTCAGATGCGCAAAGTTATCGCGCGCAGGCTTACCGAGTCGAAGCAGCAGGTGCCCCATTTCTACCTGTCCGTCGACATCGATGCCGAGCCGCTGGTGCGGTTCCGAGAACAGCTCAATGCGGAAGCGGGCAAAGCCGGAGGTAAGGTCTCGTACAATGACCTCGTCGTGAAGGCAGCAGCGGTGGCGTTGCGCCGAGTTCCGAAGGTCAACGCTTCGTTTGCAGGCGACGAGCTGCACTTTCATCAGCGCATCGATATCTCAGTGGCTGTCGCGGTACCCGACGGCTTGGTCACGCCCGTCGTGCGCGACGCTGATCGCCTAGGCACCCTCGAGATCTCGAAGAAAATCAAAGAACTCGCAGAGAAGGCGCGAGACAAAAAGCTTAAGCCCGAAGAGATGCAAAACGGCACGTTCTCGGTGTCCAATCTCGGCATGTTCGGTATTCAAAATTTCCAGGCGGTCATCAATCCTCCGGAAGGCGGCATCCTGGCGGTCGGCGCGTTGCGTGATGAAGCGGTTGTCAAAGACGGCCGCGTGGTGCCCGGTAAGCGCATGGGGCTAACGCTTAGCTGCGACCACCGCATCGTCGATGGCGCCCTCGGCGCAGAATGGCTTTCGGTCCTGCGTGGCTTACTCGAAGCACCACTCACCATGCTTCTGTAACCTGCTGGCAGCCATCAGACGCATCGCGCTAGTGTGTAGCGTCGCCGGCGACACGCAGCGCCCACGCGATTCGGACGGAGGGCCTTCTTGGCAAGGCCCCAACTCGCCTCGACCTAAGCGGGACCTTGCGCCTGCCTGCGTCCGCCTCTCGCACGAATCCCGCATGCATGAGGGCATTGGCCCGGCCGCACCCTCTCTCCGTCACGCCCGGACAACGGCCGCTAGCAGACTTAACCGCATTCAATCCGGCTACGAGGCAGCATTCAACGTGAATGCTTCGGTGGGTTAGGGGAGGGCATGACGCTTAGGGTTAGGACTAGGCGGGTCAGGCCTGATGCTTCAATCGCTGGAGAGCGATGCACGACCCCGGGCGTGCCGTCGCCGAAGCGCTCGCCCTTCATCACGAGCACGTTGCCGGGCTGTGCACGCTGAAGCGCGGCAGCATCTACGAGAAGCTTCGCATTGTCAGCGATTGTGCTGGCAGACCGTTTCGCCAACGCTGAGCGGCGTAACGCGTGCTCTGGAAGCCATTCGGTACCAGGTCCGACGTACGTGCAAAGGAGCCGCAGCGCGATGTGATCCACGTGGAACTTGGGACACTGCGTACGGTTCACCGGGCCAAAAGAGAAGCGAATTGGGTTGGCTTGGGCGAGGTGCATGTAGCGCGCGCTAAGCGAGGCTAGGTCGGCCACGAGCCAGTCTCGGGTGGGGCCCGCCAGGCCCGCCAGTGCTGCCGGCGGCACCGGACTGCCGCGCTTGAGTTGCACGTCAACACGCTCGGTGAGCGTCTGGGTCCACGCGACAAGGTCAGCCTGGACGTAGCCCGGAAGCGTGCGCTGCCAGTTACAGATGTTGATGCCCGGCTCTAATATCTCCTCAAGAATCTCCGTGTCAGGACCGAAGGCAGCCTCACCACTTACGTGGTGAGGCTGGTCTTTGCGTTGCGGCGTGGTCATCTCACTCAGTTTAGGCCGCTGCACCATTATACGCAAGCCACTTGCATATCCTAGATTTGATCGGGAGGGGTATTACGGAACCGGGCCTCGCTCCCATGGCGGGGGCGTCATGTGCTCGCGGAGGTGGTCGATTAGGGCGCGGACTTTCGGGGATAGATGCCGGGTGCTGGGGTAGACGGCGGTGAGGGGCGGTTCGTGGGTGGACCAGTCGGCGAGCACTTGGCGTAACGTGCCGGTGAGCAGGTCGCTGCGGCAGCGAAAGAGCGGCAAGAGTGCAAGGCCGAGGCCTTGACGAACGGCTGCATCGAGGATTTCGAAGTCGTTGGCGATGAGCCGGGGCGTGACCTCGACGGCCAAGGTTTTGCCGCCGCGCGTGAGCTGCCAGCGCGTACGCTGCGCCCCGGCGCCAAAGGCGAGCGTGGCGATATGCGCGAGGTCTGGCGGCTCGGCGGGGGTGCCGTGGCGCTTCAGGAAGGCGGGGCTTGCGACAAGGACGCGTTTGAGCGTACCGAGCTGGCGGCCGACGAGGGACGAGTCACGCAAGGCGCCCGCACGCAAGGCCACATCGAAGCCTTCGTCGATGAGGTCGACGACACGGTCTGTCGCAACGACGTCTAGCTGCACCTCGGGATAGCGCTGCATGAACGCCGCGAGCACCGGTGCCAGGAAGCTCAGGTTAAAGGGAACCGTGAGGCGCAGCAGGCCTTGGGGCGTTGCCTGCATGCGGGTGACGGCACGCTCGGCCTCTTCGGCTTCGCCCGCGATGCGCATTGCGTAGTGGTAGTAGGTGCGGCCGACGTCCGTCAGGTTCAGCGACCGCGTGGTGCGTTGCAGCAAGCGCGCCCCGAGACGCGCCTCTAGCGCCGAGATCCGGCGACTCACCGTCGACTTGGGCATCTCCAGCTCCCGCGCAGCGGCAATGAAGCTGCCGGCCTGCACAACCTTGGCGAAGACCAGGATGTCGTTGAGGTCCATGAGGGCAACGCCCACTATCCCATAGATGGAATAGTCCTTCCAGAATGAGGGGACTAATCCGTATGGGGGGACAAGGTTAGATTAGGCGTGTTGATTAGAGAGAGCCGCGGCGTTGGCCACGGAACGCTGGCGCAGAAATAAAGTCACCCCAAAGGAGAAACCGCTATGGAACCCCAACTCTGGAACATCGATACGACGCATTCAGGCATTAACTTTTCGGTACGGCACATGGTCTTCGCGAAGGTCCGCGGACGCTTCAGTCAGTGGAGCGGGGCACTGCGCTTGGACAGCAGCGAGCTGACCCGTTCGAGCGTCGAGGTGGAAATCGATGCGGCGAGTATCGATACGGGCGTGGCCGACCGGGACAATCACCTGCGCTCGGGCGACTTCTTCGACACCGAGCGTTTTCCGAAGCTGCGCTTCAAGAGCCTCGGCGTTGAAAAAAGCGACGAGACGCACCTCAAGTTACGCGGCGAGCTGACCATTCGCGATGTCACCAAGGAGGTGGTGCTGGATGTCGAGTACGGTGGCCAAGCCAAAGACCCTTGGGGCAATACGCGGGCGGCCTTTACGGCGAAGACCGCCATCAACCGCCCCGATTTCGGCCTCACGTGGAACCAGGTTCTTGAGGCGGGTGGCGTGCTCGTCGGAGAGCGCATCGACATCGAACTCGAGATTCAGGCTGTCAAAGCTGCCGCCTGACGCACGTCTTGGGTGGGGGCACCTGCGGCGCTCAGCGCGCTAGAAACGCTCGGCCGACAGCGGCCCTGCGCACCTCGATGCTTTCCCAGACCTTGCCGAGAACGTAAGGCTCCTGCGCGAGCCACGCGTCGAGTTCCTCGCGGGAAGCAAAGTCGAACACCATGACCGAGCCGATCATGGTGCCCGCATCATTCAACATGGCCGTTGCGAAAAGCAGCTTGCCCTCTTGGGTGGCCACGCTGGCGTGTTCCAGGTGCGCGGCCCTCGCAGCAGCACGCCGCGCGGGCGCGCCCGCATCATCACCATCTCTACCTATCACCAGATACTGCATAATTTACTCGATTGCGCTTTCGAAGAAGCCCGTGATTTGACAGCCGGCGGGGCCTTGGCCGGTCAGCTCGCCGCTGACTTGGCGGCCCTGTGCGGTGCCGCTGAAGCGTAGCAAAACATCGCCGGCTGCGGTGCGCTCGGTGGTTTCGAGGCTCACGCAGCTGCCTTCGACGCGGCCGCTGACGGAGAAGCCTTCGATGTCTTCACTTGCGCTGAGCGTGCCGTCTTCTGCTTGCGCGATGCCGAAGCCCGTGCCGCCCTGAAAGCGGAAGTTGCCCTCATAGAGCGCGTCTGAACAGCCCCGGCGTATGCCGCTGCCAACGATGCGCCACTGACCGCGCACATCGCTTGCGCTGCCCGCGCTGGCGCACGGACGTTCCGGGATGCTGTCGAAGAGGTCACTCAAGCATCCGGTGCAGAGCGTCGTGAAAGCCAGCGCCAGCAACACCCACGCGTGATCGGTTAAGCGAGCTGCGTGTTCGGTTGAGGGTCTGAGGCGAGCGCGCCTACAGCCAAAAACCGCAGCGAACTTGGGGTTCGTGAGGATTTTTGGCGAGGACGTAAGCCGGCTCAGGCCCTTAACCGGACACGCATGCAGCAACACCCTCCGCAGGCGGGCTGGCGGCATCGAAACCCTTGATTCACGCGGGAGACGCCGTTGTGGTTGAATGCGCATCAGAAGATCACCCCAAGGTTAGCACTAACGGCCTGCTGGAAATCGCGGCCGTTTAGGTTGGCGTAGCCCGGTTCGTAGTCGACGTAGAGGGTGATTCTTGTGCTGTAGGTGCGCAAAAACATGGCGCCGAGGCGGGCGTAGCCACCGATGCCGAAACCGACGGCGCGGTCGACTTCCTCCGTCCGTGTGGGAATCACCGTACCGAGGGTCGGGTTGCGTGCGCGGCTTTCCCAATGGAAGCGTGGGCCCATTCCAGCGCCGATAAGCGGGGTGAAGTTACCGAGCAGCGGCAGCCACATCACCCCCACGTCGAGGGGAAGGTAACCATAACCGTCGTCTCCCGGCACAAGGTCGAGGCGCACGCCGAGGCGTACGTCGATGGCGAAGTGCTCGGCCTCGCCCCAGTAGCCGACATCTACACCCAAGCCGAGGCCGGGCGCGCCGCCCAGACCGTCACCGAAAGGCACCACCGCTGCGACGCGCAAGGTGAAGTCATGGGAGAAATCGCGACGTAGGGGTGCCGGTTTCTCCTTGGTGGTAACCGTGCCGAGGGTCATTCCGTCTTTGGCGTCGCCACCACTTACCAATGCCTTCGCTAAGCGCGTGGCAGCAGCCTCAAGGTCTTCGAGGCGATTCACCGTCAGCCGCTGGGACCGCACGCGTTTTCCGCTGCGGTCATGGGCGTGCACGGTGACCAGCAGCGTCTCCCCAAGCCGGCCGACCTGGCCTACCACCACAATATCTGCGCCGGCACGCTGCGCGACTTCGGGCACGCAGCCGGCTTCTGCACACGCGCCCCCAGACACCTGTGACGCGCTGACGGCACGCTGCCGTTCGATCTCCGCGCTTAGCAGCTCACGGAACGTCTCGACGCTGAGCGCATCGACGCCGCCCGCCTTGACGCCCGCCACCACCCACTGCTGCGCCTCCGCCCGCACGGTGCTGGCTGCGCCTGCCCACAACAGCAATACGCCCCATAGCCTAAGCGTGCGCCCGACCCTGATTGTGAATGCCCCCATGCGGCGCAGCGTAGCCGGTATGGCCATGCGTGTCCGGCTCTCGGGCCTGAGCCGGCCGTGCGGCCTCGCCAAAAAATCCCGCGCGTCCCAAAAGGCACGCTGCGGTTGTTGGCTGTGGGCGCTCGCGCGCATTGCGGCGGGGGGCTTCGGGGGTGCGTTCGGAATAGACTTGATACTGAACACATGTTCACCTATGGTAGCGGACATGGGTGACGCGGTGCGTACAGAAGGCCTGTCTCAAGCGCGTTTGATGCCCGCTAGGGAATCTCGCGGGCCCTCTCTGGCACCGAGCGCGTTCAGGTTGCCACCGGTAGGCGTGCTGACCGAGCTCTCTTGGGCACCGGGGGCAGCGCGAACCACGCTCGCTGCGCTCTGGACGGTTAGGGTGCAGGCGCAGGGCCAGGCCACCGCTTGGGTCGAACGCTGCGGCGGCACGCTCTTTCCGCCGGACCTGGCGACGCTGGGCATTGACCTCGCACAGCTAGATGCACTGCGGCTGCCCGACAAAGCAGCAGCGCTGGATCTCGGTCGGGGGACCGAACTGTTACTGCGCACCGGCGCCTACGGCCTCATCGTGGTCGATCTAACCGATGCGGACATGGAGATACGCCGGCTGCTCGGTTTGACGCAGGACTTGCGCAAGTTGCGGGCGCTCACCCAGTTGTGGCCGATGGCCATGCAGAGCCGGCTCCGGGCGCTGACACGCAAACACCGGACGCGGCTCGTATTACTGACGTCCACACCCGCGACCGCCATGTCGCTAGGCGTGGCGGTGCACCTGCGCATCGCGCCGCGGTGCACGCCTTCAGGCCAGCTAGAGCTCGCTGTGCTCAAGGCCAAGTTAAGCCAGCACGAAGGCACGCCTGCATCCTTGTCGCCTGCCCGGGAGGCAAGCTCAACGGCGCCTGAGCCCTCACACCGAGACCTCTCTCTCGTGATGCCCTGGGAGACCTGAAGCCATGCCCCAAACCCACGACAACGGCTTAGCCGCAGATCTCGCCTGGCCGTCAGCGCTGCCTGGGAGTTGGCCTGCGCCATCCTCGACCCGCACCCATGCGCCGGCCACCGGGGCAGGGTTTAGGCCCTGGGCAAGAGATGAGGCGTCCCTGCTGCGAGATTCACGCCCGGATGCGCCGGTGCATAGCGTACAGCGCCCACCCCAACCGGAAGGCCAGGCTGTGCCGCGCGTCTTGTGCATTTACCTGCCGGCGTTGGCCCTCGAAGCGTATACACGGGACTTTCCCGCGCGGCGGCGCAGTGCTCTCGCCATTACCTCGGCACCGGGGCCTACCGGCCACGTCCTGTGCGCCAATGCGTGTGCACGTGCCGCAGGCGTTGTTCCAGGGCTACGCAATGCCCAGGCATCTGGCCTGAGCGAAGCCATCGAGCTGGTGGGCTACCCCGCAGCGGAGGTTGCTGCGCTCTGCGGCGCGCTCAATCAGGCGCTCTACCAGCATACGCCTCAGCTCGAATGGCTCGCCGAGCGGCGTCCGCCCCACAGCCATGATGCGGGGGCAAGTGGGGCGGAGCGACCGTGGGCCACGAGCACGGGCGCGGCCGTCCTGTGGGCGGGGCTCGATGGCCTAGGCGCAGACCTAAGAGCGGTGCTGCACACCGTTCGGCAACTGCTTGCCATCTGCACGGACTTTGACCTGAGCTGGCGCGCAGCCCTTGGGTTTCATCGCTATCACACGCTGGCTAGCAGCCTTGATGCGGGCGAACTGAAGGTATTTGCCACACCGGAAGCGGCCCTCTTGGACGCCAAGCGCACCAGTATGGACGCCCTACTCCAGGCGTGGACACTGCCCACGCACACCGAGGCCCGTGCGGCAGGGCACGCTAAACCCACGCGGCAGGCACTGGGGGCGCAGCAACAGAGAGCGCAGGCACCGAAGCCACAAACAGGGGGCGTCTCATCTCGCGGGGCTAGGCAGCGCGCCACGCAATGGCTGCTGGCTAAGCTCAAGGTGGAATCGCTCGGCGAGTTTATGCTGCTCTCGCCGCATGCAGTGCGCATGGGGCTCGGCGCCAACGCCCACCGCATGCAGTGCGCCCTACTGGAGGCGGACGCGCAGCCTATCGCCACCTACCTGCCGCCCACGGAAGCGCGCTTTGGCCTGGACTTCGAACCTAACCTCACGCACTTCCAGGAAGCCTACCCCGCGCTCCAACCCCAGCTTGCAACACTGCTGGCGCGCCTATTCAAGCATAGCCGCACGCTCACGGGCCTTCAGCTCACGCTCAAACAGGCGGACCATCCAGCGCACGCAAGTACGCTGCGGCTGGCAGAGCCCACGCTGAATGTGGCGCGCGTGATGGCGCTCGTCACTGTGCATTGTGAGACGCTGGTGCTCAAATCACCCCTTACCGGTCTAGAGGTGTGCGCCGAGCACGTGCCCTTCGCTTGGGTGCAAACCCAACTGCTTGAAGAGGCCTTTGAGGGCGATGCCAGGCCCAAAGTCGCACGTGCCAGCGTCTTGCGGGCCCTCGACCGCATCACTGCGCTCTATGGTCACCAGTCCTTCCAGCGCGCAGCCCTGGTCCCCGCACACCCGCCGGAAGCGCGCTTCACCTGGGATGCCGCAAAGCCCGTTGCGGCGACCGGGCCACAGCGCGCACCCATGCCCTCACAGCGAGCTAGGCCCGCGCATTCCGCGACGCCGGCAGCCCCAAGCGCGCCTGAACGCGCCGTCATCCCACTAGCGTTTGAACGTTTGGCTACAACTCAAGCTGAGCCTGTGCAGCCACAGCTACAGCCCGCTGGTTATCCCGCCGGGCAACCCGCGGAGGACGCGGCGCCTGTGCACATGTTGCGGCGTTTGCTCCCGCGACCGTGGCCGCTACCGTCGAGCTTGAGCGAAGCGCTCTGGCAGCGCGTTCACGCAGCGACGCATCCCGGGGGCGACACCAGCGCGGACGCCGCACGGGGCGTACGGGGCCCCTTCCGGCTTAGCGACCGCTGGTGGGAGCGCACCGCACTGCGTGACTACTACTACCTACGCACCGACGACGAGAGCTGGCTCTGGCTCTTTCGCGAACGCGTGACCGGGCGTTGGTACCTGCACGGATGGCTCGACTAGGTAGCTGGCGCGGCGAAACGAAGGCGCAGCGCGCCGCATGCACACGTCGATGTAAGCGTTCAGGGGGGGTCTCGATAGCGAAAACGCTGAAGGAAAGGGCAAGCGGGTGTTGGAGCACCGCGCGCAGCTTTAGGCCACATTTTAGAGGCGCAGTGGGGGGAGGGTTTGCGGGATTCACTCCCGAAAACCCTGAACGGTTGCCGTCGATGTACGTACCGCTTTGGGTCAAATCGCACTACAGCTTTCTGGAGGGCACCTGCTCGCCGGAAGCGTTGGTCCATGAGGCGGCGCGGCTGCAACTGCCTGCCATCGCCTTAACGGACAAACACGGCCTTTACGGCGTGGTGCAAGCGCACACGGCCGCCAAAGCCGCCGGCATTAAGCTGCTCGTCGGCGCCGAACTCCGTGTGCAGCCGGACACCTCGGGCCCCGAAGTCGCGGCATCTACAGCCGCGGCATCTACGCTTGCAGACGCCCGCCGCGCCCTGGTCATCGCCCCATCTGGCCTGGCTTACACGGAGCTGTGCACCCTACTCACCCACGGGCAAAGCCGCGCGCCCAAAGGCCAATGCCTTGTCACCCCTCAAGATCTGCGGCGCCTTGTGCACACTTGGGTGCTGACGCCAAGCGACACCCTGGTTCCGGAGCTCGCGCCGCAGCTCGGCAGCCGCCTGATGCCGCTCATTCTGCGGCATCGCTGGGAAGGCGAGCGCCGGCTAGAACAACGAATGCGCGCGCAAGCCGCCCGCTTCGGCCTGCGCTGCGCCGGCACCACCGAGGTCCTTTTCCACACGCGCGCGCGCAAACCCCTGCAAGACATCATGCGCTGCATCGCCCACCGCACAGAGCTAAGCCAGGCCGGCCATCTGCTGACGCCCAATGCGGAGCACGCCTTGCTCAGCCCCTTCGAGATGCGGCGGCTCTACAGCGATGTCCCCGACGACCTCAAGGCGGGCATCGCCCTGGCGGAGCGCTGCGATTTCACCCTCGATACGCTGCACTATCGCTATCCCCACGAAGCCGACGACGAAATCGGCAGCCTGCGAGAACGCGCCTACGCCGGCGCGCGAGCACGCTTCGGCGCAGACCCGAGTGCCGCCACGCGGGCGCAACTGGAGCGCGAACTCGCCCTCGTCGCTGAACTCGAGTTCGGTGGCTACTTCCTGACGATGCACGACATCGTGCGCTTTTGCGCCAGCAAGAACATCCTCTGCCAAGGCCGCGGCAGCGCAGCCAACAGCCTGCTTTGCTACTGCCTCGGCATCACTGCCGTCGACCCGCTCGAACTCGACCTACTCTTCGAGCGCTTCCTCAGCCGGGAGCGCGCCGAGCCGCCGGACATCGACCTCGATATCGAACACCAGCGCCGCGAAGAGGTCATCCAGTGGCTCTACAGCCACTACGGGGCGGCACACGCCGCGATGGTCGCCAACGTCGTGCGCTACCGGCCTAAGTCGGCGTTGCGCGATGTCGGCGCGGCCTTAGGCCTTGACGCGCGTTTCATCGACCAGGCGGCGCGCAGACTCTCCCACTTCGACCCGCTGCCCGAAGATGCGGCCGACCTGACGCACGCACGCGTCCAAGAGGAAGCACCGCGGGTGCGCTGGCTCTTGAAGCTTTGCCACCAGCTCCAGGGGGCACCGCGCCACCTTTCGATTCATCCCGGCGGCTTTGTCCTCGGCCGCGATCCACTGGTTCACCTGGGCCCCGTGGAGCCCGCCACCATGCCCGGCCGCACGGTCTTGCAATGGGACAAACGCGACATCGAAGCGCTTGGGCTCTTTAAGGTCGACCTATTGGCCCTGGGCGCCCTCAGCGCCATTCGTCACAGTTTCGAGCTCATCGAAGCCCACGAACGCCGCAGCTTCGCCCTGCATACGGTGCCGAAAGACGACCCGCTCACCTACGCGATGATCGCCAAAGGCGACACCGTCGGCGTCTTCCAGATCGAAAGCCGGGCGCAGATGAGCATGCTGCCGCGTCTCAAACCCCGCACCTATTATGACCTCGTCGTGCAGGTCGCCATCGTGCGCCCGGGCCCCATTCAGGGCGACATGGTGCACCCCTACATCCGCCGGCGTAATGGCGAGGAGGCGATTACCTTCCCCCACCCTGCACTCAAACGCGTGCTGGCGAAGACCCTTGGCGTGCCCATCTTTCAGGAGCAAGTCATGCGGCTGGCGGTGCTCGTCGCGGGCTACACGCCGGGCGAAGCGGACCAGTTACGCCGCGACATGGCGGCGTTTCAGAAGCAGGGCCGCATCGAAGGACACCGCCAGCGTCTCATCGACGGCATGCGCGCCCGGGGCATTCCCGAAACGTTCGCAGAGCGCATTTTCGCCCAGATTATGGGCTTCGGCGAATACGGCTTTCCCGAAAGCCACGCTGCCTCTTTCGCCCGACTCGCTTACATCACCGCTTACCTGCGCTGCCATCACCCCGCAGCGTTTCTCTGCGCGCTGCTCAACGCCCAACCGATGGGCTTCTACGCACCGGGCACGCTTATCGAAGACGGCAAACGCCGGGGCATCACCGCGCTGCCCGTGGACCTCAACTTCAGCGCGTGGGACTGCACCCTTGAGGGCAGCGCCGAGGACCTGCGCGTGCGTCTCGGCCTGCGCTACCTGAAGGGCCTCGGGCCCGCCGACCGCACCCTGCTCGCGCCACTCCTCGCGCGCCCGCCCGGCAAGCGCTGCACCGACCTAACGACCCTGCTGCAAAGCTACCCGCTAACCAAAGACGCACTCTTTGCGCTCGCCGAAGGCGGCGCCCTCGACAGCCTAGGCCTTGGACGCCGCGCACTGCTCTGGCGCATCAGCCAAGCCCAAGCGAGCCGCCACGACGCCCTAGACACGTCGGAAGCGGGGGCGGACGCCCGGGCGGCGGCCCACTTCCCCGCGCTCTCCGTCAGCGAGAGCGTCTACTGGGACTACGAACGCAGCGGCCTGAGCACCCGCGGCCACCCGATGCACACCCTGCGCGCGCAGCTGCCCGCAACCGTGCGCAACCGCATCCACACCGCAGACACGCTGAGCCGGCTACCCCACGGCAGCCAGGTCGACTACCTCGGCTGCGTCATCTGCCGACAACGCCCGCACACCGCCGGTGGCGTCGTCTTCCTCACCCTCGAAGACGAAACCGGCCTAGTCAACGCCATCATCTGGGAACGCGTCTTCGACAGCCACGCCCACCTCATCAAACACACGGACCTGCTCGGCCTGCGCGGCCACACGCAGCGCCAAGACGGCGTCCTCAACCTCATCGTCGAAGCCGCCTGGTCCCCCCACCTAACCACCCCCACCACCTCCCGCGACTTCCACTA
>SLQV01000048.1 GCA_007131285.1 Myxococcales bacterium
AGCCCTCGCATCCACGCTCGACACCCACGACCTGCTCCTCGCGGCGGTGGAACGCATCGCTCTGGAACTCGGCTCGCGGCGCGTCTCGCTGGTGGTGGTTCCGCCGGGAGAGAGCGCGGCCAACGCCTTTGTACTGGTTTCAAGCGATGAGGCCGCACTGCGCAATCTCATCATCGACCTTAGCCGTTACCCCGAACTCATTCATGCGCTGCACCATAACGCCGTCACGCATCTACCGGACCCGGCCGAGCACCCGCTGCTCGAATCGCTCAGGCGCGACGCCGAACCGCTAGGCTTTGATTTAAGTAACTTAGGCCCCGCGTTGCTCGTGCCTCTTCGCATCGACCAACGACCCATTGGCGTCCTCTTTGTGCGCCAGCCCCACGGCGCTCAACCTTTCGAATCGGCGGCCATCGAATTCTGCCGGGTGCTCGCAAATATGCTTGCGCTTGCACTGCACAGTGCACGATTGCTCCGTCGGCTGGAACGCGTGCGCACAGCGAGTGATCGCCCCAGCACGACAGACTCGATCACGCCCAGCGGTACGCTGCCCGAATCCCTCACCCAGGCCGCGCGCGCCTACCATGCAGTAGACGCCGCGGTCGCGCTGATGGACCCTTCCGGCAAGCTGCATTTCGCCAACTACGCGGCCCGCCGACTGCTCGGCTACGACCAAGACGCGCTCGGCACACTCACGGGCGAAGACCTTGTTATCGAGCTCGACGTTCCGGCGTACCAGCACATGAGGCGCTTGCTCGATTCGGAGGCCCCTCTGCGGGAAGTCGAGCTAAGGCTGCTCGGTGGCAACGGCGAAATACGGCACTGCCAAGTTACATTCGCGCGCCTGCCCGGGCGACTCGACGTCATCGTTTTAACGTTGCGCGATATTGGCCCCGGACGGCTACGCGATAAAACCTTGGAGCGCACCCGCATGCTCCTAGAGGCTATCGTGCAGCTCAGCCGCCAACCGATTATGGCCTTCGATGCCTCCGGACGGCTGCGTCTGCTCAACCACGCCGCTGAAGGTCTGCTTGCGCTCCCTGCTCGCGATGCTCTCGAAGCCGTAAGTCTCAGTGACCTTGAGCCTACCGGGAAGTTGGTAGCCAGATTCGCCGAGCTTGCCAAAAGCCGGCCCGAAGGGATTTGGCGACTCAGCCAGCATAGCGTTGAAATCCGGGACCACTACGGTCGGTCGATTCCGCTTGAGCTTTCCGCCATGTCTCTCGCAGAGGGCACTGCCGACGGCGGCGTCGTGTGTCTTGTAGAGCCGCCGGGTCTCACCCGCGGCAATCGCCCAAGGGCCGCTGGCGAGATATCTAGCCACCCTGCACTGGCCGCGGAGGACGATGGCTTGGCTTTGCTTCTGCAGCAGCGCGTGGCTTCTAATGCCACCGCACAGACGCTGATCGAAGTGATTCGTAGCTGGATGACAACGGCCCCCTTTCCGATCGCACTCCTTAGTGTTGACAGTCAAATCGAAGCGTCGAACGCAGCGTTTCGGCGCGTCCTAGCCCGAGCAGGCAGCTCGCACGACCTCACGCACTTGCGTCAGGCAATTATAGAACAAGACCAACCGACGCTTGAACGCGCGCTCGACGACGCCGAGGGAGGTCGCCTTTGGAACCAAGCTGACGTGCGCATAGGTACGCGAGAGGATGCACTGGCGCACCTGCGCCTCAGTCTCTACCGACGCGAAGACGCTGACAATAACTACCAAGGCACGCTATTGCTCGCTATCGATCTCAGTGAGCTAGACGCGCTGGAGGAGCAGGTCCTGCAAGCAGAGAAGCTTGCATCCCTTGGACAACTGGCCGCGGGCGTCGTGCACGAGCTGAACAACCCCCTGACAAGCATCTCGGTCTACAGCGACTACCTGCTTGCCAAATACGACCGCGAACCTGCCGCCAGCAGCGACGTAGAGAAAATTCGTCGCATTGTGGATGCAACGGGCCGCATGCTGCGCTTTACCCGCGATCTCGTGGCATACGCACGCCCCTCAGAAGATGCACCGCTCACTGTTTCTATCAACGAAGTAATCCAGCAATCAGTAGGCTTCTGCGAGCACGTTCTCACGCAAACATCCACGCGCCTCATCATGGAACTCGGTGACGACGCGGGCGAGGTTTTGGCGGTCCCTGAGCAATTGCAACAGGTGTTTATCAACTTAATCACCAACGCTTGCCAGGCGCTAGAGCCGGGGCAGGGCACCGTCCGCGTGGTAACCCGAAGTCTGGGGCGCCTAGGCGTCGCGATTCTCGTCGAGGATGACGGCCCAGGCATCCCGGAACGCAATCGTGAGCGCATCTTTGAGCCATTCTTCTCGACGAAACGCGACGGCGGCGGCACAGGTCTAGGTCTCGCCATCGTTCGTAATATTATCAATCAACAGGGTGGCAGCATCAAAGTGGAGAGCCAACTCGGCCGTGGCACACGGTTCACAATTCGCCTGGCTGGGCGCATCTCACGCGCCAGACGTGCCACGCGCCAAATGACGGATACCGCCTGAGCCGAGCGAGGCTCTGGTCGCGACAAGCCCTTGTCCCCGGTTGCTGTGACTGCATCACGCTTCGTGCGGACAGCGCCCCTGACAGCTTTCGCCTTGACTCACGGCGTTCTGACGCCATTCCCCGACGTGTTTCTTGTGATTTATGCACCGCGCTCGAAGCGCCGCCTCGCACGTTGCAGCCGCACCGCGCAACTCGCGTTTTGCGTGCTCTTATGGAGTTGCACCCGCAACACCGACGATAACCGATGTGAAGTTTACGCTTCTGAGATCATAAACTTTAGTCCGGGATCCGGCGCGGGTTTTGGCCAGGACCAGCTGCCAGATGTGGTCTTAGGACCACCGCAGGGGGCACAGTCTGGTCGCGGCGCGACTGACGTCCTCTCACTCGGCTCTTTCGGTAGCATTACCCTCGCGCTCGCTGAGCGCGTTCGCGACGCGCCCGATCTCGCAGAGCTGGTCGTCTTCGAGAACCCCTTCATCATCGCCGGAACAGACACAGTTTACGCCGAGTGGGGCGCGGTTGCGGTGAGCTCCGACGGCGAAAACTTCGTTCCCTTTCCGTGTGACACAAGCACAGGCACCGGTTGTGCCGGCCGCACGCCCGTGCATAAGACCGGCAATCTTCTCGAACGGGGCGGTGACCACTTCGACTTGAGCGACGTTGGCCTCGAATCGGTGCTCTACGTGCGCATCAGCGATGTAGGAGCGCCGGCCCCTTCGTTCGGTTCCGGCGCCGATGGCTTTGACCTCGACGGTGTAGGCGTGTTTCATATCGGAGGCGGCCCCGAATGCACGAAACACACTTCACCAGCAACGCCTTAGAGCGGTGAAGGAAGAGATTCAGCCCGGCGGCGGCCGGGAGAGGGCGCACGGTGGGCGCGTCCCGGTGGGCCGGGGTCCCGGCGCGCGCGTGGCTGCGGGGCCCGCGGGGGCCCAGGGGGGCTGGGCGCTCAGGCGCGCAGGCGCACCCTCCGGAACCCCAGCCTGCATGCGTGAGCGATTGAAGGCGCGCGGCGAACCCAGCAGCGAACCCCGGGGCTGTCGCGGCTCAACCATAAGCTGATGCGTATTAGTTCAACTGGACGAAACGCATAGCCCGGCGTGCAACCAATCTAGGCGCCGGGCGTGCGCAACTGCATACGCTCGATGATATCGCGGATCGTCTTGCTTTCACGGACGACTTCATCTTCGTCTAGGTCGAGCTTTTCGGTTAGCTCCTCGTGTACCGCATCGTAAAGCCACGTGCTTTCATCTTCGCTCGCCGCACAACCCTTCGCTGTATGGCCGCGGTAAGTCACACCACTTAGCGTGGACGCTGACTTCTCAAGCAAAGCGAAGAGCCCGGCACCCAGCTCGGCACGTATGATGTCAATATGGCCGTCAAGGTCATCGAAAAGTTCCGGCGCTGCTTCAATATGAGACTCAAGCGCTTCGGGTGCGGCACTACGCACCTGTTGCATGACCAGTCGAAGCAAAAAGGCATCGTCTACGTAGGCCATCACGCCCTTGAGGCCTGGCAGCGCGTTGGCACCTGAAAGGATATAGAGCAACAAGCCCGCAGTTTTAGCTCGATCTTCATCGCCGATATCCGGCTCATCAACCACCCGCAATACGGTCTTCATGTCCCGGGGCAATGCCGCAATGCACTCGGCTACAAACTCGGAGAAGGTGTCTTGGGTCATGATGCTATCGGTCGTCTACGACTTTCGGGTTCCAAATTTGCGGCTGACGTGTCGTCGGCTCTACCTAAGTCAGGTCCCTAGCAGAATCAACCGACAAGCGCACTTATGGGAGCGATTTCCGAGCCTATCGGGCATAAAGCTTCAGCCCGGCGGGACACGCAATGGGCGAACGAATCGGACCATCATCGGTCTCCAATAGCTTGAATTCAACCCTTCGGTTGCGCTCCCACGCAGCCACATTAGATGCTTTGTCAAGCGGACACGCTTCGCCGTAGCCCCTCGACCTTAGCTGCTCACGCCGCACGCCCCTTTCAACAAGCGCCGTCACCACGGAGGCCGCACGCTCATGGGTAAGCTGCAGATTGTAGTCGTCCCGACCTCGTTCGTCCGCGTGACCTTGCACCTCAATACGCTTAATCTGTGGGTTGCCTCGTAACGTCGCTGCAACCGCGTCAATGATGGCAAAACTCTTAGGCAGGATCTCCGCACTCGCAGTCTTGAAGTGAATCTTTTCTAGAATCACTAGCTGCCCATCCTCAATGCGGACCGAGCCTTCATCTGGGCAGCCGTCTTCATCCTGATAGCCGTTGTAGACCTCCGGCTCGTCCGGACACTGGTCGTCGCTATCGGGAATGCCATCGCCATCGTTGTCCAGATCGGGACAGCCGTCGGCATCTTGAAAGCCGTCAAAGTCCTCGGCATCGTCGGGGCAGGCATCGAGATGATCAGGAATGCCGTCGCCATCTCGGTCGCCCTGATCCCTACCTGAAGCGCCACGCGCACCTTCAGGACAACCGTCGGCATCCTCGATACCGTCAAAATCTTCTGGTGTGTTTGGACACCTATCAAGGTCATCAGGGATCCCATCGCCGTCGTTATCCGGGTCGGGGCACCCATCGGCATCCTCAAAGCCATCGAGGTCCTCGGGGTCATCGGGGCAGGCGTCGAGGTGGTCCGGGATCCCATCACCGTCGCGGTCGGGCATGGCCTGCGGCTCGTAGACAATCGAGAACACCCCACGATAGTTAGCGGATTGAAAGCCATCCCGCGGCGGCAGCGCGCCACCCCCCGCGAGCATCAAATAGCTCGACTCCTGTACGAAGATCTTGATGCCAGCAAGTGCCTCGACGGACGTCGCCACGCGGTTTGAGCCTGCACTCGCTAGCCAAGTTCCGTAGCTTTCGCCGATGAGTTCAACTTTAGGAGCTACACGGAAAGCAGCTGCCGCTCCGAAGGTAATAAGATCACCATAGGTGATGCGCCTCCCAGGCTCGCGGAGCACCGCCTCGCGCGCTGTACCGTCGGCTGCACTCGGGTCGTTGCTCCCGCCGACAACCATCGGAGATCCCGCCCCCGTGTTGAGCCGGTAACCGACGTTCAAACCCGCACGAAACCAGTCGATAGGCCGAGTTTCAAGCACCAATTTCGGCCAAAAACCCAAGCCTGGCTCACCATAGAAGCTGTCGCTAGACCCTGTGGGTGCACTTAGCTGTACCACCGCCGCCAAGGAAAGCCGCTGTCGGCGTTCACGCCAAATCCGTACCTTTAGATTGAACGCGATATCACCGATATCCTGCGCACTAACACCCCCATTGCCCTCACCATTTAGAATCGCCGTTCCATCGTTGTCGAGGAGTGCAGCATCAGGGCCGCCGACGAAATGAAACGGCAATTGCACGCCGAGGACGACCCAGTTGAGCAGACCGTAGTTAACGTGGAGCGTCCCCGTCGCCAGGTAATCTACGAGGTAGTCCGTTCGCTCTGCGTTCGCGGCGCTGACCGCCTCTGAGCTCCGAAAGCCTCGGTTGCGCAGTAGCTCGAACCCGCCGTCGAGCGTCATTCCAAAGCTAAACCGGTTATGAGGCATCACCTCGGCCCCATCCACGCTGATGTAACCGCGAGAGTCAGTTGCCGGCCGAAACAGACGCAGATCGAGCCCCCCGGCCAGGCGTTCCTGAGCACTGGCAACGGGTGCAGTAAGCGACATCGATACTATGCACGCAGCGCCCAAAATCCCGAGGGCAACGCGGATCCGCATTCCCAGGGAACACTTAGCCCGGTCAATTAGAAGCAAGCGCCTCGCGAACATGAGGTCCCCCATCCACGTAGACCCTGACCGCCTCGGAAGCGGGTGCGCCACCAACCAGACGCAACCGGGGCGATCGCGCACGCCGGTTGAAGCCGTACGCGGATTAAGACTCCCGCACCCGCACTTTTGCTGCACAGCTTACGGTACCACCTGCCGCATTCCCTTGGAAAGCAAGAATAGCTGCCAATAAACGACCGAAGCGATCGCGTACGCTAGAGCGACAATCGTAATGGAAGGTCGCCTACGAAAGTGCGTTTAATACGGTGAAGGAAGAGATTGAGCCCGGCCGCGGCCGGGAGAGGGCGTACGGTGGGCGCGTCCCGGTGGGCCGGGGTCCCTGCGAGCGCGTGGCTGCGGGGCCCGCGGGGGCCCAGGGGGGCTGGGCGCTCAGGCGCGCAGGCGCACCCTCCGGAGCCCCCCACAATTGGGCACTGCGCGCAGCTCCGTACCCAATTGTGGGTCCCCCCGAGACCCTCCGCGGGCCCCGCAGCCACGCGCGCGCCGGGACCCCGGCCTGCATGCGTGAGCGAT
>SLQV01000080.1 GCA_007131285.1 Myxococcales bacterium
CAACGGACCGTTACGGATCAGCAACGGAGAGCCGCATCTAAGTGGCTTGATGAGGGGATGCGTCGTGTCGGCGCGTCGCTCGCTGGCACAGACGTCCCCAAGCACTGGTCTGTGCGTCCTGCGGCCACGAACGCAGGACGCAATCCTGCGGCGACGGTGCCGGTGGGTGCACTTGGCGGTCTGCGCGTGCTTGTATTGGGTCAGATCGAAAAGCTCAGTGAGGTGCCGGGCGTCCTGCGTTCACTCGACGTCGAAGTGGTGGTCGCGACGCACGTGGCTGAAGTGCGAGAGGCGTTTGCGAACGCGCCCTTCGATGCGTTCGTGTGCGGGGTAGGTCGCCGTAGTGATGAGGGGCTAGAGCTTTGGGCACAACTTACGGAATGTCCGTTAAGTCAGCACGCGCCCGGAGTCATGGCACTGAGTTCCGAGACCTATCGAGATCGCGCGATCGAACTCGGTGTCAAAGATGCGGAATTTATCGTTGCTAAGGATGCGGAGCAGGCCGCGCGCGAAGTGAAAGCCGCGCTGGAGCGGCAGGTGGCTCCACTCACGCACTTGGAAAGGGCGTTGACGCGTAAAGGCCCGGTTAATGGGCATCTCCGCGCAATTTCGCCTTGGCAGGCCATACATCGAGTCGCTCGATTTCGCCCAAATGCAAAGGTCGTTCTCAGGTCCGCCCATAGTATGTTCGAGCTCGACCTGCGCGAAGGGGTCCTGATGAGCGCCTCGAGGACCGCCATCGATGGTCATTACGCTTCAGGGATGGGCTCGCTGGTCGCGTTTTTAGCGTCTCAAACCGGTGTCTTTCAGGTCACTGAGATAGCGACACCGGTCAAGGCTAAGTTCGTCGAGGGGACTGCCAACTCGCTCCAGACAGCATTTGCGCAACTCAGTGCGTTGGTTCTGTCCTTTGAGCTAGGCGCATCGCTCGGTGGCGTGCGAACCATCAAGCTTGATGAGCAGGCTCTCCAGGCGCTGCTTAAGTTCTCACCCCCTGCGCGCAAGACCTTGATTCAGCAGCTCGCCGCAGGTGCCCCGCCGGTCACGCTTGTGAGTGAGTTTGTGGCAGCTGGTGCGGTGCGAGGTGCGCTTCGGGACCTCTTGCGCCACGGGGCTTTGCTTGAGCTCGGCGCCACAGATGTGAACCGGCCGCAAGCCGAAGCGTCCGCTTCATCGTCGTTCAACCTAGGACCGCAGAATTCAGTCGATGGTTCGCCCCGGCCCCCGGCGAGGAGCGAAGACACAAGGCCCAGTCTTACGCGTAATTTACGCGGATTGCCGCCAGCGGGGGTGCAGCCGACACAGGTCGATTCGGCGCGCCGCGAGAGCGGGTCGAAGCACAGCGATGCGTTGCCTGGTGCGCCGCCGCGCGACAACGCCGCTGCCCTTGCTCCAGAGTTTAAGGCGTCGCGTTCAGTTCCCGGCGGGACAGTCCATGACGCCTCAGACCCGTCCGAGGTTTCGCCCGCGATAGCCGCCATGCACGATACCGATGGCACCAGTGGTGGCGGTGTCGATGATTTCGATGCGTCTGCGTCCCTGCTGCCAGCCGCGACCAAACGCACTCGCCTAGCTTTCTGGTTGCTCTTCGTGCTGGCGGTGTTTGGGGGCTACTGGCTTTACAGCTCGCTTGAAAGGAGCGTCGCTCCATCGTTGCAGCAAAAGGCTCCGCAGAAACGTGTCGTGGCGCCAACTGTCGTCGAGGAAAAGCCATCGCTCGCTCTTGAGACGCAGCGCATGAGCGCACAGCTCCGCTTTGGTGGAAAGGCGGATGTGACAAAAATACCCGAGACGGTTGGGACAAGCGCGCTTGCTGCTGACCAGGCGCGTTTGCTGCTTGAACGGCCCAGCGGGGCTATGGATGCAGACGTGGGCAGCGATGTGCAGGTGCGGATTGGTGATCGCGACTTAGGAGCTTTACCGCTTCAAGTCGATTTGCCTCAGGGTCGAGTCCACCTAGTATTCCTCGATAAGGATACTATCGTTCACCGGTTTATGTATTTAGCGGGCGCCGACGTTCACCTCGCCCAAGCGCCGGCCGTGCGCTAGCGCTCGACTGCCACGTGTGGATGCTTGCGCTGCGGAGCGCCCCCGGCGTCCCTGGAAGCTACTCTCGAGGAATCAAACCATGTTCAATAAGTCGCCCTTTAGTGCAGGCGTGGTTGCTACTGTCCCGGTAGCAACAACTACAAAGCGCTTCTCTCTGCGCGCTCAGCCAGCGGTTGAAAATGCAGCGCCGAAGGTTGAGAAAAACGCATCGAGTTCGTGGCATGGTCAACGCGGTTCGGGAATGCCACGGTCGCTTCGCACCGCGCTACTCATGGCTGCCATGGCGACGCTTGTCTCCTGCGAGCGCTGTAACGGCGTTAAGGGCTCTTCGGAGCCGGTGTCCGGTACAGCGGACACGGATACACAGGAAGTTGCGGGTCCCGCGGATGCGACGACGAAGAGCGTGATGGCTGCGTCCGAGGTCAAGTTAGATTTGATGCGGAGCTTCGGTCTGGTGGAGCGATTTCGGCGCGGAACCTGGGTTGATTTCTCCGACGATGATTACTTGAAGTATACGCAAGGCGGGTTTTATGACGGGATAGGCGAGGCAAGGGTGCTTGGCGACCTGCGGGGCCGCGATGTTAACGCAAGTGCGCGCATTTTCCTGATGGCAGATAGCTCGCGCACGCACACCCTCGAATTGCGTGCACGCAAGCAGCGCGCCTCATCGGTTATCGCCTTCGTTAACGGAAAAGAAATTGGGTCATTTCCGCTAGGTGAGGGTATACAGACCTACGCGTTTAAGGTCCCCGAAAAGGTCGTGGTCTCCGGGGAAAACTACGTTCTTTTGCGTTTCTTAGGTACGTCGACCGGCCCGGCGGCGACGCTTCTTCGACTGCGGCTCGCTGAAAAAGGATTTGTGCAAGCGGTCGCAAACTCGGAGAGCGGCAACGAGGATGAGGTCGAGGACGCGGACCCCGCTGCGCCCCCCTCAGATGCGCTCGCGAGTGACGCGCTGGACACGCTCTCCGGGCCCAGACCGGTGAGAGGTGAGGATGACAAGCTAACGCTTCGTCTGGAGGCAGGTGACCGGGTATCAGGCTTTGTGCCCGCAAGTGCCGAGGGTATGTTTGCCTTTGAAGCTCAAGCAGAGCACCACGGAGGAAATCTCGAGTTTCGCTATTGGCAGGTTGGCGCGGGAGAGGGACCCGGCGCGTTTCAGCCGCTCGCCCTCAAGGATAAAGGAACTCAAGAGTACGCGTTCTCGTTCGAGGGAGAGCCAGGCGACTGGTATCGTTACGAGCTTCAGGTGCCGCATCGTAGTGTGCCCGTTGTGTTAAACACCATGGCGCTGTTGGAGCCAAAGGCACCTGCCGAGACTGCAGGGGCAACTTCGAGACCGAAACATATCGTAGTGCTCCTTATCGATACCTTGCGGGCGGAAAGGCTTAAAGCTTTCAATAAGTCGTCGCGGGTTAAGACGCCTGCTCTCGACGCACTGGCCGAGGGAGGCGTGGTATTTGAGCATGCCATTTCGCCGGAGAACTGGACAAAACCTGCGGTAGCATCGCTGCTCACGGGCCTCTGGCCCATGACGCATCAAACTAAAGAAGATGGTTCAAGGCTGCCTGATAAGGCGGAGCTGGTGTCTGAAATCTTCCAAGCTAGCGGCTACTCGACAGCGTCGTTTATTGCGAACGGATTCGTGTCCGAGAAGTTCGGTTTCAACCAGGGTTGGGGTAAACACGTCAACTACATTCGTGACGGTAGGCGGTCGGAAGCAGAAAATGTCTTCAAAGATGGCCTCGCGTGGATCGATACTCAGCGATCCAGCTCCGAAGTGGGTAGTGGGCCCGATGCCTTCAAGCCTTTCTTCCTATATCTACAGACCATCGACCCACACGTCCCATACGACCCACCGGGTAAATGGTTAGATGCATACGATCCGGAGCCTTATGACGGTCCGGTCAAACCAAGGCTTACGCCGACGCAGCTGGCTGATGCCAAGCGAAATCCTCCGCGGATCGAGTTGACCGAGCGTGACCGAAAACGACTCATGGCCCTTCATGACGGTGAGATCTCCTACCATGATGAGGAGCTGGCGCGCTTTATGGAAGGCTTGCGCGAGCGCGGCCTTGCAGAGGATACGCTGCTTGTGATCACCTCTGACCACGGAGAGGAGTTCAACGAGCATGCGTCCTGGGGCCACGGTCATTCGCTTTACAACGAACTTCTGCACGTTCCGCTTCTGTTCCACTACCCACGCGGTGTCGCCCCGGCGCGCATAGCGGAAACGGTAAGTACATTGCACGTAGCTCCCACGGTTCTTAGCATGGCCGGAGTGCGCCCGTTTACGGCGGCAGAGGGCGTCTCTCTCGAGGAGCGCCTGGCGGGCAAACGCCTAGCACCGGCGCATGAAGTCGGGTTCAGCGATTTTCTTGAGTATCAAAAGGCGGTGCAAACCCGCCGCTGGAAGGGGATGTTCAAGGGGCATTCGCTCACGGTTTTCGATCTCAAGGCTGATCCCTGGGAGAAGGCCGCGCTGGATGTAGCCAAAGAGCCTTACGCAGGACATCTGCTTCGGGCGTTGCTTGGCCGTTTCGTCGGCGCGTCAGATCGTCGAACTTGGCTGGAAGGTGGTGACGCGACCAAAGCTTCAGAGAAACCGTCAAGCCTCTCTCAAGAAAAGACCCATATTGACCCGGAAACCGAAGCGCAGCTTAAGGCGCTCGGCTACGGCCACTAGCGTAGCGTTGGTGCCAGGTCTGAGACGAGCGCGCGTGGCGTGTTTGTCCAGGCCGGCGGGGTCTGCGGGCCAGGAGCACGCGTTTTTGCAGTTTAAGCGTGAGAGGGAGTGCTGAAGGGCAAGCAGGCTGTCAGCAAGCTCCGGCGCGGGGGTCGGGGCCGCGTGCGCCTTTAGTCCAACTCTTTAAGGTAGAGAGGGGAAAAGTTCGGGATGTACAGCCGAAAACTCTCGGGCATTTTGAGAAATGCCACCCCCTGAAGAGTCGCATTCGGGGCATGGACGCTAGCCACGTTACCTATGGCCTGCGTACTTGGCCCCAGGCTTATTGGTTCAATTAAAAAAGGGCCCACGCGAGCAAGTGCCCGACGTGAACCCGCCTCAATTAACCCGATAGTGAAATCAACGTATCGGCACTCGCGTGGAGTGCCGCGATGCGTTACCAGCTTGACTTGGTGAGCCCGGGGATCTCGCCGTTGAGTCCAAGCTCGCGGACCGCAATGCGCGAAAGCCCAAACTTACGGTAGTAACCGCGGGGGCGGCCAGAGAGGACGCACCGGTTGCGAACTCTCGTCTTGCTTGAATTGCGTGGAAGCTTCTGCAGCTTGCCGAGCACCGCAAGCTGCTCTTCAAAGCTCAGGTTGCCTGCTTTAAGTGATGTTGTCAGTTCCGCGCGTCGGGCAGCGTACTTCTCGCTCAAGCGTTTCCGCGCATCGTTGTTCGCAATCTTTGCCTTGGTGGCCATCTAGTCCCCTATTCCCTGGCCGCCGGTTTGTCTCGCTTCGGCGGGCCTCTATCAACTGGCACTACCGGGCGTTCCGCTTGCTAGCAAGATGAGGCCCGTATCGTCAAGAAGCGGAAGGATGACGCGATTTGCTTGCTGCTGCAAGGCCCGTACGCTAGGCTTCGCCGACTTTTCTGACGGGGTCCAAGCATGCGCGAAATGATTAGATTGATGTCCTCGGCGGGTACGGGCTACGCGTACTACACGACGAAGAATAAAAGGACGAAGCCCGAGAAGCTCGAAATCAAGAAGTACGACCCGGTGGTTCGCCGCCATGTGGTGTTTAACGAGCAAAAGATGCCTAACCCAAAGAAGTAGGTTCACGATGGCACCTGCTCCGCAAGGGGGAGGGCTGAGGGTACGGAGCGATGCATCACCGTGCCTGGATAGCATCCTGGTGAATGCTTAACGTTAAGCGTTGTTGATGAGAAAGAGAGCTTTGTGTTATGTCACGTCGTTGCGAAATCACGGGAAAAGGCCCCCTCGTGGGACACAAGGTATCCCACTCCAATATAAAGACTAAAAAACGGTCGCTGCCCAACCTGCAAAGCAAGCGCATCTGGGACGCCACCGCTGGCCGGTTTGTGCGTGTGCGTCTGTCAACGTCGGCGCTGCGGACGCTTGACCGCCAAGACGCTATTTAGTTGCTCCGGTGCGTTCTGGCGGGAGTGCGCGCCGGATCAGGTCCGCAGATGGCGGGCCTTGAGCGCGCGGAGATGCGCTTAGGACCGTGAGCTCCGTGCTTGGTTGCGCCGCTAAAGTCCAAGGGCCGCTACGCACTGCGAAAGCGCGGGCTCTCGTCCAGCAAAGCAGTTGAGTGCAGTGCCAACGGTTAAGAGCTTGGAAGATCCCCCCGCTCCCTCGATGAGCAACACGGGTGCCTTTACGTCCCATACTTGGATTGAAGGATCGATCATAAGGTCCGCGCGCCCTTCAAGGACCTCTGCATAGCCTGCAAAATCGGAGAATCCTCTTTGGGTATAACTTGATCGCGCGAGGGTCGGGAGCCAGGTAAGCAGGTTGGCGTCGGCAAACTGCCCCAGCGAGCCGTGTTGCACTAGACAATCGCGCAGATCAATCGGTCCCTTCAGGTGGAGTTGCCGGTTGTTCATGAACGTTCGCTTTCCATCGCCCTCGTAGAGGTGGTCGCGTGCGGGCAGGTAGGCATAAGCGTAGGCGCCTTCGCCGGGTATTTCGATCGCATAGAGGACGGACCAGGTGTCGAGTCCGCGAATGTACGCGCGCGTTCCGTCGATGGGGTCGATAACGACGCGAGGCGGGTTGGTG
>SLQV01000083.1 GCA_007131285.1 Myxococcales bacterium
GTAACAACGGTGTTAGTAGGCTCATCCTTATGTTTAGCTTTCTCATCCTGCAGTGTTGAGGATTTAAACCCAGACTCAAACGGTGCCCCAGATGATTTGAGTAATGGCGATGATTTGCCCTCCAGAACTCCTGAGAACCTGTCTGGTGATGAAACTACGCAGTCCGCGTCATTGCCTTCACTTTTAGAGGACATAAACGATCCATCGGTTCTCCAAGATCGTGTAAAACTTGCTGGAGTGGTCGCCTCCGAGGATCTAGATTGCCAAAAGATTGTACCTTTCTATTACGAAATTGGTAATAGAAATACTAGTCTGACAGGGGGAAGCCTTGGAGACAGTGCACCGTCGAAAGATACAGAAATGGCGATTGCTTCTGCTTCAAAACTTCTATTTGGCGTTTTCGCTTTTATCGAAAAAGACGGAAGGCTTTCAAATGAAGAGATAAAAGCATTGAACTTTACGTCAGGATATTCAAGATTTTCATTTTGTGGAGTGACCCGAACAGTTGGAGGATGCTTCGACGACAAAGTCAGATTTGATCCTCAAAATGAGGGATATTTTGCTTACTCGGGAGGGCATTTACAAAAGTTGGCTTCACTTGATTTGGAGTTGGCAGCAGCAACCTCAGAGATGCTTGCACAAAAGATAGGGGATGCTTTAGGTATCCAACTAAGTTTTTCAATGCCGCAGCCTGCAGGAGGAGTGGCGACGACTCCAGAAGAATACGCAAAGTTTCTGCAAACTATATTACGATCTCAAAAACTTAAAGAAGAGTTTTTGGGCCAACACAGGGTTTGCGCCTCTCCTGCATTTTGTCCAGAAGCGGCAAAATCCACGCCAATTCCAGAAAATGAAAAATGGGACTATTCTCTCGGACATTGGGTGGAGGTAGATGAAAAAACTGGAGACAACGCATTTAGCAGCCCAGGTGCATTTGGATTTTATCCATGGATCGATAGCCAAAAAGAATTTTACGGCATCGTGGCACCCAGTAGGAGTAGCCAAAGCAGGTTCTTTGATGCCGTCGAATGTGGTCGTAAGATTAGAGGTGCATTTCTCACAGGAGAATATTAACTATGCCTAACATAAGCATTAGTGTTTAGATCTAGTTGCATCTCATTGATCTTACTGAAAAAAGTTCTTGTGGAAAGCTTGTTTTCCCCACTAGCGAGAAAACAGATCTCGTCTCTCTACTCCTCAAAAAGAATGTTGACGAAGTGTATCGATAGCCGTGAGATCAAGTTTAATAGGCAAATCCCTAATCGACTACAAGTGCGAGTTATTGCTAAACATCGGAACGTTACACTCTCAATGGCTTGGTCGATGATCACGAATTAGACCTTTGGCAGGTCGCCCCACATGGGGGGCGCTTGTGCGCCCTGGCGCTTTGTTTGCTCCCATCACCTTCTGTGGTGTTTTTTGTTCAGGGAAAGCGCACGTGTTGCATTGAACGGCGCGTTGTTTTGGGTTTAGCTGTTCTCTTGGGTGGCGGCTGCAACGTAGCGGTTGACGTTGGGCCGAGCGTGCCCTTCGAAGCCAACACGGAGGTCGCTCACGATCGCATCGCGGACGGAGATAGGCTGACGCGCCGCCACGATGGCAAGCTCCGTCTTGAAGGGTGCTCCGGTGGAGATTGCCCGGTGATCGCCAATGAGCTCGAGTGCCTGCATATCGAGGTAAGCGGCGGACGAGCAGGCGATGTGTGCGGGCGCTGCACAGTTGAGGTGGCTGGTTACACTGTCTCCAGGGAGATCTGCGGTGCGACCGAAGGTCTGCCATTGCGTTGCGGCGTAGATACCCAGCACTTTGCTAGCGACTTTACGTCGTGTCAGCAGCTGGCCCGTGAGGACGAAAACAAAAAAAATGAGTCTGGTGGGGCCTATACTAAGCGCCGCCTGCTTTCTGCTGATACCTGCCTCCAGCATCGCGTGCCCGATGCCGATGCCTCCCGCGCCGAGCCGCCTGCTAGTGCGTTAGCCGTCGCCTACGAGGCCTCTTTCAACGCGCTGCTCGAGCTAGCGGCCCAAAAGTTCGGCGGTACGGAGCACCCAACGTTTTCCCTGGGTCCCAGCGTTCTGGAACAACTTACGGGGCTCGACGACCCCAAGGGACGCATTTTCGGTGCATGCCTGCTCGACGCCGTAGGCCACTCGACGGAGGGTATCGAAACGATTTTTGCCCGCGAGAATCTCAGCCGAGACATGCTCGAATCGATGGTGTTACAGCGCGGGTTTTACGCGAGCAATACACCCATTGAAGCGTGGGCACTATTGGAGGCTGCGTCGCGCCTGGGCATGCGTCTGCCTGATCTTGCACGGGAAGTAAACGATGTGTCGCCTTCACTCAGGCCTCCCGTCTTCAGCGTTTCCCTGCTCCTATCCGAAGTGCGCGACACCGAACGCCGGCGCATGCTCCGGGATGCCCTGCTAGTAGCCGGGCGGTCCTTTCGCGAGACCGCGCTTCCGTCGTCCGCGCGTGGCTTCTGATCGGGCGCATGCGCGGCGCAGGTAGCAGGTGGACCGTGGCCCACGGCCGGCTAGCGCCGCGCGTTTCCGACTAGCGGTGGGCTGCCGGGGGGCGGGGCACGGCCCCATCGCTGTGGAGGTCGGCTATCTGTGCAGGGGGTGCGGGCTTGAGGCCGAGCGCCCCAGCGAAAAACCGAAGCGCGGCTTGAGGATCGCCTCGGACGTTGAGTGAGGCTAAACGGCCGCTCCAGGCCCTCAACCCGCTCTCGCACGAGCGCTAGCCCTTCGTAGGGCGCGAGTTCTGCTCCCGACCTGCTGGCCGTGCGCGCATCTCACGTGGGTGGGCGGCCGCTGCGGCAGCTTCAGGTTCGCGCGCGTGCGGTGGCAGCTCACCCGTAAGCGACTCGAGAAACGCCTTGATGTGGGCCACCTGACTGGCATCGAGGTCTTTGCCCAGCTGATAGGTTCCCATAATGCGGATCGCCTCTTCGAGCGTTTCCACGCTGCCGTCGTGCAAGTAAGGCGAGGTTAATGCTACATTTCGTAGCGTCGGCACCTTAAACAGGTGACGGTCATCGTCCTCCTGCGTGACGTTGTAGCGTCCCAGATCCGCAGGGGTAATCTCCGTGCCGCGTTCCTTGAAGTAATCTTTAATTACGCCAAGGCGCTGGAACATCTGACCGCCCAGCAGCATGCCGGAGTGGCAAGCGGTGCAGCCAACCTCCTTAAACGTGGCATAGCCCGCCTTCGCTTCGGCGCTGATAGCATCCTTATCGCCGCGTAAATATGCATCGAAGGGGGACGGCGTGAGCAAGGATTCCTCGTAGGTCGCGATGGCATCCAGCACCAGTTCTTTGGTGATCTCGCTGCCGTAGGCTTCCTGGAAGGCCGTTGTGTAGGTGCTGTTTTCCTTAAGTTGGGGGATGAGCTCGACAAAGGAGTGCCCCATCTCCGCGGGGTTCTCGATGGGCCCTGCGGCTTGCTCCCGCAGGTCTGCCGCCCGGCCATCCCAAAACTGCCGAAAATTGTAGCGCGAGTTCAGCACCGTAGGCGAGTTGATTGGACCAAGCTGCCCACCGATCCCAACTGACACCGCCCGCGGCTCCGCGCCTCCGTGGTCCAGACTGTGGCACGTCGCGCACGACACCGTGCCGTCTCCCGACAGTCGCGCATCGTGATAGAGCCGCCGCCCCAGCACCACCTTCCGCATATCAAGGTCCAGCTCACTAAGCTCCGGCAACGGCTCGACCGGCTCACTCGGCTCCTCAGTCGGCACTGCGCCCCCAGTCCCGACGTCTCGTTTTTTGCAACCGTCGCAACCGATCGTTGCGGTAGAGACAACCATAATAACGAATCCGATAACCTGAAAATTCACTACACTTCGCATGTCCCAAGTGCTCCCTCTCGGTTGAGGGTAGTGCCGAGGACTTCATCCCTCAAGCCGACTAGGCAACCAGCAGAGGCACTCGATCGGTTGTCGCGACTGCCGCAACGCGCTTCTCCGGAAGGCGCTGAGGTCGAGAGGGCAAGGCGCTAGTGCAGCCTGGGCAGGGGGCTTCGGTGCCTGGATGTCGAGCTGGAGCGATAGCCGAGAGCACGGCGCGGCTCGCCCCGCTAAAGCCTTAAAGCATGCATGCGCAACCGAATCGTGCCCAGCATGTAGCTCAGAGATGTTGAAGCGAGACCTGGTCTCGGGTTTGCCCAAACGCACGGCTGTACTCATAATGATCGCGCCGATAGGTGGTAGCCTTTGCGACTAACTCTCGTTCTGGTATGTCCGTCTTGCATCTTCGCGTAAGTTTAACCGAACACAGAAGACGCGTTAACCCCGGGCGCGTTAAAGGCGGCATGGTGAGGGCGCTGTAAATATGTGCTTAGAGCGTTGATCTCGCTTGAAAAGACACGGCTTTGCCTTCTTTGAAACGCCTTGTCCGCGAGCAGCTTCGGTTTGCTCGGGTCCGCCTTGAGTGTGCTGGGGGCTGTCAGGGATATGACGAACTTCGTCGCACGCTTCGCCGCCATCGGTATCTTCTGTTAACGCGTGCTAATGTTGGCTATGGGTGGATGTAGGATGTGATGAGCCGCAACTGGCTGAACTCAGTTCAGATGACGCTCAAGAACAGCTCCTTGATGTCGGGGTATCTGGACACGAGGCAATATGGTTGGTGAATCGTCGATCTTTGCGCAGTTGGTGCGCCCCCTAACGCCCGAGGCGTTCGCTGAGGACCACTGGGAAACCTTTCCGCACATAGGCAGAGGCGCTGCCAGCGGCTTGGGTTTGCTAGATTGTACGTTGGAGGATTTTCTAAACATCCTCTCCTTTCAGCGGTTGCGGAATCAGGACGTCACTCTGTTTAGGAACAACGCCCGCTATGAGCACGACGCGTTCGGGGACCGTGACGCTCCCCTACGCGCTCGAGTGGTCGAGTGTGCCATGGAGGACGGGTGCACCCTTGCCATGAAAGAACTTGAATATCGACACCCCGCCATCGCGCGTTTCGCGGCGCAACTAAGCTGGGAGGTGCAGGGGTCGGTGACGGTGATGGGTTTCCTGACGCCTCCTAGCTGCGAGGGATACCAACTGCACTACGATCCTTTTGAGTTTTTTGTCGTTCAGGTTTCTGGAAGTAAGTCGTGGGACTGCTCCCAGCCGATTGTTGAGCTACCCGATGAGGATCTGGGCCAACCGGCATTAATCACCGACGAGACACCCGAAGTGGCTGCGACGCTCCAGCCCGGCGACGTGCTCTACATGCCTAGAGGGTGGCGCCATGCGACGCGGGCCGAAGCGCAATACTCACTTCATTTTAGTGTTATTGTAAAGCCAAGTTCCTTGGAGGAGGAACTAGCCGCTCGCCTCCGCCAACAAACAGTAAACCATCGAAAACTGCGCGTGCGCAGTCTTCCGTGGTGCCGTGCGAATGTGCCTCCAGAACTCCCGCTGCCATTGGCTTCCGGCGGGCATAAACTTCGTGCAAACGTTGCCTGGAGTGCCTCGGCATTCAGCCTGCCGTCTAGCATCAGTCTGCCATCGCACCGGCATGCGGCTGCTTCGAAGGATACGTTGAACGCCTTTAGGTGGCGGGATGGGGTGAAGCCGGGCGTGCGACTGACTGCGGATGGAAATGGCCTACTGGAAGTCGACGGAATGGAGGTCCTCGTGGACCGGTCGGCCTACGACGTCATGCAATCATACTGTGCTAATCACGCGTTCGAGTTTAATGAAAATGACGGTATTTCGCCGGAACAGACTGCACTCTTAGGCACTCTAGAGTCTCATCTCAGGTCGGAAAGGGTTCTCAAGAGTGAAAACGATTGATGTTCAGCGGGGTTGGAAGCCGGCGATGCCGGCAAAGACACTGACGGGCGCGCATCACGCCAGGTGTGTCAGCTTCGGACTCGGATTAGGTGCGTTGTTGCTTTTCAGCTCGCGTTCGCTAGCCGACTCAAGCGAGAGCGCTCGCGTTGCGACGACTGAAGAGCTTATCGGCGGACATATGCTTCGAAGTGCCCGCCGCTCCAGTAAGCTTATTAAGGCTCAGGCCGCAGATAAACTTACTGTCGGATTCAGCATCGTTGATGGCAATAAGTTGCTCAAAAACGAGATAGTTCATAAAGATGAGTCAAAAATCGTTGACGTGGTCAAAAGCTATGCCCGACTTCGGTTCCCTAACAGCAAAGTCGACTACTATTACCACGACTGGTACACCGAAGGAGGGGAAATCCATGGTGTCGCTCGCACACTCGATAACGGTGAGCAGTGCTACACAGCCTATAGTCTCGAGTACGCGCTAATCGTATTCGAAGTCTGCTCTGTCCCTAAATCGAAGATGCCGGTCGCGGTTCATCTGGCTTTGCGAAAGAGGCATCCGGATGCGGTTATCCAAACTCTCTTTCGCAGGGTCGCGGCGAATCACACGGAGTATTATTTTCGGATGGAAAATCCGGTTGACGGACTCACCTACGAAGTAACGTTCGACGAATCCGGTGAATTCAAGACCGAGGCGATAAGGGTGCCGGCCGAGATATGGCTTGTGACTCACGCGGCGAAAGGACGCAAAAAATGACTTCCGGGCGCATCAGCCACCCGCCCGGACACGCAACTGTTCAGGGGGGCATTTTACACTCATGCCCCCGGGTTTACGGGAGTGAATCCCGCAAACTCTCTCCCACTGTACCTCGAAAGGGTGGCCTAAAGCCGGCAAGCGGGGCCCCAACGCCCACTTGCTTCTTTCCGCAGCGTTTTTGCTTTCTGGACCCCCTGAAC
>SLQV01000198.1 GCA_007131285.1 Myxococcales bacterium
CCGCGGGCCCCGCAGCCACGCGCGCGCCGGAACCCCGGCCTGCATGCGTGAGCGATTGAAGGTGCGCGGCAAACACAGCAGCGAACCCAGGGCTGTAGAGGCTCAACCTATCGCTTCAGCGTATTAGAACGCGTGCCTTGGACCGTGGCGCCTTCCGTCGCTGCGGGCGCGGCGCGGACTCGCTTTGAAAGACGCTCTGACGTTCGTTTTGTGAACCGTGCGGGGGATTCAGGGTTCCAAAGGCTTTTCGGGCACGAGGTCGGTTAGGCACTCGGTGAGTAGGCGCACCGGGAGGTTTGCGGTCTGCGGCGTGACGGAACTTGGGGGCTGGCCGGGGAGGGCGAGTAGACCGTCCCAGTCGTGGACGCAGCTATCTGCGTCATCTTGCGCTGCGGGTTCGTAGAGGGCGTCTCCGGGGCTCGGGCCCGCGAGCGGCGTGATCGAAAGGTCGCCGAAACAGGCCATGAGGTCCGGCGGGTTGCCTTGGGCCTGCGGGTAAACCTCCTCCGGGCGCACGACCCACGGTGCAGGAAGATCTGTGGGAAGAGGTGCGGAGAGCAGTACTGCGCGCACCTCTTCAAGGTAGCGCGCTCGGTCTCGCGCTTGAATTACGCCCTTGGGGTCGCGGTCTGTGAGGTTGAGGTAGACCCGAGCGTAGTAGCCGCCTTCTGCCCAGGCGAGGGTGCGGGGGAAATCGATGGTTTGGCTCGTAGGTCGTCCTTTGCCGGCTTGCGGGTCTCCGCTAGCGTCAGCACGGCCTGTCTCTTTCCAGGTGAGTAGGCCGAGTGTTTCCAGGTAGGCGTTGATGTAAAAGGCGCCGAGGCGGGCTTTCGCGCCGTGGTCGCTGACGATGCGGACGCTCCATTCCGTTGGGAGGCTGTCGCAGAGTCGGCCGACTTCGCGGTCGAGGGCGTGATAGTAGGCGACGGCCTGTGCGTGTTCTTGTGCGTCTGGATTGAAGTGGGGATGGGCGGGGTCGAGGTAGCGCCAGGCTGCGTGGTGCACGCGGTCGGGGGCGATGTCGACCAGCATCATGAAATCCCAGGCTTGAGCATGAAGCAGCTGGCGAACCATGGCGAAGCGCTGCTTCGTGAGCGCGTGCGCTTGTTCGAGGACCTCAACGAGCGGCACGTCTCGATACGCCAGGACATCGGGAATAAACTGACCACATTTTGCGCTAAGCGTCGCGGCGACGCCGTCGTCGTTGCACCAGCGCTCTCGATGGCTGGGTGTAAGCAAGCCCGAGATGAGCAGCGGTTCATCCTCGCGCTCCCGAGGTGCCACTGGCCAGGTCAAGGGTACGGAAACGGCCGCGGTGCGGTAGCCTTGCGCGCTTAGCCTATCCCAGATGCGCGGGGCCGCGCAGCGCTGCGCGAGATTGATGCGGTGGTTATAGCTATTGGGAATGCGGTCCCGAAAACCGTAGAGGCCGAGTTCGCCGGGGGAGCGGCCTGTCGTCATGCTCGCCCAGGCCGGCACCGTGATGGGCGGCACCGTTGAGCGTGCGCGGAAGGCTGAGCCACCGCGCCACAGCGCCTGAAGATTGATCAGCGAGGCTGCCCAGGGGAAATCGAAGAGTCGCGGCGGCACACAGTCGAGCCCAATGACCAGCGTCGGCTGCTCCATGTGCGTCAGCCTGAGACAAACGAGACGTATGCGCTAGCCGCTCGATCTCACGCCAGTGCCGCGCGGTTTGAGAGGGGAACTCCGAGCTGGCGTGCGGCGCCTGTGCTTCCAAAGTGCAGCCAGCGCGGAAGTGTGCTTCATTACGCGTATGTTTTTGCGCAAAGACTCACACACGGTTGATGTTGCCGTGCTGCGGCCTCACGCGGCGTTCGCCGCGATGGTCCTCTCTGGGCTGATGTTTAGCGCCGCTGGCTGCGATAGTTGCGCCGGAAAATCCAAGACCGACTTAGCGGAACTGCCACCGGCTGCAGCGACCTATACGTCGCGGGGCAAGGCCGTGCATGTGCCCAGTGGCACGCGTCCGGGTGAGAAGATCGTGATTCACCACGAGGCGATTCCCCACTTCAAGGACCGCAAGGACGATGTCGTCGGCATGGAGTCGATGCAGATGTCGTTCGAACTCGGCGAAGCCAAGCTTGTAGAAGGAGTTCAGCCAGGACAGCCCATTCGCTTCACCTTCGAAGTGCGCTGGGAGGGTGACGTGCCTTTGCGCGTCATCGCCATGGAGGCGCTGCCCGACAACACCGAACTTTCGTTAGAGACGATGCCTCAAATGCATTAAGCAGCCTAAGCGCGTCGTTGAGGGCGCTGGCTTGAGTTCGGGTTAAGCACGGGCGGCGAACGCGGAGCCTCCCGCGCCTGCATAGCCGTGTTCACCTGGCCGCGTGCCCATCCGCTCACGCGTAGGCATCACACCTACTGAAACCTTCAAAAAATCAAGATACCTGCCGGCTGGGCTTGGCGGCGGGGCGTTCCCCCTGTAACATTTTCTTATAGGTGGATAAATACATTTGCAACGTAGGTGACTCGGCGCTTCGGGCAGCGTTTATTGGAGCCTGTTGCGCCGGATTGAGTATCGCGGTCGCCGCGTCGGGCTGTGCAGGTGACCTTGCGCGGAGCTCGGCGCCGCCCGTGCGGACCCCCGGGGAGCCTAACCCGCCCAATACTGCGGACAGCGCGGATTTGGATGATAATCCGTCTGGTTCAGGGCAAGCAGATGTGGTGTTTAAGCCCTGCGAAGCCGAGCGACTTCCCCGGTCGAGCTCGGCCGCGCTTACAGAAGTCCGCTCGCCTTGGGTCGCGGTAGGCGCAAACTTTCACGCGTTGAGTGCCGGACTGGATGCAAGCTTCGAACGTTGGCGTGTTCAGGTGCACACGCTCGAAGGTAACATGTTCAGGCATGCCTCTCTGAGCCTTCCGGAGCATGCGGGCAGGGTCTCTGCGTCGCTCGGACTTTGGCACGCGACGCCGTTTAACCAGCTGCATCTGCTGGTTCCGTTTGAACTTGGATCGTTCGAGTCTGGGCCCGTTCCAAGTGTGTATCGTTACCCCTGGGATCTCGAGCAGTCTGCTGCCGGGACGGCGACGGCGCTCAACGAGCGGCTCACAGCCACAGAGGGTCCGCTCGCGGTGATGGGCAGCGCGCACTTGCAGGGTGCCAGTTATGTGTTGCTGCGACAGGCAGACCAGGAAATCGCGCTGTTACGACTCGAGGACGGCGTACACCACGACGCGATTCGGCTAGGTGTCGCCGCGAGGAACGCATTGCTCTTGCCCGGCCCGAGCGTGCTTTGGGTGGTACGCGAGCACGATGGCAAAGCCTGGGTACGGCCGTACTCGCCAGCAGGTCAGGCCTTGGCGCCGGAAACCCAAATTCTTGGCGAGGTCCGCGCTATTTTTGACCTCAACGGAATGATGCTGAAGGACGGATCCATGGCTCTCGTGTGGCGGCAAGGTCCGAGCGGGCCTGAATCGCGGGTGCATATAGGTCGTTACAGCCCAGCGGATCCGGGCACCGCGACGTCCGCAGGGGCATGGCGCATGGAACGCGTGGTCGGTGACTCCGGCGTCGGCAGTGGCACGCCGCGTCTCGCACGTCTTGGCGACTTGCCACTGGTGGTCTACCGGACGCATCCAGCCGACGGTGAACCCTGGCTATTCGCCCAACTTTACAACGATGCGGCTGAAGCGATCTTCGAACCCACGCCTATCGCGGCGGTAGCCTCCGACGTTTCCTCGGTCCGCGTGGGCGCGTCCACTCTGGCCGGCGTCGTTGTCACGTGGAACGAGCTGGTAGGCAGTGAAGCACACGCAGCGAGGCTTACATGCTTCTAAAATCACGTTACGTTCCCGTCAGCGTTTCCACCTTGCTCGGCTTGCTGCTCATGTTGGCATTCGCCTGCAATGACGCGCACATGAGTCGGGCACCCTCGGCACCGGCGAGGAGCTTGGAGCCGTCGGACCCGGCGACAAGTGCCGAGGATTCGCAGCATGAAAGCGCGTCTGACGACGCAAGCACTGCCGCATCACCCGCAGAGGTGGATGGATCGTTAACAAACGACGCAACCTTCGTTGACCCTCTCAACCCGGAAACCTACGCGCTGATACCGCTTGATTGGCCCGCCGCGGAGAGCAGGGACGTGTGCGCCGCGGTCGACGGAACGGTCCTCGATGCCGCCTGGGCCTGCGACGACCAAAGACCCTGTGACGCTGGCGAGATCTGCGTGCCCGGTGGCTGTAACGGCAAGGGTCGTTGTCTTCATACAGGCGCAAGGTGCGGATCGACTGCTGAGTGCGCGGACGACGTGCCGTGTATCGACGGTTTCTGCCGACCGCAAAGTATGCTCCGCTGCTCTGATTCGCGGAGTTGTCCTTCCGGATTTCGCTGTGAGACAACGCCAGGCGGGATGCGAAGCTGCGTTGACCGTCGGCTGCCTTGCGCGCTTCGGGACGAGTGCCCGGCCGGTCACATTTGCCGGGAAACCACGCTGGCCGCGCCGTCTATCTGCGTGCCGTTTATCCTCGTTTGTAGTGTGGCGAGCGATGCCCCATGCTTTAGCGACGAGCGCTGCTTTCCACTTGCTTCTGGTTCGGACGTGGGAGCGTGCGGGCCCGCCCATGGCGCGTGTGAATCTCACGCGGATTGCTCAGGCGAAACGCCGCGCTGCGACGCTGACCCATTCCTTGGCGAAGCCGTTTGCGCGCGCGCTGGAGCCTGCCTCGAAGACGGGGACTGTGCGCCAGGCGATCGCTGCGTCGACGTTCGAAAAAACGACCTAGGAATCTGTCATCCGCCGCAGGGCTGTCAATCTGATGCGCAGTGTCCGCCCAACGCCCGGTGCGGCCTTGCATTCCCTGACGCCGCGTCTGCCACCTGCCTCTGTCGCTCCAATACTTCCGAAACACTAGAGCCCTGCGTTGCGGAATGAAGACATGCTCGTACGCGCGGCGCGCAAATTGGGGGGTCAGCGGTCTTGCTATCACCGCGTATTTCGGTGATAGTATATTAATACATTATTTATGCGCATCAGGCCTTTGCAGGGAAGAGCTGACATGGTGACCAAGTTGAGTCGACACAAGGAAAAGAGGCCGTGGCTTGCTCTGTGGAGTAGGCCAGCACTGGGACTCGGGATCCTGTTGTCGGCGTTGCCTGGGAGGCGCTTGCTGCTGGTGTGTGCGCTGCTCGGGGCGGGCGCCTGCACGGCCAACGACGGTTTCCGGGCCGCTGGCCGTGACGATGGCTTGAGTAACGTCGCCGACGATACGTCGGACGAGGAGGGCGGATCTTTCGCGCTTCCGGCGTGCATCGACATGGATGGCGACGGCTTTGGCTTCAACTGTGAGCGGGGCCCCGATTGCGACGATACCGACCCCCGCGTCGGCTCAGAATGCATGATTACGCCGGTACCCTGTGAGGAGGGCAGCCCGCCCCAGCCTTGCTACAAGGTTATGGACCTGGATGGGGCTCGCATGACCTGCGGCAGCGGTGTTCGTTACTGTCAACGAGGGCTGTGGTCACATTGTCAAATCAATCAAGAGTCGACGCTGCCTATGAGTTTGCATGCGTTGATTACAGGGCCGAGTACCTGTAACCCCTGCAATCCAGCTTGTTTTTATACCGAGGACCGCCCAGACGCCCTCGACATTACTGACCAAAACTCGCGCTTTGTCGGCTTTGATGCGGCGGAGGGGGGGGTCGTGCTGGACCGCTCACACAATCTCTCTCTTGGCATTGATACCGATGGCGACGGCGTTCCCGATATGTTTGATCCCTTTCCGGATGATCCTCATCGAGACGGTCATACGGAATTCGGTAATAAGTTCTACGTTTTGCCGTTTCAGGGTGCCATGCAGTACGACCCGTACGACATTGACCTAAGGCTTGGTTCTGCAGATATTTATTTCCTGATGGATACGACGTCCTCCATGCAGGGCGAGATTGATAACCTTACCAACGCATTAATTTCAGGCTACTTTATTGAAAACCCTGAGGACTGCGGCGTTGCTGACGGCATGCCGAAGCTCTCGCCCTGGGTCGCTCATTACTACCCCAACAGAAACCTCTCAGGTTCGCCCTCGTTCTCGCGCCTGCACGAAAAAATCGCGATCACCTCGGCGGAGGGTCCACCTCTCGATAACGACGGCAACCCTTGGCCACCCGCCAACCCAGGGATCAACTTCTCTATTCGCTTCACAGGTAAAATCAACGTGCCGGACGGGCCGAATGGGCATCCCCGGATCGTCATTGCTTCGGACGATGGCAAGCGGCTATTTATCGATGGTGAGCGCGTACCGCTCATCGATAGCCAGACGGGTAATGTTCGCGAAACCTGGGGCTGGGCCGGACACCATGACTACTACGCCTTGCCGGACCTCTCGCCTGGGGTTCACGACATCGTCCTTGAGTACAGCCAGCACGGCGGAGGCTGGCACGCGAGCGCCCGTGTGCATTCGCGTGAGATCGAGGGCTATGAGGGCCTAGTCGGTGGCTTGCGGTGCACCATTCCCGACTCGCACTTTGGGCTAGGTTATCTCGATGACCTGCCGAGGACGCCTTACGGCTACGACGGTGACGATGGTTTTTGCGACGACCCCGACTACGGTACGCCGCACGATTTGCCACTAGCGCAGCTCCGAGCGATAGGTTCGCTTGAGACGGCGGCGCAGCGCGCTGACTTTATGGACGGTGTCGCGATGCTTTCGGCCCAATGCGGCTTCGATATTCCGGAATCACAACTTCCGGCGCTCTACGCCGTTGCCACTGGCGCTGAAATTCCCAATACGCTCGATGCGAGCTTCGACGATGTTGAGCACCTGCACGTAACGCCTTGGGGCATTCACGAATGGCATATTCCCCAACCCCCCCCCGGAGCGGAAACGGAACCTGATGAGGTCGAGCCCTGCTTGCCCCCGTCTCAATGGTCCGCGGCCTATTTTGACAACATGACGGTGAGCGGGACACCTGTACTAACCCGGACCGATTCATCCATCGCCTTCAACTGGGGTAGGGGTTCGCCGGACCCAAGCGTGCCGAACGATTACTTCTCCGCGCGCTGGCGGGGTGAAATGACGCGCTCGGTCGCAGGCGTTTGCAGCTTTTCGATGCGCATTGACGATGGTATGCGCGTCCGCCTGAATGGGTCGGTGGTGCTGGCATCCTGGCGCGACCAGGGAGCCACGACCTACAGCACGAATGTAGAAGTGCGAAAAGGCATCAATGAAATTGAGGTTGAGTACTACGAAAATAGAGGGAATGCGGTTGCGCAATTCTGGGTTTCAGAGGCGACCGAAGGTAGTTTAGGTGGTACTTTTGATGAGCCGGATTTTTCGATAGGAGATGCCTCGCAGGCTACCCGGTCGTTTGCATCGAGCACCACCGGCGCTCGCAGGCGCTTTAGTGGTGGATGCGGCGCCTCATCGGCGGTGCCAGACCACATCTATCAGTTCGAAGTCACCGAACAAAAGCGGATGGTGGTAAGCACCGTTGGCTCTTCCTTTGGCGTGCGCCTCCACTTGCTAGACAGCACTAAAAATAGTATTGATTGCAATAATAACAACGGCAACTATCACTACATAGAGAGTGGGCCAGCGGTCATTGTACGAAACCTGGATCCAGGTACCTACTATGCCGTTGTCGATGGTAACTCGGGGGCAGAAGAGGGTGACTATCAGCTTACCATCGGGCCCTTCGAAGGTGACGCAGAAGACGATGCAACGTATCTCGGTGACCTCTCCGGGAAGTGGTACCGCCTACTAGGCCGCAATAACAACTTTAATAACAACTATTCGGATGGATCTTGCTGGGGGGGGACATCGACTACGTCTCGCGACAACGTATTGCGCTTTGTTGTCTCGAGGCAGACTAATCTTGTTGTTGCCGCACAACAAAATGAATTGAATGTGGCGCTTCGTCTCTATGATGAGAATTTTCGAGAGCTCTACTGTAACAATGGACCCAGTCGAATCGGATCGATTTTTCAGCAGCTCGATCCAGGCACCTATTATTTGCTCATCGAAGGCGACTCCAACCGCAATGGCAACTACTCGGTGGGCATAGGAGAGTGGCCTGCGAGTCAGCCTGTATGGACGCCCAAACAGAGTGCGTGCACGGAACCTGGCGCGTGGGGCTATCCGTGTTTTAGAGACGGGACAATGCCTGTGGTGATGCTCTTCACCGATGCGGAAATGCACAATAGTGTTGATGGAGGTGGTAGCGCTTTGTCGCGTTACGATGTCAACGCTCCCGCGATCAATGATGCAGTGCACGCGCTCCGGAAACGGGGCATCAAAGTGATTGGAATCCACTCCGGACTGGCACCCAGAGAACGCTGCAGTCGAGATTGCCTAGAGCGACGTTATTGGACACATTGCTGGACGGAAAACTACACCTACTGCGCGATTACACCCGAAAGAAGACGCGAATGCGAGATCGTCACACGCTGCTACCAAAGTATTTGCGTTGAAGAAGAGAGTTGCCGCTGGGTGAGAGACCCATGCCCCGAGTCCGAGGTGGTAGAAGCCACGCGGGATCGCTGCCGGGACCGTTCGGAGTGCATTGAACACGGCCCGCAGTACTGCTGGATGGACCGCAGACGTAGCGAGTGGGATTTGCGGCGCATTGCGAACGCGACGGGCACGGTCGACGAAGATGGAGAGCCGCTTGTTTACCAGATCTCGTCTAACGGTGAGGGTCTGAGTGAGGCGGTGGTGCAATCGGTCAGTCGCCTTGCGAACGCGTCGCGCATCAGCGTTGCATTGCGCGTCCGGGATAACCCGCTCACGCCTGGCGTCGACGAACGGAGATTCGTTAAAGGCATTTCCACGGTGCTTACGCCGTTGCAACCCGGCGACCCTGAGCCGCTGACGAATACCCGTTGCATCGACGTTCACGAGACGTGGTACGAGCGCTGCACGCCGGGGACACCGATTCGCTTCAACCTTTCGTTGCGCAACGACTTTGTGGCTGGCACGCGCGAAGCGCAGACTTTTACCTTCGACATCGATGTCGTAGGCGATGGGCTCTACGTTTTGAAAACATTCAAAGTCACCGTTGTGGTGCCCCCGGACGAAGATCTCTTTCCCCCAGAGGGACGGTATTGGCGGGTCATCGATTCGCACGATGCTTGCGGGAGCGACCCATTGATTTCCCGTCTTCCGGACTGGCAAGAGGTCGAGTTCGAAGCGGAGTTTCCGGCCGGTACGGGCATTCGCTGGGAGGCCTACTTGGCAGATACGCACGAGGGTCTGGAAACCGCCACGCCCTATACCTGGGAGTCGCCCGGGGCAAGCAGCCCCCTGAAATTGGGGCAGCGCCTCGTGGGCAGCCTCGACCAAAGGCGAAGGTTACTCAAGATCGTGGCGGTGTTGTTGTCTGACGATGCCGGCCGGCGCACCCCGGTGCTCAAAAGCATGGGGGTCAACTTGAGCTGCCGTGACGAAGTGTAAAAAAACCCGCGCAGCCAGTGCAACAGCGCACATCGGCCTGTGCGTTCATGAACCTCACCGTTGAGTTCACGCCGTACCGCTGATGTTGAAAGATATTGGGCGGCTAGTTGCGGGAACTGGGCAACTCTGAGCGCGGAAGACCGAGGCCCCGCATGAGGCTAAACCCGGCCTCGCGTGGCGCGGGGCGGCCGCGCAAGTAGCCACCGCGTATAGCTGTGGTAGGAGGTCCCCATGGCAGACGGTCTGAATCGCGTGCTTCTTATCGGCAATCTCGGGCAAGATCCTGAACTTCGCTTCACTCAGGGAGGCCAGGCTATCTTGCGGCTACGGCTCGCTACAAGCGAGAGCTACGTGCCGAAGGGCGGCAGTGAGCGCCAAACGCGCACGGAGTGGCACAGCGTGACGGTGTGGGGCAATCGCGCTGAGGCGTTACACAAGATTTTGGCAAAAGGCCGCACTATTGGTGTCGAAGGCCGGCTGCAACACCGGAGCTGGGAGGACCAGCAGGGCCAGAAACGTACGAGCACTGAAGTCGTAGCGTCCAACGTACTGCTGCTTGGTGGTGGCGGTGGTGGCGGCGCCTCGGCGGGTTCCAGTAGCGGCGCTTCGAGTTACGGGGGCCGGGGCGGAGCACCGGACGAGTCATTTGGCGGAGGTTTCGGTGGCGGCGCGGGTGGCGGCGGCGACCCGCAGGATGGGTTCCCGGCCGACTCTTTCAACGACGACGATATCCCCTTTTGATGCGCGCAACGCTTCATCTGGGAGGCGTCGAGTCCATGTCTCACGTGTCCGCCTGTGCTCGAGCACACGCTGCTTGCGTGGCGGCGTGGGTGTTCGGTGGCGCCGCAGCGGCGACGGGCGCAGCCCTGTGCTCCGCTTCAGGCTAGAGCGGCATGGCGAGCTCCAGTGACCGGGCGGATGCCTTAGTCGTGAGCCAAGGCTTGGCGCCGACGCGGGCCAAGGCTCAGGCGCTCATCATGGCGGGCCTTGTATATCGCGGGGATACGCAGGTACTGAAAGCAGGTCAGCGCCTGCCGGTCAGCGCGACGTTGCGCCTTAAAGGCGCTGTGTCGCCTTATGTCTCCCGAGGTGGTCTCAAGCTTGAGCGCGCGCTCCGCGAACTCTCGCCCCCGATCTCCGGTAGAGTATTTGCGGACTTCGGTGCGTCAACCGGAGGCTTTACTGACTGCTTGCTGCGTTCAGGCGCGGTGCGCGTGTACGCAATCGACGTCGGCTACGGGCAACTCGCTGATGTGCTGCGGCAAGATGGCCGTGTGATCGTGATGGAGCGAACCAATGCGCGTCACCTGACGGCGGAGTCCCTGCCCGAGTGTGTCGATGGTGTGGTCATCGATGCGTCCTTCATCTCGTTGAGGTTACTGCTGCCGGCGGCCGCGGCAGTGCTGGCGCCTGGGGGGTTTGTGCTTGCGATGGCTAAACCTCAGTTCGAAGCCGGTCCGGAGCGCGTGGGACGCGGTGTGGTGCATGATGAGCATGTGCGGCAAACCATATTGGCAGAGGTTCGCCACGCGGCTTGCGACGATGGCTGGCGCATCCTCGGGGAGTGTGCAGCAGGTATTCCCGGACCCAAAGGCAACCGAGAGCATTTCTTTTGGCTGGAGCGCGACACCGAGAAGGGGCGCATTTGACGACTCAAGCGAGCTTCGGAGTACAGGGGAATCGCGATGTTCGCTAAGGTGGAGAGACCATGAGGCTTACGCGCATCAGCCCCGCTCGGTCCGCGCAACGTGCGCTTGTATACCGGCGCGCGCCGCTCGTGCTCGGCGTATTTGCGGCGGCGGCGCTCTTGGGTACCGCTTGGTGGTTGCGACGCAGCGTCAATGCCGTTTCGGCTACGGTGACGGAGGGCGTGGGCGAGCGCTTCGCATCGACTTCCGAGGCACTATGGCGGTACCTGCGCATGGCGCCCACGCCGAGTGATTTGGACTTTTTGCTGCGAGACTTTGAAGATGCTGGGTTGCGTTACGTGGCCTACGTCAATCCTGATTTGTCGGTGATGGCAGCGGCGGGTCTGCCGTTGCCCAACCCCGATCTGCGCTTCGGTGTCCGTGCCGTCGGTTCGCGCATTCGGATTGTGCGCGCTCTGCCAGTCACTCGGCGCTGGGATTCGGGGAGTCGCCGGACATTGCGGCGCGGCGGTCCCTATTTGCTTATCATTGAGTACCAGCCAAGCGCAGCAGAGCGTCTGCGTAAGCAGGCATCTACAATGGCTTGGGCCGCTTCCTGCGCGGCCTTGCTTTTGCTGCTGCTCGCGTTTCTTTACTCCCGCTCGTTTTCCCTGCGCCAAGCGCTTGAGCTCAAAGTGGAGAAGGAAGCGCATTTGGCGCGTCTGGGCGAAGCGGCGTCCGTCCTGGCGCATGAACTGCGAAATCCTTTGGCGTCGCTTAAGGGACACGCGCAGCTTCTGGTCGAACATCTCGAAGAAGGCAGTCGCCGCAGAACCAAAGCGGAGCTGGTTGTTGCGGAGGCGGGGCGCATCGAGCGATTGACCGATGATCTGCTGGCATTTGTGCGCTCAGGCACGTTGCGGCGCGAGCCAACGGAGCCTTGTGAGGTGCTTCGTCTTGCGCTTAGGGCTTTCGACGCGGCGGCGTTCCGGGTGGAGTCGGCGGATAACCTGGGCCTCTGGAGTCTTGACGCGGAGCGTTTGGCCGGGGCCTTCGAGAATCTTCTGCGCAACGCGCTGGAAGTCGAAGATGCGCAGGGCGTCCCGGATGTGTTCGTTCGTCTGACGGACAAAAGCCTGTGTTTTGCTGTTCGGGATTTCGGGGCGGGGCTCGGTGAACTCGAGGCTGAGGGACGTATCGACACGCTCTTTGAGCCTTTCCATACCTCAAAAATACGCGGGACGGGTCTTGGGCTCGCAATGGCACGTCGGGTTGTCGAGGCGCATGGCGGCACGGTCCACGCACGCTCGGCTCTCGGCCGCGGCGCGCACTTCGAAATCGTGTTACCGCCAAGCGCACGCGTTCGCTCATGAACGTCTAGGATTCGATGGAATGAAAGACGCCCAAAATCACCCCGTGGGCAGCGTCCTTGTCGCCGAAGATGAACCAGGACTACGTGCCTTTTTGGCGGAAGTGCTCGAGGGCGAGGGGCATCGAGTCATGCTGGCGGCCTCCGGCCTTGAGGCACAGGCGGCGTTGCACGCGCACGCGTTCGATGTGGTCCTGACAGACCTTAAAATGCCTGGGCTCGATGGTCTCGGTGTGCTTCGGGCCGCCAAGGCTGAGCAGCCACATGTGGCAGTGATCGTGCTCACCGCCCACGGTTCGGTGGATTCAGCGGTGGAGGCCATGCGTTTGGGTGCCTTTGACTACCTACAGAAGCCGCTGCGCTCGCCGAACCAGCTGCGCACACTCGTGCTGAGGGCACTTGAAGATCGAGGTGTTGCGGCGGCATCTTCCTCCCAAGTTAATGGGGCGTCACGTACCGGTGAGTTGGTCTGGCAGGATCCGGTCATGGCCCCGGTGGCGAGTGCACTGGTCCGCGTGGCACCTACTCAGGCGACGGTGCTGCTTATCGGAGAGAGCGGTACGGGTAAGGAGGTAGCCGCGCGCAGCGTGCATCAGCTCAGTCGCCGGCATGCCGGGCCTTTCGTCGCGGTCAATTGTGCTGTTCTGAGTGATAACCTGCTTGAGAGTGAACTCTTTGGTCACGAGAAGGGCGCCTTCACGGGCGCCGTGGCCACCCGGCCGGGGAAAATCGAGCTCGCCGCTGGAGGCACTTTTTTTCTCGACGAGCTCGGCGAGCTGAAGCTCGATCTGCAAGCCAAGCTTCTCCGTGTGCTTGAGGGGCGAACCTTTGAGCGCCTAGGCGGGACCCGGACCTACGCCGCTGACGTACGCATTGTAGCGGCGACCCACCGCGACCTTCACGGCATGATTCAAGCGGGCACTTTTAGAGAAGATCTCTACCATCGGCTCGCGGTCTTTCCGATTCGGCTGCCGCCCCTGCGCGAGCGGCCCGGCGATGTGCCCGTGCTCGCCACAGCCCTTCTTTCCCGCATCGGCACCGAACTTGGAAGACCCGGGCTGCGCCTCGACGGCGCGGCCCTGGCACGGCTCAAGTCGGCCACCTTTTCGGGCAACGTCCGCGAGTTGCGTAACGTGCTCGAGCGCGCCGTCATTCTCGCACCGGACGATATCATCGAAGCGAGCCATATCTGGCTCGACCCGACGGCGGGGCACCTGACCGAGGCCGCGAGCCGACGCGGCTCGTCTCATGCACTCAGCGCCGCCGGGATTGGCGACGAGGAAACGCTTGAGGCCCTTGAACGGCGTGCCATTGAGCGCGCGCTGGCTGCGCAAGGCGGCAACCGCAGGCGCGCAGCGGCAATGTTAGGTATCGGCTTGCGGACGCTTTACGAAAAGATCAAGCGTTACGAACTCTAGCGTAGAGAGCGTGGGCAAAAAATAACGTGTGCCAAGCTCGACAAACCTGGCTCTTGACCCCACACCGAAGGCATGGATCATCCCCAACATCCTCATGTCGTGGTGGTGGGTGGCGGCTTTGCGGGGCTTACGTTGGCGCGTTCGTTGGCGGGCAAAGCACTACAAGTCACATTAGTTGATAGAGAAAACCACCACCTCTTTCAACCACTACTCTACCAAGTCGCCACTGCGGGTTTGTCTCCCGGCGATATCGCAAGCCCCATCCGGGCGGTATTTAGCGGCAAACCCAATGTGCAGGTTTTGATGGCGGAAGTGATTGATATTGACCACGAGCGCCGCGAGGTCGTTTTCGCTGACGGGCCAGGGCTGGCTTACGACTACCTGGTGGTCGCTGCGGGGGCCGAGACCAACTACTACGGTAACGACGGCTGGAAGGCGCATTCGTTCGGCCTTAAATCGATTAAAGACGCCGTGCAGATCCGCGAGCACGTGCTGGCGGCGTTCGAGGCCGCGGAGCGTGAAACGAATGCCGACCGTCGGCGCGAGCTGCTAACTTTCGTGGTGATTGGCGGCGGCCCGACGGGAGTCGAGATGGCCGGGGCCATCTCGGAGCTCGGTAAACATACGATGAAACGCGATTTTCGTGTGGTTGACCCGACGCAGATCCGGGTCGTGCTCCTGGAAATGGCCGACCGCGTACTGATGCCCTTCCATCCGTCGCTTTCGGAAAAAGCCCGGACGCAGCTCGAAGAGCTCGGTGTTGAGGTGCGACTGGGTGTGAAGGTGACCGATGTAGGTGACCACTATGTCGAGGTCGATGGCGAGCGTTTGCCGTCGGCGATGACGTGCTGGGCGACGGGTGTGAAGCCGGTTGCGCTTGCCGCTGCGATGGGCGTTCCGCTCGAGCGCGGACGGGTGGTTGTCGAAAAAGACTGCAGTCTCGCTCGGGATTCCAAGGTGTTTGTGCTCGGCGATATGGCACATTTCGTGCCCGAAGAAGGCGGTAGGGCGCTGCCGGGTGTCGCTCCGGTGGCGATGCAGCAAGCGCGTTTCGTGGCCCGGGCGATTCAGCGCGACCTGCGCGGGCTGACGCGGGAGGTCTTTGTGTATCGCGACAAAGGATTCATGGCGACAGTCGGCCGCTCGCGCGCCGTACTCGAGGCGGGTAAAGTGCGTATGGCTGGCTGGCTTGCATGGTTAGGCTGGCTTTTCGTCCATGTCATCTATTTGGTCGGCTTTCGCAACCGTCTGGTGGTTACGCTAAACTGGTGTTGGTCCTACCTGACCTTTCGCCGGGGCTCGCGACTCATCGCGCAGCGCCATTCTAACGAGAGCCTCAACGCACTGAACGAGCGCCGCTCGGACCACCCCCTTCATCGCGTTGCCTAGGTGAGCGGCTGGTGAGCTCTTTGGAGACCAGGTGCCGGTGGGCGAACGTGGGCTAGGAGTGGCGTGTCGGCCGCTTCCGTTGCAAGCCTGCGGCGTGCATAAGGGATGGCTAGACTGCGGCATGCTCGGTTGTGGCGGCGTCGGAAGTTGCGCGCGCGGGGTTCTCCGGGGCCTTGTGTTTGGCTTGGCGGGCGCTTTGAGTTTCGGTGGGGCTTGGGGCTGTGGGGGCAAGGCAGCACCGCGGCCGACGCTTGATGAAGCGCGGGTGGAGCCAAAGGGGCGCGAGCTGGTCTGGCTTGTGAGCGTCGGGGCTGATCATCTGAGTAGCTGCCGCTACTCGCTTTCGGCCTTGCGCGAAACCGTGACGCGGCTGCGGCCTGCCTGGGTGCTGGTAGACCTGCCTGCCAGCGCCGTGGGGATGGCGCAAGTTCAGTCCGATGCCTTCCAGAAGAAAGCGCAGGTGCCAAGCTCCGCGCTGCTGCGTGAGGCTCCTGAGCTATTTGCCGCGGTGCTGCCCCTGCGGCATGTGCTTGACTACACCGTTAAGGGGGTTTCGCTGAGGGACACATCCGAAGTCAAAGCCCAAGCCGCCTATGCGGCCAAGTGGCCCGAGGGCCCTGACACTGCCACTTATGCGGCTGCGCAGGCGGAGCTGGCGGCAACAATCGACCCGAATGAGCCGTACTTCGATCAGCCAGAGCTGCTTTATTCGCGCGCCTATTTGGAGGCATCGACCGCGGTAGCGCTCGCCCTCGATGAAGCCGCATCCAGTGAGCTTGGCGCCGCGGCACCAGGCGTACTGCTCGCGGGGCTAGAGGAAAAGGTTCGTGCTGCGCTGGCAGATAGCCCGCGCGGTCGCGGTCTGCTCGTGCTGAATGCGGCGGCCATGGGTTACGTATTGCCTCGCTTGGCAGCGACCGAGTCGGTAAAGCTGGTATCAGCCCTTGAGTTTCTGCCTCATTTAGCCTGCGATACTTCGTCTGATGAGGTGCATTCGTTACCGAACGAGGCGCCGGCTGAGGGTGCGGCGGCGGCAGCGGCAGCGGCCGAGTCCAGCGCAACCTCCCTATCCACCCATGGGAGCGGACGCATCGAGCCCGCCGAGGCGGGGGCTGACCCGGGGCAGTCGACGCAGGATCAAACGGAACCATGAGCACACAAGGTCACTCTCCAACGCCGCGCGCTTCGTCAAGCTGCACGAGCGGCTCAGGTGCGACCACCAAGTCTCCCGAGGCGGCAGATATCTCGAGCACCGCAAGCCTGGGCGGGGACGCCTCAAGAGAGCTAGGTCCGCTCGACCCCGGTCAACGCGCGCTTGCCGCAGCGCTCTGGGCGCTGTTGCGGCAGCTCGTGCGTCAGGCGCTGGGGTCGTGGGCCGCGAAGGTGGCGCTGCTTTTGCCACTACCAGTCGGTGTGTTCGCAGCGCTTTCTCGCTGGGTGCATCGGTTGCTGGGTGAGTTTTTTCAGTCGACGCAAGCAGCGCTTGATTCGCAGCCCGGTGACGAGGGCAGCGGGGTTGCGCCAGCGTTCATGGAGCTGCCGGAGCTGCCACCGATAGGTGATGTCACCCTGGAAATCGCGGCAACGCTCATCAAGTGGGTGCTACCCGTGCTGCTCATTCTACTGCTGCTGCGGGTGGCAGCAGCAGGTGCGCTCACCGAGGGCTTGTGGTTGAAGGGCCCCTTTATCCGGAGACGCTATTGGCTTGGCGCAGGACCCTGGATGTTGGCAGCCAGCGGAGCTTGGCTGGCATGCCTTGCGGGGTTGGGCGCGTTCTTGGGACTCGCACATGCTCTCGAACCCGTCGCGGAGCGTGCACTTCTCGGCGGCGCGGTGTTACGGGCAGGCGGCGTGCTTGCAATCGCTTGTGTCAGTTGCGCTGCGGTCGTGCTTGCGGCCCTACTGATCGGGCGGCGCACGGTTGAAGGCGTCGGTCTCGCCTTGGTGGCTTTGTGGGGGCCGGGTTTGCTCGGTTCCCAGTCGGGGCTCTGGCTGCTTTCGCCCGCGTTGAGTCTGAGCCAGGGTGATTTGCGTGCATCTCGACTGCTCGCGGCCTTGCTGGTTTCACTGGCTGCCGGGACAGTAGTCCAGCTCGCTTTATTGGGCGAAGAGGGCCGTGGGCACGTGCGCCGCAGGCTAGCGCAGCGGCTGCGGCGCAACGCAGCAGCCGCTGCGGCGGATGAAGACGCGTTGGCCGAGGAGAGCCGCCCGTGACGGCATTTGACGTACGAGATGTCTACGCCCGCTTTGGCAAGCGCCAGGTGCTCCGTGAGGTGAATGTCGCTATCGGTCCGGGGCTTTGGCTTGTTAGTGGGCGGAATGGGAGCGGAAAAAGTACGCTGCTCGGTCTGCTCGCCGGTGAGGGTGTGCCTGCGCGGGGAGAGGTCTTCTTCGGGGGGCGACCGACGCGGAAGTCGACAGTCCGGGCGCGACTCGCTTACTTGCGCTCGGTACTGGACCTTGAGCCGCGCGTGTCCTGTCGCCTGCAGCTTGAACTACGGCTTGGACTTGCGGGGCTTGGGCCCCGGGCGCGCTCGCAGGCGCTCCTGCCGTTGGTCGAACGTTTTGCCCTTGATTCCTTGATCGATCGGCCGCCGGCGACGCTTAGTCAAGGCCAACGACAGTCCGTGGCGCTGGTGGGGACTCTTGCGCTCCCGGCGGATGCCCTGTTGCTAGATGAACCGCTGCGCGGCCTCGATACGGCGCGTCAGGCGGCCTTGCTTGACCTGCTGACGGAGCGGTCGCAGCAGCAGCCGGTGGTTGTTGTGAGCCATGAAGGTCATCGGCTGGCAGCTAGAGGAGCGCATGCCTTGCTGATGTGGCAGGGCCGGGTACTCACCGAGGCCGCGAGCCGCGTGTGGCTCTCCGAGGCCGCTGCGAGGCGCTTCTGGGTGCGGCTGGAGGGGCCAGCGATGCGCGCGCTCGCAGGTGCGGTGGCGGGCGCGCCGGGAATCGGGGCTCTGTGGTTACGCGAGGACGTGTTGAGGATAGAATGTGCCCACGTTGAGCAGGTGCTCGCAGCCCTAGAGGCGGCACCAGCATCCTTGAGCGCTGGCGTGCATGCTTTTGCCCACGGCGCCATGGCCCTCGATGATATTGTGGCGCAGACGCCGCGAGAGGGCTGGCTATGAGCACGGTGTCGAGGAGGTGGTCTAGGACATCGAAGGCTGCCCAGTATGGGTTCTTGGGCGGCGGCGCTGGCGTCAGCCTGCGGTTAGCGGCGCTAGGCCTGCCGCGCGCTGCTGCCGTGGCGGCTGGGTTCGGTATCGTGCTTGTCGGGGCCTTTTTAGCTGAGCACGCCGGCAACGGTGTTTTGGGTTTTCAGCCCGCATCTGGCCTCGATGCGCTGCTGCTCACCACATTGCCTGGCGCCCTTGCACTGGCCCTCATGAACGGCGTGGTCAGCGACGCCTTCAAATCGGGGAGCTGGTTGCAGTTACGGCGCATCAGTGGAAGCGCTCTCCGATTGCCACTTGCCTACCTAGCGATGCGTACGCTGGTGGTGCTCGCGCTGTTTGCCGTGGCCTGTTTCGCGTTACGCGTTGCTTTTGCCGAGGCGCTCAGCGTGCGCTTCGTGGTTGCCGCGGCGCTGGCGTGCGTGGTTTTCGCCACGGCCGCGGCCGCGGCGGATGCGGTGCTCGGTCGCCGCGGTGGGGTTGCGCTAGTGGCGGGCCTTATCTTGAGCGACCGGGTATTCGCGCACGCACCGGGTGGCATGCGCCTGCTGGCGCTGCATACGCACTTGCGTCGCCTTGCGGATCTTCCCCAGCAGGGCCTTTGGGTCGAAATGATGCCTGAGCTCACCGTTGTGGGCGCCTTGACTTTGCCCGCGCTGAGCTTGGGGCTCGCGCTCTCGCTTTTTCTATGGCGCACGCATCGCTGGCAACCCGCCGCTGCGACGCCTACGTAGCGCCGATAGCGGGCAGTATTTCGTAGTCGAAAGCGGCGTTTGAATGGGTTACCGTCACATGCCATGGACCTCTACAGCGCCGCGCGTCGGCTGAATCGGCCGTTTGTGTTTCAGTCGCCCGGCGATGGGCCCGCCTTGGATATCGGCGGCCGGGGCATTATCGGTGACGGCTTCAGCGCTGCGCTGATCCGCCCCGATGGTGTTATCGATTGGATGTGCCTGCCGCGCTTCGATTCACCCAGCGTGTTTGGCGCCATGCTCGACGCCGAGCGGGGTGGATCAACGGGCATTACGCCGACGCGCTACCCCTTCGAGGCCCTTCAGGCTTATGACCCTGGCACCAATGTACTTGAGACGCTCTTCAGGGTGCCAGGTGAGGGGGTCGTGCGGGTTACCGACTTCATGCCCTTCACCAATCATCCGCGGGCGGCCATTCACGAGGTGCACCGGCGCGTTCAGTGCGTTGAAGGCAGCGTCACGCTACGCGTCAGCTTCGACCCGCGCTTCAGTTATGGGCGTGACTTGCCCGATATCAGCGTGGGTACCCATGGCTGCCAGGCTGAAGGTCGGGAGGGAGAGCGGCTCAGCATCGTATTTGGCAAGCCTAATTTCGTTTGGCATAAGCTTGGAACCGGCGGCGCCGCCGGTGAAATCACGCTGCGCGCCGGCGAGCGCCACTGGTGCGTCCTTTCCTGGAACGCGCCCGCGCCCGAGCCCATCGCTGCTTACCGCTCCTACGAGCACTTGCGTACGACGCGCCACACCTGGCGTGCCTGGGCCATGGGCCTGAAGTACGACGGGCCCTGGCGTCATCATGTTCAGCGTTCAGCTTTGCTACTTAAATTGCTCATCTACCGGCCCACAGGTGCCATGGTTGCGGCGCCGACGATGGGCCTGCCCGAACTCATCGGGGGCGGCCGGAACTGGGACTATCGCTACACGTGGAGCCGCGACACGGCCATGGGCATTCGCGCCGCAAACCTGCTTGGTTTCGGTGAGGAGGCGGGCGACTTCTTCCACTTTATGCGCGATGTGCTCAGCCAAAACCAGAGCTTGCGCGTCATGTACACCATCGACGGCGCCCACGTGCCTTCCGAAGAAGATCTCACGCATCTGCGGGGCTTTCGTGAGAGCATTCCGGTGCGTCTTGGCAACGACGCGCGCGATCAGCTCCAGCTAGATACCGCCGGAGCGCTTATCGACGCTGCCTACCTCTACGAGCGCTTCGGCGGTTCGCTCACGCTTCGGGGCTGGCGTCATCTGCATCAAGTTATTGAGTCTTTAGGCAAAAACTGGGACCAGCCGGACCATGGTATTTGGGAGCCACGCTCGGGATTGCAGCAAAATGTTCACTCAAAAGTCATGAGCTGGGTCGCGATGGACCGCGGGGCTTACCTCGCACGCCTCTTTGGTGCCGAAGCATCGGCCACACGCTGGACCGGGCTTGCGGGACAGATTCACCGCGACGCCTGCGCTCGGGGACTTTCCGCAAACGGTAAGCACTTTGTCGCCTCATACGGCCTGCCGCACATGGATGCGTCGTTGCTTCTGATACCGATCCACGGCTTTCTGCCCGCAGATGACACGCGTATTTTAGCGACTGTGCGTGAAGTGCGCGCGCAGCTTGGTTCCGGGCCCTATGTGCACCGGTATCACAATGACGACGGTCTTGACGGCGAAGAGGGCGCCTTTGTCCTCTGTGGTTTTTGGCTCGCAGAGGCGCTAGCGATGGCGGGTCAACTCGACGAAGCCCAGGAAGTCTTTATCGCCCATGCGGAGGCTTCGAATCACCTTGGTCTACTTGCCGAAGAGATCGACCCCATTTCGAAGCAACCACTAGGTAACTTTCCTCAGGCTTTTTCGCACCTAGGTCTTATCAACGCGGCGGCGCGCATCGACAGTGCGTTGCGCCTTGCGGATGAAGGCACTCGGTCGAAGACGCACCTATCTCTCCTGCCATAAGCCAGGCGTCAACGGCGCGCCCCGGAGAGAGGGCGCACGTCGGGGGGGGCTGCCTAGCTGAAAGCAGGATGTTTGCGAGAGGCGAATGTGCAACGGTCAGCGGGGGCATGTTACCGCAAGCCCCCCCTTGAGCCGTCGCAGCCGAAGCGTATCGATGCCGCTCGTGGGTCCCTAGTAACCCCTCGACTTTTTTTGGAAAGTATCGCTCTTTGGCTGCCCTGGATGCGTGGCTATCAAGGAAAAAGCAGGTGTTGTTGCGCGCAACTTTCCCCGAGAGCGCTGCCTTTGTTAGGCTTGTGGCTTAGGTGGTGTAGTCTGAAGGTCGACGTGCTCAGACGCATGGCGTGTTCGGCCATGCGATGCACCTCTGTTGACGGGCAGCTGGGCTCGCCAGGGCGGCGCCGTAGAAAGCAAAGATGGCAGCAAGGGTAGCGGCTTCAGTTCGGGTATGGGCTTTGACCGACGTGGGCAAGGTCCGTGACCATAATGAGGACGCCTATCTCGTCGACAGCGAGCTTGGGCTTTTCGTCGTCGCGGACGGTATGGGTGGCCATGCCGCGGGTGAAGTGGCGAGCCGAATGGCGGTTGATGCGGTGACCGAAGCTGTGCGCCGGCAAGCCAGCGTGCTTAAGGCATATCTCGACGATCCCGAGCAGACGGTTCACCGTAAAGATTTGCTTACACTGCTCGAGTCCGCGGTGCAGGCTGGCTGC
>SLQV01000166.1 GCA_007131285.1 Myxococcales bacterium
CGGCCCTCGCTGCCGCGAAAGTCGCCGGTGACTACATCGCCTTTGATGTGCCGCCGGAAAGGCTGGCCGCGGCGGTGGAGGGTCTCTTCGCGCTCGGCTGTGGAGGCTTTAACGTAACTGTTCCACACAAGGTGGCAGTGATGGACGCGCTGGAGAGCGTTGACGCGCAGGCGCGACGCATAGGCGCCGTCAACACCGCCATCCGCACACCAACGGGTTTCCGCGGCACCAACACCGATGGGCTGGGATTTGTGCGCTCGCTAGAAGCTGAAGGGCTGCGCCTGAATGCCCTGAGCGCTCTGGTACTAGGGGCCGGCGGCGCCGCACGCGCGGTGGTAGCGGGCCTACTGGAAGCCGGTGCGGGCCGCGTAGGCGTTGCCGCGCGCCGCCTGGCACAGGCCGAGCAGCTTGTGGCCGACCTCGCGGACCCGCGCCTTGAAGCGTTGTCCCTGGCTGATAATCTGGGGCCGCATTTTGCGCGCTGCGATCTACTGATTCAGGCGACCACGGTCACGTTGGAGTCGCCCTCCGAATCGCCGGAAGCGCGGGGCCTGCGCGAGGCGTTCGTGGCCTCCCTGCCGCTAGCCAGCCTGCCGGAGACGGCAGCCGTCGCAGATCTTGTGTACACCCCGCGGGAGACGGCTCTGCTCCTCGCAGCCAAACGCGCCGGGCGACGCACCGTGGACGGCACAGGGATGCTGCTCCACCAAGGCGCGCTTGCGTTCGAGGCATGGCTAGGAATGGCGCCGGATATCGAGGCTATGCGCAGCGCGCTCAACACCTCCCTGGGAGCCCCCGCTACACCCGTTGCACGCCGGGAGGCAACGTCGTGAATCAGCCATCGCTACCGATGGCAGGCGCCAAACCGTCGCGAACGACCCTGCTCAACCGCGGGCTGGCCGCCAGCCTCGGCAGCCCTTACGTGCATCTCATCATCCTGGCCATCGACCTCGACCGACTGAGTGAGGTCGTGGACGACGTGCCGCGGGCCTGGGAGGTTTTCTTGCTCTCGCGCTATATCGGGCGCCTGCCCAAGGGCGAAGCGGAGGGTCTTGCCCTCGCGACGATCGACCACGCCGCGGAACTCGCTGCGCTAGACGAAGACCCCTGCGAGTGCCTCGGCGCACCTTTGCTTCTGGCCTGCGGCGATGCGGCGGCGCGCGGACACCTTTCGTCGCGTATCACCGCGAGCCTTGCGGAGTTAGGCATCGACAGCCGCGGCCTAAGCAAACGCCTAGCACCCTGGCACAAACAACCCAATAACTTGGTGCGCGAGCTAACCGGACGGGCACTTGATGCCCCACTCGCGCCCCCCTTAGCTGAGCTGAGTGCCCGCGCGCTGCAGGCACTCAGCGAGGCCCACCGCGCGCCCCGACCTGCCAGACGCCGAGGCAAGCCCTAGCCTTCGGAAGCGAGTGCTGCTTCTAGTTCAGCCAGCACCGCTTCCGCGTTATCTTCGGTGACTTCAGCGGTGGTCTCGGCCGCAAAATCTTCCGGGAGCGGCACGCGCTCAGCGCTGATGTCCGCCTGCGCCTCGGCCGGTTCAACTGGCGCTGTCTCGACCACAGCAACCTCGGGTTCGATGGACTTGGCCGCATCCTTCTTCTTGTCGCAAGCCGCAACTGACAGCGCCAACATCACTAACATTATAGGCATTTTCGACACAACTACTCTCCTTGACCTGATTCCGGCTCATGCGCGCCAGCATTTGGAGACGCTTTCAGGAGCCGCCCGAGCGATTCGCTATGCCGGGCCCGTTCACGACCTTCGAGTGCATCGGCGCGCTTGCTCCACTCCGGCTTGCCCGAGGACTCACCGAGGCTGCGAATCCGCTCGAGCTTTGCGATGCGCTTTGCATGCAACCGCAGCTCGTTGCTGACCGCCTGAGGCAGCTCTTCCGGCATACGGGCCTTGCCTTTGCTGCGGGCCTGGACTTCCTGCCAGCGCGCGCGCCGCCTTTGGGCCAGAGTCTCGGCGTCCATTTTCGGCTCCGCGCCCGCGGCAGCTCGGCCCCGGCCGTGACCCATGGCGTGGTCAGGCATCCGCTCACCGGAAGCGCCTCGGGCTTTGTCCTGGTCCTGAGGGGCCTCGCCTTCCGCCGCGGCGGCCGCCGCAGCCCCACGGGCCTTCGCGGCAACCGAGGGTTTACCGGCCGCACCCTTCGCACGCGGCGCTGCGTCCGGTCGCTGGGCACGCGCCTCGCCTGCTGCTTCCTTGGCTTTCCCCTTGGCGGCTCCCCGACGGGTCGCGCCTTCGTCCGCAAATGCCGTTCCGACCCCAAACGTAACTGCGCAGGTAAGCGCGACACTTAGCCATATAGACATTGGAACCTCCATCATAAAAACCGACGCGCACATCCCGCTGCCTCGCGACCCACTTCGCGTGGGCTCGACGGGGTACAGACAGAACCCCTACAAAGTGCCCCATCGGGGCACTGAGCGTGCATGAAACCCGAGCAGATGGGGTATGCGCCTAACTCTCGTCGCGCGCTACCGTTTCCCCACAATCATGAGTGATTACAATTAGATATATTATGCTTCCCACGGAGAATCTAAGGTCGATACGTTGAACTCCGACGAACGTTGCCCTATCCCCCGGCCGTGCCCGAACAAGGATCCGCATCGCATTTAGCGAGATTATCTACAAAAGCACCGGCTGTGCTGGCTTTTTGGTGCGTCGCTGCATGCTCAGATGGCCCTCGCTTCGACGAGATCAACCCCAACGCCGAGGCTCGCTTGCGGCGTCCGTGTGAGGCGCTGCCCGAGCCCGCCTACGCGCCGACAGCGGCGTGGGAACAGGCGCTCACTGTAGACGTAATCGACTGCAATCTCGCGCTGCCGTCGCGGCTTCGGCTAAGCCCAGACGGCCAGTGGCTTTTCGTGACGCAACTGCGAGGGATCACGTATGTATACGCACGGGGACCAGACGGCTGGCGTTTTCAGGACACCGCTTTCTTTGAACTGGGCGACCTTGGGGTCGTCAACGAAGCCGGGCTGACAAGCATCGCGCTAGCGCCGGGCTTTGACCCGGAAAGCCCAGAAAGCGCCCAGCGCGAGGTGTTTTTGTCCTACCAGACCCACACGGACAGCGGGAACGTGAACCGCATTTCGCGTGTCGTCGCGGCTTTGGATTCGGGCAAGTTGGTGGGAACTTCGCCGGAAGTCGTTTGGACGGGCACGGGGCCAACAGGGGATGCGCATCAAGTTCAGGATGTTCACGCCTTCGAGATGCTTGGCCGCGTGCACGTGTTGGCACTCGTGGGCGATGGCAACGAACCGAGCACGGCGGCTGACCCGTCGACCGACGCCGGCACCGTGGTCTTGATGCAACGTGATGGCAGCGACCCTCTGGGGGCGCGGGCCTGGCCCGACTTTCCGAAGCGGCAGGCCATCGGCGTAAGAAACGCGTACAGCTTTGTGGTGCTTCCACCGGAGGTCGACGCTCGCCGGGGCATTGTCGCGGTAGAAAACGGCAACTCAGCCAACGACCGTGCTTGGCTGAAACGCCTCGTCGATTTCCAAGGAGAACAAGCGCTCGCGCACGATCTTGGCTACCGCGGTTCCGACATCGACGAGGCCTTCACGCGAACGCCCGACGTTGCCAGCGTGGGTGGTTTGGGCCAGGCGCGGAACGCCGTTTTCAGTCTTTTCTCTCCACCTGCAGCGCCCACGGGTTTAGCGCTGCACCCGGGCGGCGGCCCCATCGCCCCCAGCGATGCATCCGGCGCGAGCCTGATCGTCGCCCTTTTCGGCGCTACGGGCAATCGAGACGTCACCGACCGCAATGGGATCGGCTACCTGCGTGTCTCCAACATCGACGGCCCGGCGCTGCAAAGCACCTTCGAGCTGATGCTAGCGCGCCGACCCGAAACCGCCGGCTCGGTCCATCACCCAGTCGCGGTTGACGTCGACCCGAGCGACGGCACCACCTACTTCGCTGACATCATCACCGGTGCCCTCTACCGCGTCGCCCTGCGCTAGCAGCACACGCTTTCGCAGCACGTGCAACTCATCGCTCTCAACAGCGCCGTCAGGCTCCGGGCCTCTGCCTGAGTGCGTGAGCCGAGCTATCAGTCCTCATGCGATGCGTCATGACGCCAGAAGTCTAGTGTTCATCGACTCCAGCGGAAGCAGGGTGGGCCCCGCCGTGAGCCAGCCGCCCAACACCAGTTCTCTAAGCGCGGAGTGGTACGTTGAGAGCGTCTTGGGCGGTGCGGGGTTCGGTGGTGGCGAGAACCGGATCGCCAAGAAGGTGGTTCAGTAGACGGCCAATGGTTGAGCGCATCTCGAAGCGCTCCGTGATGAGGTCGATGAGGCCGTGCTCCAGCAGGAACTCGGAGCGCTGAAAGCCTTCGGGCAGCTTCTGACGAATGGTCGTTTCGATGACGCGCGGACCGGCAAAGCCTATGAGCGCGCGCGGCTCGGCGATGTTGACGTCGCCGAGAAAGGCAAACGAAGCCGCAACGCCGCCCGTAGTCGGATTAAGCAACACCGAGATAAATGGCATGCCAGCGGCGCGGAAGCGACCGAGAGCAGACACCGTCTTAGCCATCTGCATCAGGGAAAGTGCGCCCTCTTGCATGCGGGCACCGCCGGACGAGGAAAGCAATATCACCGGCTGACGATGTTCAAGCCCGCGCTCGAACATGCGCGTGATCTTTTCGCCGACGACCGAGCCCATCGATCCACCCATAAAGCGAAAAATGAAGGCGCCAATCTGGACCGGACGCCCGTCGAGCGCGCCATCGCCCGCCATGAACGCATCTTTTACGCCGGTGTTACGCTGGCTCTGCACCACGCGGTCTGCATATGGCTTGGAGTCGGAGAATAGCAGCGGGTCGCCGGCTGCGAGTTGCATGTCGCGCTCGCGCCAGGAACCGGGGTCGAGTAGCAGCGAAAGCCACGCTTCCGCACTCATCGGGTAGTGATGCCCACAGGCGGGACAAGTCTCGTGGTTATTGGTGAACTCATCGGCCCGCATCGTCTCGCCGCAATGATCGCAGCGACGAAACACCCCCTCGCCGAGGGTGCGCTTGTTGGATGCATCGATAACGTTACGTGTTTTTTCGAACCAACCCACGGTGGGAGGCTTAGCATGACCGCGCCCGTTAGGCTTTTCGTGCGCCACAACATCGCGGGGACAAATCCGTGTGCCTAGCCCGAACGAATGAGTGCCAGCTGACGCCCAGTGGCCCCGCGGTCGCGACGGTGCGAAAAAAACACGCCTTCTTCGGCGAAGGTGCAACGCCGGAGGTCTTCAATCGATTCCGGCTTGATGCCGAGTGTCACGAGCTGAGCGCGCAAGGCTAAGCCTAGGTCGCCGAAGCGCTGGCCGTTGCGTACCTCGGCCGCCGCGGGGCCGCCGCAGCGCTGGAGCGCCTTCGCCACTTCCTCGCCGATCTCGAAGTGGGAGACGGATATATGAGGACCGATCGCGACGCACAGATCCACAGCACGGCCGGCACCACCAGCACCCGCAGCGCCCAAAAGTTGGCGAACGGCCGCCGGCAGGATCCCGCCCACAACGCCTCGCCACCCCGCGTGCACCGCGGCTACGTGGCGTCGTCTACGATCGCCGATAAGCACTGGCACGCAATCCGCCGTGGCTATCGCGATCCAGGTCCGCGCTACGGCGTGGGCGACGAGCGCGTCTCCTTCGAGGGCCTGGGAGTGCGGCATCGGGCTGGCAACGTGCGGCGTGGTTTGTTGGGTGGCCGCGCCAAGGCTGTCGACGCCGTGCTTGGCGGCGGAGAAGCCTGGATCAAGGCCAAGCGAGATAGTGCGTGTACCGTGAACTTGTCGCAGCTCATGGTAGCCGGACGAGCCCATCCCAAGCGTGGCGCGTAGACGCGCGCGGTTTTCCGCCAGGGCGTCGGGACGCTCTTCCGGCTGCATGCGAAGATTCAGACTCGCGAGCGGGCCTTCACTAATGCCCCCCGCACGAGTGGTAAACGCGTGCTCGAAGCCGTAGCGCTCGAGCATGGCCGCGCGCAGGAGCGGCACAGCTGGCTGGCTAGACTTCACCACGGCGCCCCCCACCTGCCTGACGGCGCAGACGCCCCAGCGCCCGCGGAAAGCCGCATCGAACGGTCGGCCAGACACGGATCGTGGAGCCAGGAGGAACACCAATGGCTGCGCAACGGACTAGCTTTGCGCGCGTTTTGCGTTAATCCTCGGCGATGCATACCTTTCCTTCCGAGGGCTGGACCGAAGCCTACCGGACTGCCGTCAACAACAACGTAGCCTATCGTGAGGCCTCCCGGGACTGGGACCACGGCGACGTCGCGCTGGTAGTCGAAACGGGCGGACTTGGAGGGCTGCCTCCGCACGTGGGGGCGGTGTTGGGTGTCGCACATGGCCACTGTAGCAAAGCGATGTACGTAACGTCGCTCGAGGCCGCCAAAGCGGCCGCTTTTGTGATTGTAGCCGACTACGATACTTGGCGGCGCGTCATCGGAGGGGAGCTTGATCCCGTCGACGGCATGCTCTCCGGCGAACTCGACCTCATCCAGGGGTCGCTCCCGACGATGATCCGATATGTCGAGGGGTCGCGGGAACTCGTGTCGAGCGCACGGCAAGTCCCTACCGACTTCGTTCAATCCTGAGAGCGACGGGCAAAGACCTGATGATGTTGACCCG
>SLQV01000119.1 GCA_007131285.1 Myxococcales bacterium
TCGGATTCTGCGGCACGGTTAATGATCTTGTCATCGATATCCGTGATGTTGCGCACGTACTTCAGCTTAAAACCCGTCGCACGCAGGTGGCGCGCAAGGACGTCGTAGACAACATAACACCGCGCGTGGCCTAGATGCGCGTGATCGTAGACCGTGGGTCCGCATACGTACATGCCTACCTCAGGTGGGGCGAGCGGCTCGAAGTATTCCTGGGTCTGCGTCAGCGTGTTGTAGATCTGAAGAGCCATTGTGAGGCCACTGTAGCGGATAGCCGCGGGATTCCCAACGGCTTGGGCAAGGCCTGCCGCCCTCGTGAATCGCGGGCGTCGGGGTTGTCTCCGGACCCCGGACAGGTGGGGACCCGCACGCCTTTGCATTCGCGCGTGGTCCCAAAAATCACCCGAGAAATCCTGCGAGATTGGATGTTTGTGAATAAAGCGTAATTATGTTACCGCCGCAACCTACAGGCGAATACAGTGTAACTGTGGCAAAATAGCTGCACCTCCTCAGAGGCGATGGCTTCTCTCTCTACCCTTTTTGCAGATTGCTCTATCGTTGATGCCTGCGTGGGCAGCCGTCCACGCGCTACGCGACTGTTTGCGCTTGTCGGACTCATTCTCGGCGGCGCACAGATGATCGCTTGTGCCTCGGTCAATGACCGGGAGAGCGTAGCCAATCTTGTGACAGATGAAGGTCGGTCCGCGCTCTCTATCGTGGGAGACCACGAGATTATCCTCGAGCCGGGTTTAGCGACAGAGCTGACGGTTAAGTACGAGACGAGCAATCTTGACGGCGGTTCAAGTGGCGGTGCTGGCCGTATTGGTACCGTTTACTTTGATATTATTGGTAACACGACAAGCGCGTTCGGCGCGGAAGGTAAAGACGGCTCCAAAGCCCAAACCCAAACCACCGCGGCAGGTCTCGCGCGCGCGACATTGCTTGGATCGCCTAATATCGGTGAGGAGTTTCAGGTTCAAGTCTCGGCGCCGGGCGCACAAGATGTGACTTACAGAATTACCATTGGGTACCCCGAACTTGCGGGAAAGTATGACCTGATAACGCACTTGTCTATCGACAAAGCTATCCCGGGATTTTGGGGTGGCATGATGAACACATTCTCAGCTATTTCCAAGAGTCCGATGGGTTGGTTTTTTCGCGATGTATTAGGCATTCAGCCAGGCGGAAACTTCATTTTAGAGCTCGCTTTCAGCGTTATTGAAGCCACGGTCAACTCATTCCTTGACCCCTTTATTCCAGAGGTTATCCATCAGGCTGGCGAGGCCTCGGAACGCTTCACCAATGCTATTGCAACACTTCAGGTAGCTAGCACGTTCGAAGTAGTAAGTGATGCAGAGTCCAAACTTACGGTGAAGCCCTACGTCGGCAACCACACCTTCCGGGCCATATACACTACGGTAGATGGTGAAGAAGTGCGCTTCGATCATACGGATATTGGCTCAGTGCGTCCCGAGGACTTTGGCCGCGCAGTTGGACTCGAATACCACTATGAAAGAAACTTTCTTGAGATCGATGCGCATGAGATTCCAGTGCCGTACGGAGCGGTGCTTAATCAAACGTTGGCGGTCGCACTCCAGCAGACAACTGGCCAATCGTTCTCCACGATGGGCGAGCTTTTCGCTCAGCACATCGATTGCGCTAAGTTCGCCGCCGGAATTATCAAGGGTGAAAGCTTTTTTTCGCGCATTGCCGAGGGTGCTCTCCGAGGCGTGTGTGTCGGGGGAATCAATCTCATTTCAAACAATATCAGTGCTTCGATGGGCAGTCCCAATGTGGTTGCTGTGATGGAAGTAGACGGTCGTACGGGACGCGGTCGCTTTAGCCGAGGCGGCTTCTGGCGCGGCCATATTTTCCACAACACCGCCCAAGTTGAGATCGGTGGCGAAGCAGCAAGTGGCCGAGCACGTTTCGAAGCACGTGAACATAGTGCCCAGGTGCCGGCAGATGCACGCAGCGGCGACGTTGGCGCGACGCCGCCGAGCTTGAACGGCATCTCCACCGCGCCGCTCTTGCCTGCCAGTGGCACCGGCAGCGCTACCAACACCATCCCCTCCATTTAATACGCCGAAGCAAGAGGTTGAGCCTAGCCGGCAGCGGGGTTCGCGTGTGTGGGCGCACGGCGGGCGCGTCCAGGTGGGCCGGGGTTCCGGCGAGCGCGTGGCTGCGGGGCCCGCGGGGGCCCAGGGGGGCTGGGCGCTCAGGCGCGCAGGCGCACCCTCCGGAGCCCCCCACAATAGGGCACTGCGCGCAGCTCCGTACCCAATTGTGGGTCCCCCCGAGACCCTCCGCGGGCCCCGCAGCCACGCGCTCGCCGGAACCCCGGCCTGCATGCGTGAGCGATTGAAGGCGCGCGGCAAACACAGCAGCGAATCCAGGGCTGTAGAGGCTCAACCTTAAGCTGAAGCGTATTAGATCGGCTGATGCTACCGCAGGTCTGTGTTGGCCCCTCACCGACCCGCACGCGTTCATTCAACGCAAGGTCACACCGGCGCTCAAGTATCCGACGGCTGGATAAGCTCCCAGTGGTTAACTAACAAGAACTGGGCGCCCTAAAGCGGCGAGGGTCTCTTCAACACGTTCCAGAATCTCGCCGCTGAAGTGCTCGCCGTAGGTCGGGTCAAGCAGTCGAGCCCGAATGTGCCAATAGGAGGGCTTAACCGGATCCTGGGTGATGACCGGAACGCCACCCGTGTGGATGTAGGGCGAAAGCAGGACAGCGTCGTGTAACGCGCGACGTACTAGGTTCGAAGGGGCCCTGGCCGTCACCCTGACGGTAAGTTCGCGCTCGGCGGCGCCGAGGGTATCGCAGAGCAGGGGGCCCCGAAGTAGCTTGCGGTTCTCAATACTATAGCGCTGACCATCCTGCGCTCGAATGTAAGTCGAGCGCAGGCGCAGGGCCTCGACCGTACCGGCGAAATCTTGGCCCGAAATCCAAACGCCTGGACGAATGCGGCGCTCGACGACAAACACTGCCCACGCAAAGACGTCCGCCGCAGGATCGCGCAGTGACCAGCCAACGCCGATAGCCATCGCTACCGTCAACCAAGGCAATAACGGCCCCACCGACGCAGGAAATAGCCGACCAATCCATAGGACCAGCAGCAAGGCAAGACCTACCCGCAGCAGTCCACCCAAAGCCGCGAGAGCAAAGGGAAGTACGCCACGGGCAGCGAGTCCCCGCTTGAGTCGGCGAACAAACGCAAGCGCAAACCAGACGAGCAAGATCGTAAGGAGCAGCGATACGAGCGTCCCTTGATCCTCGCCGTCCTGCGCCACGCACGCTGGAACGGGCAAAGGCGACTGAAACCCGGGCCCGTACCGCCGCGCCGGCGCGGCATCTGGTGCCGGTTCAATCCGTCGCCGGATTTCCGGATCCGACTCGATTCGATTGCGATTGAGCGAAGTAAGCGCCTCGACGAATGCCCGCACCTCGCTGGCGAAGGATCCGCTCGGCTCCGGTCCGACCAGCGGCGGTACCATCTTTCGCGGCGACGCTTCGACGGTGCTCTGATCCCCTACCGGAATGTTGGCTTCGGATGCCGCCCCCCCCGCAGCTTCAGCCGCTTGCTCCGCTTCTTCCACGACTACATCGCGCGCCTGTGCGGCCTCGTCGTGCGCTTGAGATCCTGCAGGAGTGCGCCTGACACGACCGTCTTTGGCAAGATGCTCCTCAGAAGGTTCCTCGGCACCCTCGGGCGCACGCTCGGTCTCTTCCGGTGGCGCAGGCGCAGTACGCACGGTTGGATCGACTTCTGCCGGATCTGGATCTTGCGGTGCTTGGGCCGGTGTAAGGGGCTGAGGCGATGCTTGCCAGAAGGTGGAATCAAGCGGCAGACCGTGGCCATCGAGGCCCAACTTGGGCTCCTTGTCTAGGCTGGGAGGAGGCTCTGCGCTGGGTGGAGGCTTTGCGTCAGCGGCGGGGGGCGCGGTGGGAGCTCCTTGCTTAGGGTTCTGAGAGCGCCGGGGTGAGGCCGGGCGCGACTTCGGCAAGGGTGCCCGCGGAACGTCGAGCTCAGGCGGTAGGGGTTCAAGCGGAGCGCTGCTCTCCCTCTCGGCTTGGTTGCGTTCAGCCTCGCCCGCGTCGGGTTTCGTTGTCTCGGAGGGTTGTGCGGCGGCGCTGCTTGAGTCCATTCCCTCCGGTTCTTGGTCGGAGTCTTGGGCCAGAACGTGTACAGGCACCGCACACGCCACGACCCACAGCCAGGCGACGTAGCCAAGACCACCGCACACTGAGCGCACGACCGAGCTCCTGGAACGACGCTTCGTTAGCTTCACTGAGCCCAGCCCTTCTCCTCGAAGACGCGACTAATGACGCCTCGAAGATGCAGTGAGATTTGGTAGATGCCGCGTTGTTCTTCGACGAGTCCGAAGTGGCGCAACCGGGCTAGATCTGCCTGGGCTTCGGTAGTATCTCTGCGAAAAAGGTAGCCGAAGGTGGCTTGATCCATCCAGCCCTGGCGAGCTATCTGAAAGAGTTCGAGCAGCCAACGCTCAGGCAGTGCGCGAAGCGCGATAAGGTGGGACTCGGGCACAACAGAAACGCGCACGAAATCATTTTCTTCGTCTAGATGCGCCACCGAAGCGAGCCACAAGCGAAGCGCGTCACGCATCAACCCGCCCGAAGCACTGTGCAGCGATCGAAAGAAAATTTGGTATGGACGTCGCAAACGCGAAGTGACCGCGTGCAGGCGCTGCTGCAAGCTCCCTGAAACGTCGAAATGCTCAAAGGCAAGGCCGTAGCCGGAGAGCGCATGCCGGGCTAAGACGGCTGCTTCAAGTTCATCGACCGAAAACGGCGCGATGCTGATAAGTTCTGGGAAGGCGGATTCCAGAGGCGAAACACGGCTGGCGTACGCCCAAGGCAGCGTATTGGCGTGCAGCAGCCAAGCACGGTGGCCACGGTCTTCGATCACCGCGTCGATGAAGGCGCGCAGGGGCTCGAGTCCGCCAGGCCGCATACTATAGAGCCAGTGGAAACCATCGACAATATGAAGGCTGGCATCGCTTTTGCCGCCAAAAATTGTCTCAATATCCTCAACAGTGACGGGCTGGGTAAAGGTGGTGCGGCGCACATGTTTAAAGTTGCACGCACGCACAATCGCGCTGGAGAGCGAGGTCTTGCCAACGCCATCGAGCCCGACAAGCGCGACGGCACGGCTGGTAGCGCTGCGTTCCTTGAGTGCGCGAACCGCTCGGTTCAGCTCGGTGCTACGGCCCGTAAGTGCCTCTCCCGCTTCCAACGTATCCACCGCGAATAGACGCCGATAAACGAGCGGGAGGCGTTCATTGGTGTCGGGCGGCGCAAAGGTTAAGGCGTCGAGAACGGGGCCTTCGCGCTTGATCCGTAGACCGAGACCGAGGCGCCATTGATTGATGCGGTCGTCACCGATGGTCCGGCGCAGAATCTCACCGAGCTGGCCACCTACCTGGGTGATGCGCCCGGGCAGGGCCTCGCACTGTTCCAAGAAGCGCCGACCCGCCGCGAGGCGGCGCAACGACTGGACACGGGCGTTGGAAAGCTCACCAGACACCAAATCCTGACGCAGAGACTCAAGGCCCTCAAAGACCGCGTCGGACATGGCGCGTTCGAGTTGATCTGCCCAGGTTTCCGCGCTGCCTGAATAGCCCTCGATCGTACCGAGGCCGCGCTCGAGTGCACCGAGTACAACCTCTTTGGTTAGCGCGCGAGTATCTGGAGAGACCTCATCGCCGGGCGCAAATTCGAGCTCACCCAAAGCCAGTTCGTGGTTCAACGCTAGCCGACGTTCCAACTCTTGAAGCGCCGAAGCAAAAGGCGAGATGCGTGCGGCCAGTGTCCGCGTCACCTGCACGAGCTTTGGCGCAATGGTTGTATCGACGTAGGTGCTAACGAGCTGGTTGAGCGGGACCTCGCTCACCTCTGGGGGTGGTGGCAGGCGCCACTCTTCGCGAGAGGCTGGCCCGACAAGCACTTCGTAGCGTTCGGTTAGCGAGCGACTTTCCTTAACGAGTGTTTCGAGTAGCGGTGCGATCGTGCGGTCGTCGGCAAGCTGCTCTACGAGCGCTGTAGCGCTGCGTGCCGCTTCGCCGATCACGCGGATGAGCGGCTCATGCAGCTCGCGGAGGACGTCGGCCAATGCTTCGGCGGTTATGGGCTGTTCGTCGGCGAGCAGTGCCTTTAGCTTGACCGACGCGACGCGAAGCGCTTCCGCCACGCGGTCAGCGTGGAGTACCGACCTGCCACGCACGCTTTTGGTTAGCCCCGCTAAGTTTGCCTCGACGGCCTCGCGTAGGCGGATCTCAAAGGCGACATACTCGAGTTCAAGCGCTAGCAGGGTTTGCCCAGCAGCCGCACCCCGCCGGGCAAGGTTGAGATCTTCCGAGAGGAGCTTAAGCGCTCGATTGCGTTCACTAAAAATGACCGATATTCGGCGTGATCGATGCGAAAGCTCAGGCGTAGCGATGGTCAGCGACTCCCGCCATACGTCGCGAAAGGTCGAGGCAAAGGCGCGCATGCCACGCTCTTCGGCCTCGGTGAGCAGGTCATCGATCTCTCTTCCCGCAAGCACGAACTCGCGTTCGATATCTTCGCGAATGCGCGCGAGTTCAGCCGCTAGCGCTTCCTTGGTAGCTGAGCTTAATGTGCCGTCTGCTTTCCGAGCCTCGGCCTCTGTCTCCTCATCCGACTCACGTACATTGCTCTCTTCGAGCCGTTCGATGAGCGCATCGTAGTGCCCCACGGCCGACTGAAACAGGCTGCGTGTCCGGGAAGCAAGTTGCGTTTCGAGGCGAATGAGCAACGTGACATAGCCCTCTAGCTTGCTCGGCAACATGCCGACTAGATGGTAGCGAGCCAGTGCGTGAAGCGGCAGCGCGCGCCGCGCCCGCGGTACACCGAAGAGGCGCCAGGTGCGACGACGTATGCGCAGACCGAGTTTGCGCATACGTACCCAATACGTATCTGTTGGTGCGCTCAGAACGGTTGAGGGCTCATAAAATGCGAGCAACCGGCGCGGCTGAGCATCGACGATAAGATTGACCGTCTCCAGCATGGGAACCGGCGTGTAGTTGTCCTGGCGTAGGCTCGCGGAACGCGACAGCACGATGCCTCGAAATCGGTCAGCGAGCTCCGCCTGTTCGCGCAGTACACCGGGCAGCAGCCCTTCGCGCGCGCCTTCGCGTAAAGTCACGCTGAGACGCCGATGCGCGCGCAGAAACTCGCGACGCAGCTCACGCACGTAGTAGCCCGCATCTTGGCGCGCACCTCGCACCACACCGCGGGTGCCGCGGGCGTAGGCATCTCGCAGATCCGCACGTAGTTCTTCCAGCGCTTCAGTGAGCGCTTCTGTTTCCGTCGTGATGGCCGCGCCCCAGAGCGCATCGCCAGAAGATTCCGGTTCACTGCGCGGGGTGACCCGTGGCGCATCCTCTTGTTTCTCGGAATTCTCTTCGCCGATTTCGCCGACAAGAGAGAGGCCAAACTTGAGCAGAACAGGTCCGAGCAGCTCGTTGAGGGCGACGCCTGCAACGATGAGCGTTTCCATCGCGCGTCCCACTTCGCCGAAGCGGCGGCCGATCACCGCCGCCATCGCCAGTGAAACGCCGGCTTGAGAAACGAAGCCCATCCAACCGTAGCGGCGCATTTTCGGTTCCGCATCGCCTAGGCGGCCACCGATGCGCACTCCGGAAACGATGGCCCCGATGCGCAAAAGCACCAGGCCGAGCGCGAAGGGTGCCACTTTGAGCACAACCTCAAGGTCTAGGCTTGCGCCTGCCATCGTGAAGAAGACGACGTAGACGGGCATCGAGAGGCGGGTGACCGACTCAATGAGGCTGTGCCCTTCCTTCGAGAAGTTGGTTACGGAAAAACCCGCCGCCAGAAATACCAGCAGCGCATCGAGATGCAGCGCCTCGCAGAGGTAGGTCCCGGTGAAAATCAGACCCACGATGTAGAGCAAGATTTCCTGGCGAACGAAGCGCAAGTAGAGCGCAGTCACCACGCCGAGCGCTACGCCGAGCAATAGCGAACCCCCGAGGTGCATGACCAGGGTGTTGACGAGGCTTTCGTCTACATTGCCAAGTCCCATCACACCGGCTGCCCAGAGCGAGACTGCGGAAAACACAACGAAGACGGCGACGTCTTGCAAGATGACGCCGCTGAGAATGGAACGGCTCACAGGGCCTTTGGCGCCCGTATCCGCCAACACAACGATGGTTGCGGCGGGCGAGGTTGAAACGCACACCACGCCTACGACCAAGGCAACAGCCAGCGCCTGAAGCTGAGAATCGACCTCGAATCCCGGCAGATGTAGCCAAGGAATCACGCCTGAAAGCAGATAGAGAAAAATGCTGAGTGTCAGACCGATGGTGACAAACTGGCCGAGCAGAATGCTCGTGATTGAACGAAGGCCACGGCGCAACTGATCGATGTGGAGTTCGCCGCCACCGCTGAGCGCGATGAGCGCTACCGCGAGGGAATTGAGCAGGGCAAGCTGCTCCATCACCGGTTTATTGAGGATGCCGCGGTCGAAGGGCGGGATGCGGAAGCCCGCGGGAATAAACTGCGCGAAGGAGGCGCCGAAGAAGATGCCCGCCAGAATATAGCCGGTAATATGCGGCAGCTTAATTATATCGACGAAGTGGCCGATCGTGTAGCTGGCCAAAATTACAAAGCCAAGCGCCAGCATGGCGGTGGGATCGAACCCCTCGCCGGCCTGACCGCGCAGCGAATGCAAAAACACCATCGCCCCGATTAGAAGCAAGATAATGCTCGCCTGTTGCAGGGAGCTGCTTGTGTGTTTATGCGATCCCTCGGACATCGCTGCTTTCGACCCTATGCTGTCTTATCGCTTGCGTGGACACCGCACATCTCCGCGGCGCAACCCTTAACTCTAGCTCTACCCCTACCGCAACCACCAAGTTCCTGGAGAGCGCTTATGCGGGGTCAAGGCGCTACGTTCCTAGCTTGCGTTGCCGAGAGCGCTGCGTCGTCCACCTGTGGCGAAATGTTCGGGGAGCGAAGCGGCTGGCGACGCGTGTGCTCGGAGGTTAGCCTGCCTTAAGGACGGCAGGCCCCGCTCGCGAGCCGATAAGCGCGATGACCTAGGTCGGATCTTGCAGCCAGCGCGCGAGCTCCGGAGCAGCGTAGGTAAGGATGGCATCTGCGCCGGCCCGTTTGAACGAGAGCATCGCTTCCAGTAGGCAAGCCTTGTAGGCGAGCGCACCAGCCTTGCTCGCCGCCTGAAGCATCGCGTATTCACCGCTGACTTGATAGACAAAAGTCGGGACGCCAAAGCGCGTCTTCACGCGGTGCACGATGTCGAGGTACGGCATTCCGGGCTTGACCATCACGAAATCAGCGCCTTCCTCGAGATCCAGGGCAACCTCTAATAGGGCTTCGTCCCCGTTGCCCGGGTCCATTTGATAGGTGCGTTTGTCGGCAGCGCCGAGCTGCGCCGCTGAGCCGACTGCGGCCCGGAAGGGCCCGTAGTACGCTGAGGCATATTTGGCGGCGTACGCTAAAATAGAGACGTGGGTCAGGCCTGCGCCATCAAGCGCGCGTCGGATAGCACCGACGCGGCCGTCCATCATGTCCGACGGTGCGACCACTTGGCAGCCGGCCTGCGCCTGGTTCACCGCCTGACGGCAAAGCATGGCAACGGTTTCGTCATTGGCAATATCCCCGTCGCGCAGAATGCCATCTTGACCATGGGATGTGAACGGGTCGAGTGCGACATCGCAGATAAGCCCGAGGTTTGGCACCGCTTCGCGAAGGGCCCTCACAGCGCGGCAAACCAAGTTGTCCGGGCGGGTCGCTTCGATACCATCTGGCGTTTTACGACTCGCCTCAATGACCGGAAAGAGCGCCAGCGCTGGAATCCCGAGCGCGTGTGCCTCGGCGGCCGCAGTGACTAGTTCCGAGATCGTGAGCCGCCGTACGCCGGGCATGGTCGAAACCGCTGGATCCGCAGGATCGTTGTCTTCCCGGACGAAGACGGGCCAGATCAAGTCCGAAGCCAGCAGTGCATGCTCCCGCACGAGATCGCGCATCCAAGGCGCTGCGCGTCGCCGACGCAGTCGCCGCGCCAACGTCAAGTGCGGCGCATTCACCTCTGTCCCTATCGATTGTCCGGGCGCCACGTCGAGCGCATCTTGCTCACTGCCATTCATGGGCTTGAGCATAAGCCAACGTGAGACCTCACTGCACGCGTCGTTCGCACGCCCGCGCCGGCTCCGGTACGCGGACCACGCCCTCGAATGCGCCCCGCGGCGCTGAAATGCTGCGCCACACCCATGATGCTCTGGCGAATCAGGCGGTGGCGCCTAGGCGGAAGCGGGTTGTGCCTTGGGACCAAGTGTGCAGGATGCGCCCGCGAAAGGTATGGCCAATGAAGGGGCTGTTTTTGGATCGGCCGCGCAAATCGGCGGGGGTGACGGTGAAGGCGGCGTCGGGGTCGAGCAGGACCCATGGTGCGCCGGTATCGCGAGTCGATTCGCCGTGATCCGTACGAGAGAAGCTTAGGCGACCCAGGTCAGGGCGGCGCAACACGGACGCCGGACCGGTGGTCATGAGGGCGACCGCACGCGCCGCACTTAGCTCCCCTCGGTGGTAGAAGGTGAGCAACGCAGAGAAGGCGGTCTCGAGACCTACGATGCCGAAAGGCGCCTCGGCGAAGGGGAGCGCTTTTTCTTCTTGGGAGTGGGGTGCGTGGTCTGTGGCGACGGCATCCACCGTGCCGTCGCAGAGCGCAGCGACCAGGGCTGCGCGGTCGGTAGCGTTTCGCAGCGGCGGGTTCATTTTGAAGTGAGGGTCTCCACCAGCACAATCGGTGTCGGCAAGCAGCAGATGATGCGGGCTCGCTTCGCAAGAGACCGGCAGTCCAGCTGCTTTGGCGGTCTGAATGGCGCGCAGCGAACGTGCTGTCGACGTATGAAGGACGTGATAGCGCGCGCCGAGCTCGCCCACGAGCGCGATATCGCGCTCAACCATCTGCCCTTCGGCATTTGGGTCCTGAGCGACGACACCCAGACGCGTGGCGGTGGGCCCGGCGGTCATGGCGCCATGCACCCCGTCTACTTTAGATAGCCGTAAATCCTCTGCGTGCTGCATAAAGACTAAGTCGTGCTCACGGCAACCGCGGAGCACCGCCGCCATAACCGCGTTGTCCATTACCGGAAGGCCATCATCGGTAAGTGCTACCGCACCTGCAGCCTTGAGGGCCGCCGCATCGGTCACGTCGGTCCCGCGAAGATCACGCGTGGCCGCCGCTGCCACCATCAAGTTGATCCCTTCGGCCACGCCCCGGTTGATCTCGAAGCGTACGCGTTCCGGTGTATCAAGACTTGGCCGCGTATTGGGCATCACCACCACGGAAGTCACACCGCCGGCAAAGGCCGCAGCGGCCCCGCTGGCTATGGTTTCCTTGTACTCAAAGCCGGGTTCACGAAAATGCACCTGCAAATCCACCAGCCCGGGCACCAACCAATAGCCTGCTGCATTCACAACGTGCGCACCTAAAGGCAATGCATCGCCTGCACTAAGCTCGCGCCACATCCCACCTGAAACGCACCACCGACCGACTCGGTCCATTCCAGATGCGGGGTCGATCGCCCGCGCACTCTCCAGCACCCACACTTCATCCCGCCCGCTCATGCGAGGTAGCGTTCCACACCCCCACCTGGCTGCAAGGCAAAGCAGTTCCGTACTCGGTCTGGCTAAGCGACCGACGCTGCAAAGCCTAAAGCCCAGCATTTAATACGCATCAGCTTAAGGCTGAGCCTCTACAGCCCCGGGGTTCGCTGCTGTGTTCGCCGCGCGCCTTCAATCGCTCACGCATGAAGGCCGGGACGCGCCCACCGTGCGCCCTCTCCCGGCCGCGGCCGGGCTCAACTCTTCCTTCACCGTATCAGGGTCAGAAGGGGTCGCCGATGGTGATATGAAACACGAAAGGGCCGCCACGGGGAAGGGGGTCGCCGTTGGCGTCGATATCGCTGGAACGGGCGTCCTCGTTGGCGAGGACTTGAAGGCCGGGCACGGTCCAGGCGAAGTCTGCGCGGATGGGGCCGACTATCGTGTAGTAGCGTAGGCCGAAGCCCGTAGCGGCTTGGGGGTGATCCCAGCGGAAGCGCGTAGCACGGCTGACATCACCCATGTCCCAGAAGGTTGCTAAGGCAAGGTTTTTGGTAACCGGAATGCGCCATTCGAGGTTGGCCTCCCATTGACGGCTGCCGCCGCCCAGGCCGTCGCCGATGCGGCCCGGTAGAAAGCCGCGGTTAGAGCTCGCGCCGCCACCGCGAAAGCGCATATCGACCGGGCCAAGCGCTTGGCTGCCCTCATCAAGCCGGCTTTTGGCGGAGAAGACAAAGAGCATGCCCACGCGGAAGCGTCCAGCTAACGTCATATCCCACGGCAGCGGCACGTAGCCGCGGACCTCAGGCATGAAGCGGATGTAGTCCCAATCCGACGGCAGTCCGAAGCCGGCTTCGTGCAGCCGCAGCATGAACATAGCGCCCTTGTGCGTCCGGACGGGCGCGTCGCGAAAATCTAGACGAACGACCTGCTCGTGAAAGGTCACGAAGGTGTTCGACGGGGGCTCCGTGCCCGCGAAGGTGAGTTCGCCCGGCGGTACCGCGTACCAGGAGGTGCGTAGACCCATGCGCAGGTAAAGTTTTCCGTTCCAGAACGTGCGCTCGACCGCTAGGTCTGAATCGAGCTTCGAGCGAAAGAAAACATCGAAGGGATCGGGGCCATAGTCGTGCTGGAGCGAGGTTATTTGCATCACCCGCGGCTCAAGGAATCCAGGTTGGCGCACTTCTGCGATGATTTGATTGCCGAGTCGTGGCTCGGTCAGCCGGGGAAAGGCATCGAGAAAAATCAGTCGGGGGCGCTCGGTGATGGTGAGCTGGCGCATGCCGCCACCAAGGTTATTGTGACGGTAGCGACTGAGAAGATGCACATCCCACTGGGGTACGCTGATGGACTGGTTCAGCGTTTGCAGCTCGCCGCCTTGGAGACCCACACCGAACGCGAACGCCTGGGTGCGCGCGGGCGTCACACGCAAGATGACATCGATGACGTTGCCTTCCTGCGGCCGAACCGGTACCGCGTCGACCGTTGCCAGGCCGCCGAGGTTCATGGCGGCGCGTCGCGCGTCGCGTAGCTCGCGTACATCATAAGGCTGTCCTTCTTTGATGAGCGCGGCCTTGCGAATCGGAGCTTCAGGCCTGTCACCCTGGCCTTCCACCTTGACCTTACCGAACACGCATTCGGGGCCGGGAGCGATCGTGTAAATCACGTGCGCTGTGCGCGCCGCTCTATCGACACGGGCAACGCCTTCTATCGTGGCAAGGGCGTAGCTCGCCATCTCGAGGTGTTCCTTGAGGGCGCTCTCGCCGCTATCGAACACGGCCTCGTCGAAGCGGTCTCCTTCGACAAAAGGGAGCGCCGCGCGCAGCGCGCTTTGTAGTGTGGGGTCGAGGCCTTCTGTGCCTTCGAGATCGATATGGGTGACGTGGGTGGGCTCGCCCTCCTCTACCCGCAGGGTGAGCGACATCAGGCAGCCCTGATCCTTACCCGCCCGGTCGCAAGCTTCAGCATCCGCTGCGGCCTCGTCATCGGACCTGTTCGCCGCGGTATTCGACGCCGTGTCAACTTGCGACTTGCCCTCCGGGTCCGCGTCGGGAGCGGCAGCGTCACGCTCAGCATCTTGGGCGGCGCTTAGCAGTTCCGGCATGGGCAGCTTCAGCGCTTGCTCCGGTATACTGCGTATGTTCGTGACCTCGGCGTCGAAGTAGCCGCGGGCGGCGTACCAGCGTTTGACGCGCTCCGCGTCGAGTTCGAGGGCGATGGGGTCGAAGGTGGGCCAGTTTGTCCAAGCCCAAGACCACAGCCTGAAATGTGGTGGGCGCCGGGCGAACGGCGGGACATCGCAGGGGCCGATATCTCGGATCCCCAAGGTCAACTCCACTCGGTCGCGGGCGTGCGTGACAAGGCAGCGTTCGAGGGCACGCGGGTTGAAGCTATTGACGCCCTCAAAGGAGACGCGAGTAACCCCGTAGCGATTGGGCGGTACTTTCGCGCACCCGTAGGTCAGCACGAGCGAGAGCACGCAACCGTGGAGCCATCCGCGGGCAGCTTGGCGCGCTACATAGCGAGCGAGATACAGGGCGGTGCGGGCGAGATCCCGGGGCCCGCGCTGGTCCCTAGCGGTATATGCATGGGCACACATCACGCGTTAGGGCTCCCACAACATGTCTAGGCTCCAGTTGTCAGGCTGCCGGAATCCCGCACGTGTGGAGAGGGAGTGGGGCCAGAAGAGCTCAATGATGAATCCGGCGTTCACGCCTTCGTTGCGCTGGTCGCCACCCAGAACGCCCTCGACGTAAATGCCCCGCACTAAGTCCTCCCAACCTTTGGGGATAAGCGCATCGGCTTGCAGGCCCGCACGCACCCGCGATGTGGCCAGCGTGCCGTCGGACTCCAGCATGAGGATGGGCACAAACTGACCGAACTCCCGCCGCGCAACCGTACCCACAAGATCAGCTACGAGGCCCGAGAGCGCGGCGCGCGTAGCCGCTTGCGCTTCGGTCTGCTGCTCCGGTCCCGATCGGAACCCCAGTACCGCCGCGATGATGTCCGTCTCGGTTACCAGGGCAGGGTCTGTACTCGAAAAGGTAAGAATCGGTTCGGAAAGGTAGCCGCCGACATGTAGCTTGACTACCGCCGCCGAGGGCAGGCGATAGCTCGCGGTCAGGTCGAGATTCGGATCGATCTCAGCGCCCCCTGAGAAGCGCATTTCACCTTCTTCAAAAAGAAAGTTTCGGCCCATGAGCTGGATAAAACCACGGCGGACGCCGACCGTTCCGCTGATACGCGTCTCCGGCCCGCGCGAATGCACATCGAGGGCGAGGGTCAGGCGCAGGGCAAATTCAGGTCGGCGCAGCCAGAAGGGCGTATCGGTGCGGACCTTGACGTGCATGGGAATGGCGGCCTCAATCACGTTCTTGGAAATACGGCCGGCCTCGCGATGGAGCGCTAGCGCGCGCGCCGCAGCAAGCTCGGTATCTGCGCCTGGGTTGCCCGCGAAGATAATATTAGGGTGAGGTTCTAGGGAGCGGACGTTGCGCGTCCGCTCTTCGGGCAGCGCGACTTGCAATCCGTAGGTCGTGACGTCGAGCGTCCGCAGCTCGGTTGACCCGAGGTCGCCTTGGATCGCGATCTTGCCTGTCAAGTACGCCTTGACGATGCCCTCGGTGCGCAGTGGATAGTCCTGCGCCCTGAGTTCAAGTTCGATGTCTGCGGGCTTGTAGCCCGCAAGGCCGACGCGGCCATCGAGCACTAGATTGCCCAGGTAGTCCTGCGCACGCAGCTGCTGGATGCGAATATGATCCCCGGCGAAGCGCAGCGCGCCCGAAACGTTTTCGATGCGCATGAAGGGTCGTTCGAGGGCAAAACTCAGGTCCTCGAAACCGAGCACTCCTTTAGCGCTCAACGTTTCCAGGCTCTCGCCCTCAAAGACCAGGCGCCCCTTTACGCTGCCCGACGCCTCGCGCACGTTGGGTGCAGCACTGAGGAGCAAGGGGAGCGGGACGTCATCGACATGGAGCACACCGCGTAAGGCGCCTGCTCCCAAGCCTACTTCCGCACCGCGCAACCACAGTGGGGCGCCCGCCTCAAGCTTAAAGAGCGTGTGCGCTCTGCGCGTAACCGTGAGCGCAACGGAGCTGCCCTCGCTGTCGATAGCACCGAGCAAACGCGCGTTTGCTGCGCGGGTTCCAGCGACGCGCAGGTCCTGCCCGCGCAGGTCGGCCGTCGCGCGACCATGAGCGCTGAGCACATCTGTCAGCTCGATGGTGCCCGAGATCCTTCCCTGTGCTCGCTCGCAGAGCACAGGGAACGTGCTTAGCTCGCTCTCGTCTAGCGTCACCAGCGCCGCAATGGTTGGCCAGGCATCCAGCGTTTCCGGCAACGAACCTCGCCGCATCCAAGTGAGAAGCGGCCATGCGCTCTCGGCACGCGCACGCACTAGCTCTCGGTCGCCCAACGTTCCGCGCAGCGTTAGCTGTGTCCGGGCCTCGGTGAGTGACACATCGACCACTGCGCGTGGCTGAGCCTGCGAACCGCAGGTGTCCGGGCGCTCGCTCAGCTTCGCCAGCGCTGCGCGGGCCGAGCCCTGCCAGGCACTCTCAACCCGAGCTTCTCCGCGGATCGAGGCTGCTTCCGTCTCGCTACGTGGCGTGTGCCTTAACCCGAGCTTCAGCGCGAGACTTAGCGGCAAGGTGCCAGCTCCTTCGGATGCATCCGTGCGGCCTGTGATCGTCCCGAGTCCTCGGGGTTCCGTTGTCAAAGCGAGGCGCCAGGCTCGCTGCGTCAGCAAATCGGGCATCGGCTCCAGCAGCGCATAGGTTAGTGGGAATGCCGTCGCAGCGGAGCCTTCCGCCCAGGGTCCCGAGCTATCGCTCACGGCAAGATCGAAGCGGCTTTCGCTTGCGTCGACCTCCGCGCCTAGATTGAGCGAGAGGGGCGGCCGACCTTTAAAGTGAAAGCCGGCAAGGACCAGCTCCGCTTGCAGCTGGGGCTCGGGCAGGGTGCCACCGAAGGCAAGATCAAGCTCAACGCTACCCGCGATGGCCTCTTCCGCAGGCCGCCACGGCCGCAGCACGGTCAAATCGAAGGCGCGCACGGTGAGGTAAAAGTCGAAGTGCCCATCGCGTAGGCTCTCCCAAGTAAGCCTCGGTGTGTCGCGTTCCACGGAACCTTTGAGCTGCAAATGCCCGCCATATTCGAGACGTGCTTCAACCTGAGCAGCGAGCCTTCGACGCTCAAGCTCGACAACACTTTCGAGGTCCAGTGTCGGCGCATCGGCAAGACGCAAAGCGTTGATGTCGAGGGCGATGCGTCCCAGCGGCCGTCTGAGTGAACCTTCCAACATCACTTCTAGCCGGCCCTTCCCCGTCACCTCCGGCAGGTCGAATGCTGTGCCTAAAAGTAAACTCAGTGCGCGCATATCTCGACGTAAAGCAGCGGCGCTACGCAGCTCAACCTCGAGCGCGAGACGTCCGCCAGGCACCTTCGGAACAGGCCAAGCGAGGTTGACATTGGCCTCGGCACGCAGTGCGTCCGACTCAAGCTTGAGGTCGCTGAGCGAGAGGTACTGCTGGGCGTGGTTCCCCGGTTTCTTCGCGTTCTGGGAGGTTGCTGCGGGTACCGGTAAACGCCGTTGCGCCGTGCTTTTAAGCGCGGCACGGCCCAGGACCAGCGTGTAGCGGGTGCCGTTTGGCGTTGCGATGTTGAGTGTGCTGCTTAGGATCGCGTCGAACGCGGGTGGGGGTGGCATTGCCGCCGGTGGGGCGAGGCTTGCGTCGGCCACAAGGTCAAAGGTGGCTTGGCCCTTTCCTGGCCCAGTAAGCGCGCCCCCTAGTTTCGCCGCATAAGTCCAGCGTGCGCCTGAGCTGGCCCGCACGTCCGCGTGCACGCCGCCGAAACGCAGCGTGCCCGCCCGCAGGTCCCGGCCGCGGAATCGTAGCGCGCCGGTGAGGTGTGGCAACCTACCAGCCACATCGCCTTGCACGTCGAGCAGGCCCCCGCGGAGATCGCCCCAGTGCACGGATCGCAACGCAAAGGCACCCTTGCCGTTTAGCAACCCAGCGGCCGTGCGTTGCAACTGAATGTGGCCAGTAACCCCGCCGCGCACTTCCGGTGCGAGCGCACGCCAGTTGGGATCCCGTCGCAGATCTGGTAAATTGAGGGTTAGCGCGATATCAAGCGTGCCATCGAACCCCACCCGGCCCTGGAGCATCACGGCTTGGGTCTGGGCCTTATCGTCGGCTTTCGTCACCGCGTCGTTCGCGTCGGCGGCGCTCGCAAGATCAGCTTGGCGCTTGGGGCGCGTGTCCGAGGGTCGCGAAGCTGTGGCTGCGGGAACTCGCTTCCGGTGCGCTTGCACGGGCGCGGCGGGGCGCAGGTAAGGCAACGTCAGACTTGAAATCACAGCAGCTTCGGCCTCTAGCGCGCCCTGCAGCCGCAGCGACGGTAGCGTGTAGATGCCGTAACGAAGCCCATCGGCATGCAGACTCAGCGCGCCCTCGCGGAAGGCGTTGATGTCGAGTTGGCCCGAAGGGAAGATCGGCTGCTGCGGCGTAAAGCGCGCCGCAAGCCGGCCGCCCGCCGCGCTCGACGTGCCGCCGATGAATTGCGCGAGGTCGAGCTTGCCGTAAGGCGCATGCTTGCCCGTGGTGCCCAGCAGCAGCTCGACTTCCAGGCTAGCGTCGCGCTGCGCTAGCGTGAGGACAATATCACCCGCCTCGCTTCGCACCGCGGCCTCACCTTCGATACCTGCCTCGGCGACGGTGGCACGCAGAGACAGCGCGAGCGGGACTGCGAGGGGTAGGGGTTTGGGCCAAATGCCGGCACGCTCGAGATGGCCAAGCAATGTATCCGGACCGTACGGCGCCAGCTCACCGGTAAGCGTTAGCGTCGCGTGCTGGATGCCCAGGGTATCGTCAAGCACTGACAGCCGTGCTGTGCTCTCGAGTGCAACGGTGCTCTTGCCGTTTCTGAGCGCAAGCGACATGTGGCTTTGCTCAAGCGCATCGAAGGCGACTCGCGCCTCGCCGCGGGTGATGCGTACAAGTTCCAGCGCTGCCTCGGGCGTCGCGAGGGCACGCGTAGGGTCTGCGGAGGTCTCGTCGTCTGATAAGGCATTCGAAGCAGCGGGGCCTTGTGCACTGGACGCGTCCACCGCATCCACCGCGTCACCGCTAGTGGACCCTAGCGCGAGTAGCCGAGCTGTGAGCGCGCCCAGTTCGACACGTAAGTCCGCGAGCGCTGCAGTACGGCTTCCCTGCGGCAGCCAGCGCAGGTTCAAGCCTAGCTGTTCGACTTCAAGTGCGATTTGGTGCTCGGGTGCAACCACGCTGGCGCTTCGCAAGGCGAGATCGTCGACGACAACCCCCCAGGGTGAATCAGCGGAAGGCGCTTCCGTGACAGGCGTATCCGCTGCAGGTTTGGTCACCGCCTTCAGCAAGGCGAGGTGGCCGGCCTCGTCATTGGCAAGGGAGACGCGCGGTTGAGTGACGGTGAGCGCGGTGATGTGCACGCGGCGTCGCAGCAACGGCAGTAGACGCAACCGGAGGTCCAAGGCTGCAATCGAAGCCAGAGGCGTCGTTCCCGGTGCAGGAGCAGTGAGCGTTAACGCTGCCGCGCTCTGCTCCTCCTGTGCCTGGGGCTGCGTTTTGGATTGCGACCACTCGCCGGTTCCCGAGCCGTCGACGCCCATGTCGGTTCCGAAAAGCGTAAGTGTCTCCAGGCGCAGATGCCAGGGCGAGAGGCTGGCGCAGCGGCCGATATGCAATGTGCCGGGAATCGCCTGGTTCACTTGGGCTTCCGCGAGATCACACAGAGCGCTACGCCCCCAGGGCGTACCCAGGGCTACGAGTACAGCCAAGACAGCGAGCAAGATGAGGGCCCCAAATCCGAATGCGACAGCACGAAGCCAGCGCCGAGCCCGCGTGGGCGTCTCGCTGCCGTCGTCCGGACGCGGGTCGGACCAGCTTTTACGCGTATTTTCAAGGGCTGAATCAGCGCCCTGTTCGTCGTGACCCTGCATCATCCGTCGCGAACCTTGTAAGCAGCTTTGAGATGCGTCCACACCCGCGCGGGTAGAGCTGTGTGCGCGGCTAGCGTGGGGCACCGACGGACTGTCTCGAGCCAGCGACGCGTATGCGTAAACACCCCTCCGTCACTTCGTAGTCAGTCGGAACGCAGAGGGGCTATCCAAGGGGCTAGATCCACCTATATTCGACACAATGGGTCCGCGTTGGCGCCGTAGACTATTTGTGAGGACCTTGGTCCTAGGAGCCGTTGGCGCAGGTTTATGGGCGCGCCTCGGTTGGCGCGGGCGGGCGGAAACACAGCCCGATATCAAGAATGTGAGAGGGGACAGTATGGCAGCGGCGGAGGCAAAGGAAGCGGGTCGGGGAGAGCTTGAAGCAGCGCGCCCAGAGGCCAGCGAAGCGCGGCGTGTCAGCAAAACACTGCGCCCCGAAGAGCAACATTGGGTGGGGGATGGGTTTTTCGTTTCGACGTTGTTTTCGCCCTTCCAAATCGATCCACAGACGATCTCCCCGTTTATCCTCTTGGACCACGCTGCTCCCAAGTACTTCTCACCGAGCCTGAGCCGCCGCGGCGTGGGCGAGCATCCGCACCGCGGTTTTGAAACGGTTACCTTCGCCTACAGCGGCGAAGTCTCGCACCGCGATTCAGGCGGTGGGGGTGGCACCATCGGTTCGGGTGATGTGCAATGGATGACTGCCGGGGCCGGCGTGGTGCATGAAGAGCTACACTCCCAGGCCTTCAGTGAGCGCGGCGGCACTTTCGAGATGGTGCAGCTCTGGGTCAACTTGCCCGCACGCCTCAAGCTCACCCAGCCGCGCTACCAAGGGCTTGTGGGCAAGACATTTCCCGAGTTGAAGCTCGGCGCTGCGACCGCGCGTCTAGTCGCAGGCAGCCTCGGCAGTCTCCGTGGGCCGGCCCAGACCCACACGCCCATCACGGTGTTTAATCTTCGCTTCGACGCCGACGGCGAGAGCCGCTTCGAGCTGCCTCGCGACCACACGCTCCTGATTCTCGGCCGCTCAGGTAGCCTGAGCGCAGGTGATGCCACCGCGGGTCCGAGCAACCTGCTTGTCTTCGAGCGCGGCGGCGACGGTTCAGGTGACGTTGTGCTCCGCGGTAAGGCGGCAACGGAAGCGCTCGTATTGAGCGGAGAGCCCCTGAACGAGCCTGTCGTCGCACACGGCCCGTTCGTCATGAACACTCGCACCGAAATCATGACCGCAATCCATGACTACCAAAGCGGTCGCATGGGCCGTCTCTAAATTAGTCTCCTAGAACGGGGCAATGCGCTGCGTACCCAGTTCTGGGCTCCCCCGAGGCTCTTCATGGGCCCCGCAGCCACGGTCGCGACGGAACCCAGCCTGGATGAGGTCGTGATGTTTGGGACAAGCGAACCCATGACTCTAAAGAAACACCCTTAGGCTGAAGCGTAAAATAGAAGCGGAAGACAAGCTTAGGTTGATGCGTGGCTTAGGCGACGTGGAGGCGCTCGCCAGAGGCCTTGAGTTCGGCGCGGAGGTTTTCCATGAAGCGCGTGGAGAGCTCGGCAGCGATGAAGTCGGGGTCCAGCATAATGCGGCGATGAAGCGCGGCGTTTGTACGAATACCTTCGATAACGAGTTCGCCGAGGGCGCGACGCATACGGTTAACCGCCTCGGGCCGGTCTTTGCCATACGTGATGAGCTTCAGCAGCAGCGAGTCGTAGACTTTAGGGACGCGCCAGCCTGCGTAGATACCTTCGTCGATACGCACGCCTGCGCCACCGGGGGGATGATAGGCGGTGATGAGCCCCGGCCAAGGCACATCGGTATCTGGGCATTCGGCGTTGATGCGACATTCGAGAGCGTGGCCGCGAGGCTCAAGCGCGCAGTTGGGAATGTGGACTGTTTCACCCGCTGCAATGCGTAGCTGTTCGGCGACGATATCGACACCCATGACCAGCTCGGTCACGGGGTGTTCCACCTGTATGCGGGTATTCATCTCCATAAAATAGAGATCGCCCTTTTCGTCGAGGAGGAATTCGAGCGTCCCCGCCGACACGTACCCCGTCTCCAGCATTGCGGTGCGAATGAGAGCCACCATGGCCTGGCGTTTCTCCGAGCTGATCACCGCCGAAGGCGCTTCCTCGATCAGCTTTTGGTGGCGACGCTGAATAGA
>SLQV01000009.1 GCA_007131285.1 Myxococcales bacterium
GGCCCCCGCGGGCCCCGCAGCCACGCGCGCGCCGGGACCCCAGCCCACCTGGACGCGCCCACCGTGCGCCCACACACGCGAACCCCGCTGCCGGCTAGGCTCAACCTATGGCTTCAGCGTATTTGGGGGCTAGGTTCGGTGAGGCGTTGGCGGATCTCGTCAAGAAAGGCGGCCATCAAGGGCGCGCGAGTCAAGGTGGTGGGGTCGCTCTCGGCGGTGTGGTCGTCGAGAAACTCGGGGTGCCATTGCACACCGTAGGCGAAGGGGGTTCGGCCGTCAGGCAGGGTGGCTGTATAGCGCGCCGCTTCGATGATCTGGTCTTCGGACGAGAAGGCTTCGGCGCGCAAATTGGGAGCGAGCACCTTAATGGCTTGATGGTGAACGCTGTTTACGCGGGCCTGGTGTTGCCCGGGGTAGTGCGCCGCCAGCCAGCTCTCGGGCTCGACTTCGATCGTGTGGAAGAGCTGGTCGTAAACATGCCAGTCCCGATGCACGCGGCCCTTGGGGTAGTCCGCCGCGATATCTTGGTAGAGGCTACCGCCGAGGGCTGCGTTAAGTATTTGCAGGCCGCGGCAGATGCCGAGAACGGGCTTGTCGGCGGCAATGCACGCGCGGATGAGTTCGGCTTCGTAGGTATCTCGAGGGGCGTCGCCCTGCCATTGGCGATGTCGAGGCGTCTCGCCGTATTGGCCCGGCGCTACGTCCGAGCCACCCTGGAGCAAGAGGCCGTCGACTTCCGTCAGCAGGTCCGCAGGGGTGACGCCGCCCGCCGCCCGCGGCAGCAGGTAGGGTAGGGCGCCCCCCTCCATAACCCAGCGCAACATCGACTCTTCTGCATAGAGCAGCGTCTTGCCCTTGAAGATGGCACGTTCCGGGTCGGCGTGGAAAAAGCACGCCGAGACGCCGACGCGCAAGCGGCGCGCTGCGTGGGCCGCGGCGCTCACGCCTGTCCCTCTGGGACGCGTTCCGCGGGCGGTGCCTCACGGAGTCCCGCGTCGATGAAGATGGCGCGGAAGTCGGCCTCCGCGACCGGTCGCGGATTGAAGGTGTGGCAGGCGTCGGCGAGCGCAACCTCGACAAGTCGCTCGAGGGCACCGTCTTGCACACCGACCTCCTTCAGTGTGCGGGGAAGGCCAATCGTTTCTTTAAGCGCTTCGACCCAGCGAATAAATCCCGCGGCGCTCGCGTCGGGTGCGCCGACCACCTGTGCCATGGTGGCCATGCGTTCGCTGGCAACGCTCGCGTTAAAGCGCAAGCCCGCCGGCAGCATGATGGCGTTTGCCAGACCGTGGTGCAAATTGGCAACGGTGGACAGCGCATGGGCGCAGGAGTGAATGACGCCGAGGTCTTTCTGGAACGCTACCGCGCCCATCATGGCGGCGTTGAGCATCATCCCGCGTGCTTCGAGGTGCGCGTCATTGCGCGCAACGTCGGCGCCCGACGCCATGGCCTGCGCAAAGTTCACCGCAACCGGCAGGTACCGGCCACAGAGGCGCAGTCCTTCAAGCGCGATGCCGTCGCAAAGTGGATGAAAGGCTGTAGCAAGGTAGGATTCTACGCAGTGCGTTAGCGCATCCATGCCGGTGGCTGCGGTGATTGCAGCGGGTAGGCCCACGCTCAGCTCCGGGTCTAAGAAGACCCGCTGGGCCAATAATTTTGGCGAAAATACCACCTTCTTTGCGTGGGAATGGTCGCATGAAATCACAGCGCTGCGGCCGACCTCGCTGCCGGTTCCGGCGGTGGTCGGCAGGGTAAATATGGGCGGAACCTCGCGGTCGATGGGTCGAGGCTCGGCGGCGAAGGCATCGTAGTCGACAATGGCGCCCGGATGATTGACGAGGATACCGATGGCTTTAGCGACATCCAATGCCGCCCCGCCGCCGATGGCGATGATGCTGTCTGCCGCGTGCGCCGCGAAAGCCTGCGCGCCCGCTGCCACTTGGGACGCTACCGGGTTGCCCCACACCTCGCTAAAGGTTGCTGCTTCGAGTCCCGCGTCCGCGAGGACTTGCTGCAACCTCGTGCAGGGCGGCAGGGGCGCGAGTCCCCTATCGGTGACGATGAGTGGACGCAGCATGCCGGCGGCCTTGGCGCTTGCGCCCACGAGCGCCACACAGCCAGCGCCGTAGGTGATCGCAGTCGGGAAGGTATAGGTGGCGAAGCTGCGTGATTCCTGCATTGCGTTCAGCGTGGAGGCTAGATGATCTCGAAGTAGCGTTCCAGTTCCCAATCGGTGACGGCGGCCTGGTATTGACGCCACTCCCAGCGCCGCGTCGCCACGAAGTGGTCGACAAAGGCATCGCCGAGCAGTGTTCGAGCGACACCACTTCCGTCTAGGCGCTCGGTGGCCTCAGCAAGGTTGCTCGGTAATACCTCGGCTGTCTCGTCACGATACCCGTTGCCGGCGATAGGCCCTGAGGGCAGTTCCAGTGCTTCTTGAATGCCCCAGAGCCCGCTGCCAATGGCGGCGGCCATCGCGATATACGGGTTGACATCGGCGCCGATCACGCGGGTTTCGAGACGCGTGGATTTGGAGGAGCCCGAGATTACCCGCAACGCGACCGTGCGGTTGTCGACGCCCCAGTTGACCTTCGTCGGTGCCCAGGCGCCTTCGACAAGACGCTTGTAACTGTTAATGGTGGGCGCGTAGCAAGGGAGCAACGCGCCCATTAGCTTCATCTGCCCCGCGAGATAGCTACGAAAAACCGGGCTCATGTGGTACGGTGCGGCCGCATCAAAAAAAACATTATGACCGCGACTGTCGTTGAGACTTTGATGCACATGCCCGCTACAGCCCGGCAGCGACGCCTTCCATTTCGCCATAAAGCTCGGCATGATGCCAAAGCGATGCCCGATCTCCTTCACGCCTGACTTGAAAAGAAGCGCACGGTCGGCCGCGGTCAGTGCGTCGCCGTAAAGTAAAGCCGCCTCAAGCACACCGGGGCCGGTTTCGGTGTGCAGGCCCTCGATAGGCACGCCAAAGGCGGCCATCTCCTGCATCACGGCCGCGAAAAAGGGTTGGTTTTGGTTGGAGCGCAGGAGCGAGTAGCCGAACATGCCTGGGGTAATGGGTTCCGGGCGAACAAAGCCCTTGTCGCGCAGCGAAGCGGGGGTCTCGCTGAAGTTAAACCACTCGAACTCCATGCCTATCGCAGGCGTGAGCCCCATCGCTGCGGCCTGCTTGAGGACGCGGCGCAGCACCTGCCGCGGGCAAACCCCGAGGGGCGACCCATCGGCCTCGACAAACTCCCCCAGGAAAAACGGGATGTCTCCATCCCACGGGACCCGGCGAAACGTCGCTAGGTCGAGACTGACGATCGCGTCTGGATAGCCCGTGTGCCAGCCGGTGTAGGCGGTGTTGTCGTAACATACATCGCCCGCATCCCAGCCGAGCACCACACTGCAAAAGCCGAATCCGCCCTGGACGGCCGCCGCAAACTTATCGACGTGCAGATACTTGCCCCGCAGCACGCCATCGATATCCGCCACCGCAACCTTAACGCGCCCGTGCCCCGTCGCCCGGACCGCTTCGATAACTTCCGCTGCACTAAGTGCCTCCCCGGTGCCGTCACGCATGTTATCCAGCTACCAGCACTCACCCCCTCCTGTAAAGACGCGACGCTTACGGTCGTTTAAGTTGGTAAGCCTTGGGGCATTGAAAGGCGCGAATACCCGCGTGGCCAAGCGTGGCCCCCATGCCCGAAGCGTTGCGGCCGGACCAGGGTAGGCGCGGGCTGACCCGGTCGCAGCAGTTCCAGTAGGCCGTGCCGCTGGACACGCGAGCGAGAATGCTTTCGGCGCGCGCCCGGTCAGTGCTGTACACGCTCGCGGTCAGGCCATACGCGCTGGCATTCATCAATGCGATGGCTTCTTCGTCATCGGCGACCACCTGAATGCCGATGATGGGGCCAAAGCTTTCCTGTTGCATGACCCGCATCGAAGGCAGCACATCCGTCAGCACGGTAGGCTCGAAGTAGTAACCGGTGCCGGGCCGTGCGCGGCCACCCAGCCGTAGCGTCGCGCCGAGTGCGAGCGCATCCTCGACCTGTAACTCAAGCTCTCGGAGCTGCGCTTCGCGGGCGAGCGGGCCGATATAGGTCTCTGGGTCCAACGGATCGCCAATACGAAACGCGCGCACCGTTTCGACGAAATGCTCGATAAAGGCCTCGGCGCACGCTGCGTGAACGTAGATGCGTTCTACCGAACAGCAGCTTTGCCCGGTGTTATAGAATGAACCGTCTGCGAGTGCCGTCGCCGCGCGCACCGGGTCGGCATCGTGGCATACGTAGGCGGGGTCCTTGCCTCCGAGCTCTAGCTGAAGGCGTCCGCCAAGTGGCCCGAGCAACTTGCCGGCAACCGCCGCACTGACCCGCTGCCCCGTCGCGTGTGAGCCGGTAAAGCATACCGCGTTTACTGGTTGAGCGAGCAGCGCCGACCCGACCCGGCCGTTTCCGATGAGCGGCACAAAGACGGCAGCAGGCACGCCCGCTTCATGTAAGAGTTCCGCGAGAGCAAGGCCGGTCTTGGGGGTGAGCTCCGAGGGCTTGTAAGCGACGGCATTGCCCGTAAGCAACGCCGGCACGAAGACGTTGCTGCCGACAAAGTAGGGGTAGTTCCACGCGGAAATATGCGCCACCACGCCGATGGGCTCGTAGCGGATCACTTCCTCGATGTCGCCCGCTTGCAGCGCAGTGCTGACGACTTCTGCTTCACTTAGTTTTGGCACCTCTTTAAGGAAAAAATCGATACGGGGTGCCAGCGCTGCGATCTCGCTGCGCGCCTGCGCGATGGGTTTGCCCATCTCGCTGGTCAAAAGCGTAGCAAGTCGCTCTTGCGCGGCGACCACTAGGTCGCGGAAGCGCGCCAGCACCGCAACCCGCTCAGCCACGCTGCGCGCTGCCCACGCGGGTTGCGCGAGCGCCGCTGCCCGAACCTTGGCAGCCACAGACGCGGCTGAATCCGCCGCGACGACATCCAGCACATTCCCCGTCGCCGGGTTCACGACTGCGACGCACGCGTCCATTTCGCTAGAACCGTCCACCATGCCGAAACCACTTACTACAAAGACCAAAAACAGCGAACACCTTTGCCTCAACACACGCAACTTCGGCGGTGCGGGTTCCGGAACGCTTGCATGTGCGTGCGCGTTCGCCGCACACCTCGCCTAAGGTGCCATTTACGGCCTCGAATTGGTAGCGCAACTCTAAGCCCACAGGCACGTTGGGGGAGGAGGCACGTAAGGCGAGCCACCGATGAGCCATGGGCTCCTCAAGCGGGCTGAGTCGTCCCAGCTGCTAGCTCAGGATGGAGCGAGGCGCGGCGAAGCGCTAAGCCCGCCGCGCCGTCGCCTAATCATGGGCCGGGCCCCGGGGCAGCGGTGCCCAAGCGTCTTCCGAGAGATGCGTTGCCAGCGCCAGCGGCGCTGGCTACACTCGTGTCGGTTTGACGGACGCACCTCGGGATTACTATGCGCTGCTGGAAGTAGATCGGCGGGCGGACGCTGACGAAATCAAGCGGGCCTACCGGCGTCTGGCGCTCAAGTACCACCCTGATCGCAATCCGGACGACCCGCAGGCTGAGGAGCACTTTAAGGCGATTAGCGCCGCCTACACCGTGCTCAGTGATCCGGGTCAACGCAAGCGCTACGATCTCTTCGGTCACGGCGGCATCGAGGCGCCCTTTGGCGGAAAGGTTCCGGATTTTCAGACCCTCGCCGACCTTTTCGAGGGCATTTTTGGCGAGATTGTAGGCGGTCTAAAGCGGCGTTCCGGTCGCGACCTGCGCTATACCCTAGAGGTCACGTTTGAAGATGCGGCGCTCGGCACGAATAAGACGATCGAGGTGCCCGCGGCGGATGGCGAGCCTCGTTCCTTCAACGTGCGTGTACCGGCGGGCGTTGAAGACGGTGCGGTGCGCACGCTTAAGGGCGCAGGGCTGCCGGGTCCGGGTGGCCCAGGCGACCTTTTGGTGGTGATTCGCGTCGCAAAGCACGAGCGGTTCTCGCGCAAGGGGGCGACCGTCTACTGTGATGTGGTGCTGACCTTCCCCGAGGCTGCTCTCGGCGGAACGTTGCCCGTGCCGACGCTTTGGGGCGAAGTCAATATGCACATTCCCCCAGGAACCCGTGCAGGCAGCCGGTTGCGCCTCAAGGGTAAGGGGATGCCGATCTTCGGCGGCTACGGGCGCGGCGATCAGATCGTATGCACTCACATCGACGTTCCGCAGAAGTTCAATAGTCGCCAGCGTGAACTCCTAGAGGCGCTGCGCAAAGAGCTCAAAGTGGAAGGCAGTCGCAACAAGCGCCCTTCGTTTATTGACCGCCTCAAAACCATACTCGACTAGCGCCGCGCGCCTTCAATCGTTCACGCCATGCAGGCTGGGGTCCCGGCGCGCGCGTGGCTGCGTGGCCCGCGGAGGGTCTCGGGGGGGCCCACAATTGGGTACGGAGCTGCGCGCAGTGCCCAATTGTGGGGGGCTCCGGAGGGTGCGCCTGCGCGCCTGAGCGCCCAGCCCCC
>SLQV01000129.1 GCA_007131285.1 Myxococcales bacterium
ACCCAGGGCTGTAGCGGCTCAACCTTAAGCTGAAGCGTATTAGGCGCGGGCTTCGGCGTCAGCGATATCCTCACTCGTTGGAGGCGCCTTAAGGCGCTTGGATAAGCGGCGAAGAAGGATAAGCGCGCAGCCGAGCACAACAAGACCTCCGAGCCCTTCCGCACCGTACTGCCATGGACCAGGCGTCGCCGCCGGAAGCGCCCGAGCGAGAGCGGGCCAGAGCGCGGAGTAGGCCCCCAAGAAAAGCGCGCTCGCGAACACGCTGCGCCAGACAACGCGCACGTACACCGCCAGCAGCGCCGTGCCTGCGATCGTCAGAAGGAAACCGGAGGTGGCATGCCCTCCGTCAGCGACGGCACCGCGACCGAGACCGAGCGCGAGCAATGGCAACATCCACAGAACTTGGAGCACGGTGACCCCTAGACTCTTGCGCCAAAGACCACCCGGCACATAGGCGAGCAGAAAACCACGGAGAAAAAGCTCCTGGGGAAGAAAAAGCACGCTGCCCCACACGCTGCCAACCGCAAGGCCGATCAGCACCTCGAAAACCAGGGGATGCATCCAGAAATCCTGCACGAATGCTACGTAGGACGCCGCCTCGTCCGGACCAAAGGTTTCGATGGCTCGGCTGGCCAGTGCCTCGCGGCTTAGGGCTAGATCAGCACCGAGCAAGCCAGCACAAAGCAGGTGCAGCAAAGCAACGCCCAGTGCGATGACTGGCAACAATGGATACCGCCGCATCCGGCCTAGACCCAAACCCAGCTCACGCGTCAGTGAGCGCCCACCGATACCTCCATGCAGCGTCAGTGCCAACAGAGCGGGTGGCAGCGTGTACGCAAAGAGGAGAAATCGATGCTGCGGACCTGCCAGCGGCGCGCCCGCGGTGCGAAAGGCCGCGAACATCAGAGCGCAAAAAAGTGCCGTCGCGCCCAGAAACACCCCTAGTCGAAAGCGCGCCGACACACGCAATCGTCCGACAATGCTTAGTGGTTGCGAAAGTGATGGTGCCTGGGAACGCTTGCCTTTGGCTTCCGTATGACCAGAAACCTCGGCGGCGCGTCCCGCACCAGGCAGTTGCGGACCTGAGAGCGACATTATGTACGACGCCGCGCTCGCCAGGCCGCAAACTCTTTTTCTTGCGCTTGAGCGTAGTGCTGTTGGTTGCGCACGAGCTCTCCGTACGAGGCTGGAAGCTGAGATGCGAGTGCCAGCAGCACCTTACCGGTCGCTTCCGCGTCTCCCGCGGCTCGGTGCGCAGCAGTGAGTTCGATGCCCATTCGGGCGCATACTTCCGTGAGCTTTTTGCCCTTCTCGTACTTCTGGACCTCCCTCACCCACACCAGCGGATCAATCCAGGTTATTTCAGGATCAAGTGCAGGGATATGGCTCGCCTGCGCACCGGCACGCGCCCACTCAGCTCTAAGAAACGGGGCATCGAATCCCGCGTTATACGCGACGGGAATGCGGCCGGTGAGACGGCGTGCGATGCGGTCGCAACACGCCGCGAAGCTCGGCGCATCCGCCAACATTTCATCGCTAATCCCATGCACAGCGCTGGCTTCTTCAGGCACCGGAATCCCCGGATTTATGAGTATGTTTTCGACCTCGGTCACCACCCCCGCATCCATGCATGCCATGCCGATCTCAAGCACACGGTCCGAATCCGCACTCAGGCCGGTTGTTTCAAAATCGATGACAACCAGCGGCAGGTCCTGCCAACGCGCCTGAGCATCAAAAGCAGCCACCAAACCCGCCACGTTCACTTCAGAATCCGCCAGCGCGTCGGCCATCGCCTCCGAAATGCCGGGATAGTATTTTCCTGTTGGGAAACAGTTCCACGTAACGCCCATGAGAAGAGGGGCTAGCGCGCTTCCCGGGCGCACGCGAGCCGGCAGCCCAAGTCGCTCAACCTTAGCGTCAGTGACAACATGCGTGAGCCGTTGGTTCGCCAGATGCCTCGTGGGAAATACCGTGCCCGCCAGGCCGCTTCCCGCCTCTTGCGTCGCCTCGCCCATGTTCATGGTCGTCATGGGAGTGACCCATTGCAAACGCCGTTAAGCGGCGCGGTCCTAGACGGAATAGTCCTTGTGACAGTAAGGCGGCGAGCAGTGCTACGGCGAGCCAAGTCCACCACGAGACCTCCGCGTGCTGGTGCTGCAGCGCAGATACGGGCACCGCCTGAATATCTAACGCGAGAGTTAGGTAGCCGAAGAATGCAGCCGAACACCATAAGGTCAAGGTCGCCACCAGCGCGGTTTTACGACCATACAGACCCGCTACGATACCGAAAGTAGAGATATTACTCGCCGGCCCGGTGAGCAGGAACGCCAATGCCGCACCACTCGAGACGCCCTTCGCGATGAACGCGGCCACCATCGGTGCGCTGCCGCTCGCGCACACGTAGATGGGTAACCCGAGCAGGGTAAGCAGCGGGACCTGCAACGCCGAGGGAAAGGCTGCAAATGCCGCAGGCTCAAGCGCCGGGGTGACCCAAGCCGCGATAACGAGCCCGACGATAATCCAAGGGAAGGTGTCCCGAACCATGTCAACGGAAATATGATGATTCGCCGCGGCCAACCGTTCTCGCCACGGACCCAGGCTTGGCGCGTTCGTTTCAACAGGTTCGACCGCATCGCGTCTGGCGAAGTAACCTGCGACCATGCCGACAGCAATTGCAGAGCAAGCTGCGGCAAGCAGGCGCCAGAGCGAAAATTTAAAGCCGAGAAAATGACTCGAGATAATAAACGCATCCACCCCCAGCTCCGGGGTGGCGACAAGGAATGCGAGCGCTGCTGTAACGGGAATGCCAAGCCCCGCCAGGCGTACAAAAAGTGGCAGCACGCCACAGGAACATACGGGGAGCGGCAGCCCGAATAGGACGCCTCGTCCGGCTTGACGTAAGCGATCTGGTGCCCGCATCCAGCGCGAAAAGGCCATCGGAGAAAAGAGATGAAGGACACCTGCAGCGAGGACACCTAGGCAAAGCGCCGGCGCACTTTCAAAGACCAACGCCACAAATACGCGAACGAAGGCCAATGCTTCGGAGACCGCGAGCGTGACGAGCAACACCCACGCGACGGGCACCGCCCCCGCGCATGCACCGAGCGCAGACCAAAGCGGCTTGGGTGCGCTCGTACTAAGTCGATGCGATAACGCGACGTGAAGCAGCCAGCCGCCGACAAGCAGCGAAAAACTCGCCAGCCAACCCCTGCTGAGCCCGGAATTCACCTTGAGCCCGACTAGGTAGCCGATCACGGTTGCCGCAGAGAGCAGCGCAGCGAGCAACCAGGCACGTTTCCAGCCTCGCCGACCTGTAGCGCCTAGGGCCAGTCCGAAAGGCACCTGATGCACCAAGACCGCGGCGGCGAGTGCCATGCCTAACCCAGATTCCGAGTCACTATCGGGCAGCGCAAGGGCCAGTCCGTCAAGCAGGCCGTGCGCGGCCAGTGGAATCACGACCATTCCCGCGGTCAACCAAGATGCGCGCCATTCTGCCGCGGGAGGAAGCTCGGCTTGAAGCGCCTCCCTAGATGACCATCCGAGCACCACGCGCTCAAGCACCCGCGGAAACAAAAAGCCGAGTGCAAGCAAGCCAAGGCCAAGTACCCCAACGCTTTCAAGGCCACCCGGGACTACATCAAGCACCACAAGCGCGACGATCGCCGCTAAGAACACCCCGTCGGCGAACGCAAGTGCCTGGGCATTACGCCGCATCGGCCAGAGCAACGCCAAGCCCGCCCATAGGCCTAAAAGACTCCAACCTAGCCAACCCATGTCGCGCAACCCTACCGCGATTAGCCCCTTGAGGCACTGCGGTCGCTATCGATCGGTCCCCGTTTTAGTTTCGCTGGCACTTCGGACAATAATGGGTGCTCCGCTGCGCGACCAGGACGCGAACGATAGGTGTACTACAGCGATAACAAGGCTTCCCCGTCCGACTGTAAACCTGAAAATGATCCTGAAATCTGCCGGGTTGACCCGTTGGCGTCCGATAGAAGCGGTCAAAACTCGCGCCGTCCTCCGCCAACGCCGCGGACAGCACCTCTCGCACTGCAGCGACGAGTGCCTCACATTCTCGCAGGGTTAGGTCCACGCCTCTGCGCCGAGGTGACAGCCCTGCCCGGAAGAGAGCCTCATCGGCGTAAATGTTCCCGACACCAGCCAGTAGGCGCTGATCCAAGAGCAAAGCCTTGATCGGTCGAAGTCGTGAACGCACGCGGTCCCGCCAGACACAGCCACTCCAACTTGCATCAAAGGGTTCCGGTCCGAGCGCGGGCAGTGTAACTTCAGCTGGGGTTCCTACCAGCAGCCGGCCGAACTTGCGCACGTCGTCGAAGTGCAGCGCTAGCCCCGAATCAAAGACGAGCCTGACCCGAAGGTAGGGATCATAAGGGGCGGCAGCCTCACGGACCGTTAGCCTCCCGGTCATGCGCAGATGCACCGAGAACTCCTGAGGGAGGCCCGCGCGCTCCCCCCGAAAGAGAAGGTATTTCGCCCGTCGATGCAGCGCACGTAGCCGCACTCCCGAAAGCTGCGCACTTAGCCCATCGGAGTTCAGACCGGCACAGGAACGGTTCCAGTGCACATCGGCGCGAGTAATCGTCTCCCCCACCACCAATGGCTCCAGCTCCCGGCGCACCGTTTCAACTTCAGGCAGCTCAGGCATCCGCGCCAACCTAGGGCCGAGTTGGACTCAATTCCAGGCATGCGAGCGCGCACCTCAGATAAGCCTCAAGGCAAGTGCTTAAATGCTTGCTCTCCGCTATGACGCCGAATCGGGTCGGGAATCTCCAGGGGTACTCCAATACGAAACAGGCCCACGAACGTATCGCTTTCACCGCAACCGGTGAGACGCCGCACTTCAGGGAGCCGAGTGACCTTGCCAGTGCACCACTGAGCTGCCAACCCCCGCTCCCACAATAGGAGCTGTAAGTTTTGGGCGGCGCACGCGCACGCGGCGTAATCCTCTCGCACGAGCTCTAGGTCGTCGGGCCTCGAAGAGACTGCGTAGAGCGCCAGCAGCGCGCCAACCTTCTCCCACTTCGCGACTGCTTTGGCGTACGCCTCCACGCCGCCACCCGCCTGCTCTGCAGCGAGGCGCGCAAGGGTAGCCCGGCTTTCGCTACCCAATAAAACGAAACGCCAGGGCGCCGTGCGGCGGTGATTGGGCGCGCAGATCGCGACCTCGCAAAGCTCCCGCAGCAGGTCGGGACTAAGCGGGGTACTCGCGAAATCGTAGGCCGTTCGGCGCGTTCGAATGGTCGTGGCAAGTTGAGACATAGATCTACGACAGCCCGCACTAGGAGCCACCTGGGTCAGTCATCCCGCGCTGACTACAACTTGCGCGAAATCTCCACATTGAGTTGAATTTCTACGTTGTCGGACACCACGGCAACGCCCTCAGCCAGCTTAGAAAAAGCGAGACCGAACGCTTTGCGGTTGATGGTGGCCCTTGCCTCATAGCCCGCGTACAAGGCATCCCCTCCACCGAAGTTAGCCTTATGCAATCCGAGCAATTCACCCGTAAAAGGTACCACCTTCGTAACGTCTCGAATCGTTAGCTCCACTTGTGCACGAAATTTTTTGCCCGACCAGCGAATCGCTTTCAGCTTGAGCCTCAGCTCAGGAAACTGCTCCGCGTTAAAGAAATCGTCAGCCCGAAGATGGTCATCGCGCTTGGATATCCCCGTACTTACCGACGCGGCCTTCGCGCTCGCGCTAAGCGCAGTAATTTTTCCCGTTTTAGGATGGGCAGAAACCGTGGCGGCATAGTCCTTAAACTCACCTTTCACCTTGGCGAAGCCGAGGTGCCGAGCGACGAAGCCGATATTCGAATGCGCCGCGTCGAGTGACCATTCTACACTTCGCGAGACACCAGGGGCTTCTGGCCCACTCTTGCTCTCTTGGGCGAACGCTCCACTTGCACTCAGCGTAGCTGCAATTACGATCCCTAACACGCGCATATCTTTGAACTTCATAGGAGCATTCCTCAGGTTGCGTCGAGCCTAGTTTGGCTCGCGCGCGCTGTCTAGGACTGCGGTGGAGCAGTACCAAGACAGGTTCTCTACGCCACCACGTCTCTGACGCATCCGACCCCGCCGCGCACTCCTAAGGAGATAGACCCCCAAAGGGCATGCTGCGTGCCCTACTCGCGGTGGTGCGGCACGGCGTGCATCTCAAGCCGGGCCGCGGCACTCTCCCAAAGCGCAGCACCCACTATAGATAGCGCGGCACCCAGCGTTCGGCCTGGTACCACTTTAGAACCTCACACCAAGCCTCTGCAAAGTTGCCGAAGCGCGGCACCCAGCCAAGTGCCCGCAGCTTTGACGCGTCTACGACCATGTGGTCGTAGAGCAGCGCCATGGATTCCCGGTCCAGACGAGGCCGCAACGCTGGCTTTAAGCCGTGGCGCGCGGCGAGCGCCTGCCACAACACCACCGCTAGACGGTCGCAGACACGGTAGGTAACATCCCGTCCCATCGATTTGCCGAGGCGCTCAAGCAGCCATGGGGAGGGCCTCAGCACACGAGAGCGCGGAATTCCATAAGCGTCCAACGTTATGGAAATGCGCTCGCCTAGCGACAGCACATCGCCGTCAGAAACATTAAAGACCTCGCGCGCTGCGCTTTCGTGCGGCAATAAAAAGAGCAACGCGCGGGCCACGTCTTCTGCGTGAACCATAGTCGCATCCGGACCGCCTTCCCAATGCGGCACGCGATGCAGCACCGCCTTCAGAATCGGGGCGATAACGAGGAGGCTCGCTGCAAAGTACCGGCCGCGCTTACCATAAAGAGGTGCAGGTCGGACAATGGTCCAGCTTGGACCGTCGCTTTGCGCTTTGAGAAAAATCTCCGCACCATGCTTAGACTGGCCGAACTTGCCCCGTGGGGCGAGGGGCGCATCCTCCGTGAGGCCCTCGGGCTGTGCGGTCGGCGCGTAAAGCCCAGCCGTGGACACGTGCAAGAATCGTCGGACGCCAGCACGGCGCGCAGCCTCGAAGAGCGCCACAACCGCATCGGTATTGACCGCTGTCAACGAGGCTGGCGTCGCGTCCACGCTTAGCTCCGATGCTGTGTGAATCACCGCGTCGCACCCACGCACAAGCGACTCGCAAGCGGCGGCGTCCGTCAGGTCGGCGGTTCGGACCTCGCCGCGAATGGGTGTAGCGATCCCCGAGCGACGCTTGTCGCTCGCAACGACATAGTACCCAAGCGCGTCGGCAAGACTCGCGACGTAACGCCCGATGGTTCCCGATGCTCCGGTTACCAACACACGCTTGTAGAAAGGGGTGGCATCGCTAGCACTCATGGTCGCGCTCATGTCTAGCGCCAGCCGCCGCCAGCGTCTACAGCCAGCCGCCATTCTCGCAGTGTCAGAGTTGGGTCGGCGGATCTCATCAATGCCTCACCGACGAGAATACCATCGACTCCAAGGTGCGCTATCCGGACAAAATCTGCCGCCGACTTCACGCCGCTTAGCCAGTAAACGCATCGAGCACTTTGCCTGGCCGCCTCGACCACCGCCGCAGCGCGCGTCTCATCGACCACAAAACGCGCGAGGTCCCGCGCGTTAACGCCAATCATTTCGGCGCCGGCCTCTTCCGCCCGCCGCAGGTCCTGCAAGTCAAACACCTCAACCAGAGGCACGAGTCCACGGCGCTCGCACGCCGCAACGAGCGTCTCTAATGCCCCTGGCTGCGGCAATGCCCGGACGATGAGCAAGACCATGCCCGCCCCCACCGCCTCAGCAAGAGCGACTTGCAAAGGATCGATTACGAACTCTTTGAATAGAATAGGTATCGAGGTCGCGTCTGCCGCTCGGCGCACGTCCAGCACGCTGCCACCAAATCCAGGCCCATCCGCAAGCACGGAGATTGCGTCTGCACCTGCCTCCGCATAGGCTCGCGCGCGCTCCTCAATGCTTCCGCGACACCGTTCTGCAATCTGTCCGGCACTGGGAGAAGCGTACTTTATTTCGGCGACTACGCGAGGCTGAGACCCCGTTCTGGCCAGTCTGCTCGCAATCACTGCCGAGGCAGGCTCGCGGGGGATGCGAGTGAATCTTTCGCTGTCGGAAGCCCAAGCTCGCCAATGACGCTTCCGCGCAGCGACCTCGCGCTCTTTGCGCTCGATGATTGCGGATAAAAAATCTTTACTCATCAGAACGCCACCTGGCGCCAGGCCGCGAGTCGTGCGGCGACCGCTCCCCCTGCAAGCGCAGCGTTCACCTTCTGCCGCGCCGCGCCCAGGTCAGAGACAGTTCCAGAAACCACAAGCGCGGCCGCCGCATTGGCGCTGGCAAGCGCCAACGCCGGGCCGCCGCCCCCCTGCCAAAGATCGAGAAGAATGGCTGCACTGTTTTTAGGACCTGAGCAGCGCGGCACCAAGCGACGGATATCTCCCGCTTGTTGGCCGAAATCCGATGGGCTCAGTTGAAAACGCGTCACTCGATTATCCTGAACATCAAACACGTCCGTCAACGCAAACGGGTTGATTTCGTCGAGACCCGCCGAACACACCACCCAGGTACGCTCTGTACCGAGTTGACGCGCCGCCTCCGCCAACGCGCCCGCTCGTTCGACACTGTAGGCTCCGATGAGCTGACGCCGTACCCCCCAAGGGTGCAGCAGCGGACCGAGCTGGTTGAAGAGCGTACGAACCCCAAGCACGCGGCGCAGCGGCGCTAAAGCACGGAGTGCGCCGTGAAACGATGGTGCATACAGAAAGGTAAGTCCTACCTCACGCAACGATCGTTCGTGCAACTCAGGACTGAGGGCTACCGGAAGTCCGAGCGCGTCTAAGACGTCCGCACTACCTGAACACGACGAAACCGACCGATTACCGTGCTTGGCGACGGGCACGTCACACGCGGCCACGATGAGCGCCGCTGCGGTCGAGACGTTGAAGAGGCCAGCATCGTCACCACCTGTGCCACAGGTGTCCACGCACGCCCAGTTTGCGACAAAGGCCGGCGCCGGAGGCACCCGTTCCCGTAACCGACTGGCAGCCGCCGCAAGCAGCTCGGGCGGCTCTCCCAGAGCCGCATTGAGCACGAGCCACGCAGCCAGTGGCGCTTCTTCATCCGTTACACCGTGACACAAGACTCCATCTAGAAGTGCCTCAGTGATAGACCATGGGGGCTGTTCTCCCCTGACCAAAGGGCGCAACGCCTGCTGCCAGGGCAGTTGGGGTGTGGTCATGGCTGCCCCTTCACAGGCGCGTGAGCATGGGTTGAGGCGGGGTTAAGGCTCGGCAAATATTCACCCGCCGGCGACCTGTCGTCGCTCACCGCCCGATGCTGCGGCGGCACCTCTAAAGGCAGCACGGGTTCGCCACGCGCCGCCCACCACTCACGCGCGAACGCAAGCCAGTTAGCCATCAGCTTCAGCCCTTGCTCTGTCATGAACGACTCGGGATGAAACTGCACCCCTTCAAGCGGCAACGTGCGATGCCGTAACCCCATCACCGTACCGTCCGCCGTGCGGGCGCTGACACACATATCTCCGTTAAGCTGGCTTGGGTCGACCACCAGCGAATGGTAGCGCGTTACCGTCAGCGGAGATGGAAGCCCTTGGAACACTCCGGCCCCATCATGAAACACACTATCGGTTTTCCCGTGCATAATGCACCCCGCTCGCACGACCTGACCGCCAAACGCCTGACCAAGTGCCTGATGCCCCAGGCAGACGCCGAGCACCGGCCACTCAGCACCACACTGACGAATGACTAGCGGTGTCAGACCCGCGTCTTCTGGTCTGCCGGGACCGGGGCTGAGCACTACGCCAAGTGGCCGCTCTGCTGCGAGTTCCTCCAGCGTCAGTGCATCGTTGCGAAACACGCGCACTCGAGCCCCCAACACGCCTAAGTACTGAACGAGATTATAGGTAAAGGAGTCATAGTTATCGATCACAACGATAGGACCCCGAAGCTGCGCGCACCGCTCGTGATTAGGATCAAGCGCCATGTGAGCTCACTTACTACGACGCGGAAAAAAATGCGATCCTCGCACCCTCAAACTCGCACTTTCTTTCGAGCGCTCACGCCAAAAATATCCCGCACGGTAAGCCCTCGAGCAATCGCAAGGCTTGACAGATTTTAACCGATATCGGTAGCTTCTAACCAGGCAAGATGTGGAGGGGCAACGCACTGACGCGCCCCTTCATAACCCATGACCCTCGTTGGCGGTAGAAGGCGGAACATTATGGCGGACGAGCCCAAAAAGCCGAGAAGTCTCGACGATCTTAAGGAGCGCCTCGGCAAAGGCACCCCCAGGCGCCCCAGTCGCTCACCGGCATTTCCGGTGGCATCACCCAAGGGGTTCGGTGGGGTTCCACCCGTCGTAAAGGCGCCCTTCGGCGCTCCCGCTGCCGGGCCCGAAACATCGGGTGAAGACGAAGTATTCGGCGTAGCAGACGGTGGGGCCCAACCCGTCCAAGAGGTTCGACTTACGATCGACGAAGCTGACATCGCGCGCGCCCACGCAGGTCAAAAGCGTTGGCTCCGCGCGACGCTCGCACTTCTCGCTGTATTCGTGTTGGGCGCTTTGATGGGTGGCGGGTTTGGTTCGTCGCTCGGTGATCGTAAGCTATTCAACCTTGCCCTTGACGACGCACTTCGAATTAAGAGCAAAGTAGAGGAGGCAACTCCCAAAGTTGATGCGGCGCGGAAGCACGTCAGCGACGCCCTGACGGCTGCCTCCGGATCAGACGCAAAGCCATCCCTCGACACCGCTGCTCTTGACGCGCTTTTTGCGCTGGAACAGCCCTTCAAGGCCGGCGAATTTTCCCGGCGCCGTTACTCCGCGCTCAATCCTGCGACAGTGGACGCGCTTTTTCAGTACTACAACGCCCTGACGCTTGCGTGGCAAGATGTGGCGCGACTTAAGTCCATCGCGATGTCCCCCGCAGCACGCAAAGTTCTCGAAGACGCGGCCAAGAGTGCCGGTGCCGGTGCCGGTGCCGCCAGCGCCTGCATTCCGCTGGGCGGCAAAGGCCCAGCGCGCTGCGCACTGGCGTTTATCAGCGAAGAAAAAAGCGATTTAGGTTCGGGAACGATAGCTGTATCCGAAAGTGCGGCGGGTGCTGTGGTTAACAAGGAGGCTTACCAGTCAGGCGACCTTGAATCGCGGCACGCGATCATTGTCGACATGGGACGCTCTCGAGGGGTTTTGGGTCGGCAGACATCCGCCTTCGATGAGTATCGCGGGCGCCTGGAATCTATCGCTCGCCAGCTTACGCTAGCAGAAACCAAGGGGCGCGAAGTCGTCGGCGAACTGGTCAAGGTAGAGCAGGAAATAAAGCCCGTCTTTTCCTTTTGATGAACAACGGCAAGCTTCGGTCACATGCGCGCATCGCGCAGCAGATCTGAGACAACACTTGTCCTGTTGTGCCTCGGAGTTGGCTCGATGACATTGCTTAAAGTTGAAGTCAAAGGTAAGACCATTGAGCTTGATGCAGGCGATTACCTCATTGGACGTAGCCCTCAATGCCGTATTTGCGTTGATGAACCTTGCATATCCCGACAACATGCGCTTGTTGTCGTAGATCGTACCAAAGGTTCGTTGATTGAAGACTTGGGCAGCCGCAATGGTCTTATCGTTAACGGGGTGCGGATTCAAACATGTGTTCTACGGACGGGAGACACGGTATTGCTCGGAAAAGAGCGACTTCGGGTTCTAAGTTGCAACCCGGAAGTGCCAGGCCCCTGCGACACCACAGCGCACCCTGATGACGGGACAAAGCGACGGAACTCTGAGGAGACCGTGCCCACGCATTTTGACGAGCTTGCGCAGGAGGCTGCGCTGCGCGGTGCCGCGCTCGACGCGCAGGCCATCGCCGTACTCACCCGCGACCCCGCCAAGTACTGCGCCATCCCCGGATTGCTTTCTCGCTTTCAGGTGAAAGTCGAAAAAGTGATGGCAATGCTGGAACAATCCGGAGAGCCCGGTCCGCCCGCAGAACTGATTGAGAACTGTTTGCGCGCCTGTATCAAAGTTGCGCACCACAAAAATGATGCGCTGTGGATGAGCCTCGCAGGCGAGCTTCTTAGTAAGAACCGTGAGCTTGTCAGCACATCGCTCATTAATCTGCTCGCGGATGTTGCCACCAGCGTAGGCGGTCTTCATCCAAGCCATATTTCCGCGTACCTGGCGAACTTAAACCGAGGAACGCCCTACTTCTCACCGGGCGACCGGTACCGTCTAACGCGGCTGAAACGTTTGTTAGATTGGTTTGAAAGTTCTGACGCAAGCGGCAGTTCCGGTCCACAAGCGAGCTAAGACATGTCCATTTCTATGGCATCTGGATCCGGCCCGTCTAAGTCTGCTAACAAGGCGCTTACTACGGCCCCCTGCTCTGCGTTACGCCCAAACTTACGCCACGCCTCAAGAAAATGTCGCGCGGCGGTCGGTTCTCCACGCGCATGGTGGAGCGTCCCCAGCGCGTAGAGCAGATCCGAGTCCTCAGGATAGAAGCGTAACGCCTCAACCGCAAGACGGACAGCCTCGTCACTTTGATTGAGATGGCGCAACGTCCAGACGCACCCGAGCGACACCGAGAGAAAGCGTGGCTGGAGCTTCAGCGCTTGCACATAGTAACGAAGTGCCTCAGCGAAGCGTTCTTTCTGAAACGCAATATGTCCTAGGTGTGCATGGACGTAGGCATTGTTGGGCTGAGAGGCTTGAAGTCCCTCCAGAAATGCCTGGGCTTCGTCGAGAAAACCCTCTCGAATCAGCTCCACGCCCTCTTCTACGGCCTCCCATGCTTCCGTGTCCTGGGGCGACTCTGGCGGTGTATCTTGCGGTGTTGACGACATGCCTTAAGTGCCTTTACCGCACTCTAGCATTCGCTCGTCGGTAACTACAAAGTCGACGGACACGTCGTGCGCTTCTGCGGGCAGTTCGCACACCAGTTGAAAATCGAACACTACCCCGACCTTGATCACATGGTGCGCCGTGGCAAGCCAGCGGTCGTAATAGCCCTTGCCCCACCCGAGTCGTCTTCCGTTAGGGTCAAGTGCGAGGGCGGGAACGATGACCACACCCACCTTACTAGAATCGACTGCTGGCGCGTCGGGCCCCGGCTCGGTGATGCCGAACGCGCCCACAACCAACGACGCGCAGCGATTCGAAGCAAAAGAGAGATCTCCGTTCGCTCCGGCGCGCGGCAGCAGCGTTGTAACCCCTTGGGCGTCTCTCGACGCAAGCAGCGAAGATAGGTCTACCTCGCCGCGGCAAGCCGCGTAGAGCGCCCAGACCTCCTGATTGCGGCTTGCCAGCACGTGCTGAAGCCGCTCAACACAGCGCGCGCTGCGCACGTTTCGCTCGGCATCTGGCAGCGCCTGCCGCAACGCTTTCATGCGGTCTCTCAGGTGCGTACGCAGGCGAGCGCGCGCCAGTCCATCGCGCGGGTCAACCTCGGTGTTTGCGTCATTCACCGCTTACAGCCCGGCTCCCATGCACGGGTTTGCGCCCCTGAGGTACCGGGCGCACCCGGACCTTCCGCCACCCGCACGTTTGCCACGGAGCCACTCGTGGTAGACGTTGAACCTTCGGTCACAGCGAGCGCCGGCTCTAGCTGCGCACTGAGCTTCCCGAGCAACGCGGCAAAGTCACGCTGAAGCGTCTGCAAATCCTGCGCAAGTTCCAGCGCGACCACTGCGAGTATGTGCGCAGGGGCTGCGGTCTGTGTCACGCGAGGCCCTAAATTAGCCACGCGCTCGTTCACATTCCGCGCTAGAGTTTCAAGCTCGGTCGCAGACAGATCGGAAAGCACTCGGTAGCGCCCCCCAGCCAACTCCACATGTTGCGGCCCAGCTACCATGGCCAGCCAGCCTATCATTTGCGAAAGGCCACGGTCAAACGATGGACTGGCGTGCGGCTACCTTCATCCACACCTGCGTGATGCCGTTTGCATTGCAAGCCACACGGCAACGTTGATACCTTAAGATAAAGGTGCGGGCGGACGCCTTGATACGTCGAGCGCCTATGCCCGCGGTTGGACACGTGCATGATGAATCAAGGCGAACCGGACGACAAATCCTGGGCATTCGACGACTTAAACGAGCCCATCGATGCCCCCGACGGCCGGGACGAGCCCGAGGAAGATGATGACGCGACCCTAATGGCCGAACGTGTCGCGCCTCCGGTGGCGCGCACGGGTTTGCCCTTACCCGGCCGCAAGGCTCTGCCGCAAGCAACCGAAACACCCACGAAACCGCCGTTGCGCGCACGGCTTCCGCTTCCTCCAAGCGCAGCACGCAACCTAAGATCTGACGGCTCCGTTCCCGCACCTGCACTGCGCTCTCGCAAACCCTCTATCCCGTCACAGGTGCCTGCTCTACGTAAGCCGATCTCGGCTAAACCAGCGGCACAGACACCGATTATCAAGCCTACGCAGCCCCCTTTGCGTGCGCGTGCTGAAGCGACGGACCTGCCGGCACGCCGCGAAATCGACCTTCCTGCGCCCGTGCCCACCCAGCCACAGCAGCCGCGCACTGTGCGTGCGGATCTGCCTGTACCGAAGCAATCCGCGATCGTCGATCTGCCAAAACCGCATTCGGCGGCCGCGAAGGCGACTGATCTAGATCTCCCGAAGCGGAAAGACAGTATCGATCTGCCAACGACCCGGGATGTCCAACTACCGCGCGCCAAGCATTTAGATTTGCCCGCGCCGCGATTAATTCAGGTTGAGCCTAGCGACGCCGACTTGCCTCAACGCACCGAACGCGAGGACGGGCTGGTTCCCCAAAAGTTGCCCGAACTCGGAACCGACGATGAGGCTTTTGACGAAGGATACTCGCCAGACGCCTGGGACCTAGGTGCAATGGATTTGCCGCAAACACTTGCTGAAAGCGGACTCCAAGGAGACAGCTCTGAGCTCTCTGCACTTCTGCTGCCGGACTCGCTTCCGCCTGTTGCGGATGACTCTTCACAACATGTTGACCTATTCAAAGAGGTCGATTCTAGGCGCGAGCGACTCGACGCCCTTGACGAAGCACCAGACGCGGTCGACGACGGGACAACATCCTCATGTGAGGCGAATCCGCGCTACGAAGGCGAAGCTGACCTCGGCCTTCAAGAGTTGGATAGCGAGGAAGATCCAGGCTTTGCGGCTGCGCCAGACCAGGTCGTAGCAACGCCGGTTAAACCGGAAATGCACGACACGGCCGAGGAGCGTGTTGATAAAAAACGGAGACTACGCCGCCGCATTGGGATAGGCGCACTCGGCACGGTACTTGTTCTTTGCTCGGTAGGCGTTGGCCTCCGCTGGACGAGCTACGGACTCTTTGCAGGCTACGCTTTCGAACAACTGCTCCCCGCAGGCCAAACGCCTAGCAACTGGAAAGAGGCGCGCCAAGACGCCCGCAAACTTCTCTCGCGAGACGATTACAAATCTGCAGAGTCCTCGCTTCGCCTACTCGGGAATTTGCGCCAGAAATACGGTCTGAATCGTGAACTACTCCTGACAAGCCTTACTCATGAAGTCTTGGTCTTTATGAGACACGGAGACCTCTTCGGATCACAGCAACGCATCGATGCCTTGCACGCGCGTCTCAAGCCACGTCTCAACGCAAAACCAGCGCTCAAGCTAGCGGCCGGAGCCTACGCAATGGCCCAGGGCGACATGCAGCAAGCGCGCACAGAACTCAGCGGCCTTTCGCAGCCGACACACGCACTTGAAGTCGCATTGCTAATGGGTCGGCTAGCCCTCGAACTCGGCGAGTTTTCTGAGGCGGCGAGTGTATTTCAAAAAGCAGAGGGAGCCCTTGAAGGAGGCGCATTTGCCTTTCACGACCGAGTCGCCGCATTGAGCCAAATCCCCGCGCGAGTCGACGAGGCTGACGCGCTGCTCACGGAGGCAAGCTCGACCTACCCCTGGCACGTCGGCTGGAGGCTGCTCGCGAGTCGCAGAGCACTTGACAGAGGCGAAATCGAGAAGGCTGCGAGCTTGGCTAACGAGGCGACAGGATCGCGTGCGGTAGACGGACTGACCTTGCAGGCATCTCCGGCCCAGAAGGCAGAAGCGTGGCAACTTCTGGCCGAGACCGCGCTTGCGAAACGGGATTGGCGACTCGCGCTGAGTGCGGCGGAACGCTCGCTGGCCCTTGAGCCCGGCAATGGACACGCATTAATCCTCGCAGGCAAGGCTCAGCTAGAACGGGGCGCATTCAAAACAGCCGAAACGCGTGCCGAATCGGCTTTGGTCCAAGGCGCGCGCTACTCCGCTTCTTTCAGGGCAGATGCAGCGCTTCTGCAGGCAAAGGCCTACTACCACCAAGGGCAAGGGGAAGAGGCTCTCAAGGTGCTTGAGGCACATCCTCCGGAACCCGGCACGCCGCTCGTGCTCCCCTGGCATCTTCATCGGGGCCGCATCCTGATGATGCTGGCGCGACGAAGCGACGCAGAAGAAGCGTACCGTCTAGCAATTGCAGAAGACCCCAGCGCACTTCAGCCTTACCTCGGTCTTGCCGAGGTTATCGCAACAATCCCGGAGCGCCTCAATGAGCTCGACACCTTAATGGAGGAAGCTGACGCGCAGGTTACGCCTACCCCTGAAGGCGCGGTGGAGCTAGCAAAGCTCGATCTCTTTCTGGGCAAACCTAACGCTGCCGTCCAGCGCATCGCCGCGCTGCTGGAGGCCGAGTCGCCGCAAGCCGCCGCACTGATTGTCGAGGCCAAGGCACTGATCATGCAGGGAAAGTACGGCAAAGCAGAGGCCGCGCTTGAGCGACTTAAGCGCGTTGCGCCGGACCACGGTGAACGCATACGTCTTCTGGGTGAGCTCGCAGAACACCAGGGCGATGCCAACAAAGCACTCGAATACTACCGGGACGCCGAGGCTAACGGCTCGGAAGACCTGACGCTTCGCCGCAGCATTGCACGCACCCTTCTGGATTTGGACAAGACGGCAGACGCGCGGGAGATTGTCGAAGCGGTTCTCGCGCTGACCCCTGCAGATGGCGAAGCGGTCTGGCTGCTCGGCCGGGTGTTACTCGCGGAGGGCGACGATTCGGCGGCTGTTCGAGAAATGGGCCGAGCGACCATGCTCTCTCCGACTGAACTGCGCTTCGCTGAGTGGCTGGCCTTGACACAGCTACGCGCTGGCAACCTCGGAGCGGCGATGCGCATCATTGAACCGCTGGTAGCGGATAAGAAAGCTAGCCACCTGGGGTTTTGGGTGCTCGCGCAACTTCAACTACGTTTCGGCGCCCCCGGGAGTGCCAAGCAACTCATTGCGCGTGCACTCAAACTTCAAGAGCGCGCGGAGTACCTAGCAACACTCGCGGATGCCGAACACGAGCTCGGCAATCGCAAAGCTGCGGCAGAGCGCCTCAAGCGAGCGACCGAACTCGACCCCAGCGAGGGCCGATGGCACTTCCAGCTTGGGCGCATGTACTCTGAGCTCGGTCAGCTTGATGACGCCATCGCGGCATTTGAGCGCGCACGCGCTGAACCGAAATCATCTCCGGTGACGGGCCCGGTCAACTGGCGTCACGAAGCAACCAGACAACTAGGCATTCATTTAGAGCTAGCGGGCAGAAAAGAGGACGCGCTTATTCTCTATCGTGCGCTGCTAAACGCTCCGGACGCCCTGGAACAGGACGAGCGACGCGAGATTGAAGTGCGCGTGCGCAAGCTTATGTCGCGTTGATTTCTCGATGTCGAGGGCAAGCGCTCATCGAGACGACGAGTGACAAATCACCGCGCACAGCTCTAGAACGAAGATAACCCAAAACGCAAGGGCTGTGATTTCAGCTGCTGCTTGACCCTTGCGTTGTCGTCCTGCGTGCGCGGCCGGCAAAGCGCTGGGCATGCATCAAGGCGGTAATGCGACGATAGCTTCTCCGCGAGTCCAGCGAGGGTCTCAGGATGACCCACCTGTGGGTATGGCATGCAGCGCAGTGGCTAAGAGTATGGGACACAACTGGCGGTATGCCTGTGTGCCTTCGCGAACTCAGCAGCCACGCGCCCACCCTTGCCTGCCCTCGCTCACACACCGAGTCGCAGACTGGATTCAACCTCGTTCTTGATCCTAGTGTACTTGGTCGAACTAAGGCTTAGAACCGATTGCACCGGTTTCTGCTTCGGCCTCAGGACGCCTCACCGTGCTACTGGCGCTGCGCCTTTCGACAAAGTACGTCACGAATGCTCCGATGCCGAGGGCCAGGCTTGCGCCAAGCATGCCATCTGAAACTCTCGACCAACGCCGACTCCCCGCTTCATCGTCCTGCCGGTCGAGCTGATGCGACCGGATTCCTGCTCCAATCGTTGCACCCAATGTACCTACGCCCAGGCCCGCGAGGACCCAAAACCACCGGGGTTTACCACGGATCACCTCAAAGTGCGTCTTGGGCTGCAGGTCAGCGAAGGCGGTGAAGTCATCACCGCCTTCGACTTTGAGCCTAGAGATCCCAGGAATATACCCCTCCTTGTCTACACGAAGGTCATGGTGACCGGGTTTAAGCCTCATCGGTTTCAAGCCTAAGTCATCAATCGTGCGGCCACCCACCGTCACCTTGTCGACCGGATCAGGTTTGGTTTCAATTCGGACAAGGCCATCGGTCGGAGTATCCTTGGCCCGGGCCTGTTCAGCCATCATCGCCTCTCTAAGCGCTGTGATGCGCTCCTTGACGATGTCCTCATCTGGAGGCTCCACCCGGTCTCTCAGATACGCTTGATAGGCATCGATGGCCGCTTCGTATTCGCGAAGTTCTTCGTGTGCGCGCGCGATGTTGTAGGACAAATCGGCGCTGGGCACAGACTGTGCGGCAAGGTGGAACGCCCGCACCGCCTCACGGTAATTGCGGGCTTCAAACGCCTTGACACCAGCGTGATACAATCGGCGCGCTTCTTGAGCGGCTTTCGGATCCTCAGGCGTGACACCCGACGCTGACTTCTCACCATCATCGGCCCTTGCAGGATGAGACAGCAGCCCGCCAAGGATCACGACACCCGCCAGAAGCGTGCGCAAGCTCTCACCCCAGCGAACGCCCCACGCCTTGTACACCGCGAAAGCGGGACCGCGATTCGCGGCAACGCGTCGCCGACCTCTCTGGTGCTGATGCAAACTAAGCAACACCTGCTCAGGCTAACAAAAAGCGAGGCGTTTGCGCGAGCGTTCTTATTCTGCCCACTCAGGCCCGCTCAGAACGTCGCTTCAGGGGGGAGGATGTCGCCGGCTCAGGCGGGTCTTGCAGGGGAGGCACTGAGCTTGCGTGCCAGGTCTAGCGCCTTCATCATGCCTTCGGCGGACCAAGCTCCAGAGCGGCGGGCGTCATAACCGACGCCATGATCAACGCTCGTGCGAATGAAGGGCAAGCCCCACGTGACGTTCACCGCCTGCTTCCATTCGAGTAGCTTTAAGGCAATGGTTGCCTGGTCGTGGTATGGAGTCACAGCGCCAGCGTACGTCCCCGCGAACGCTAGCCTCAACGCCGTCTCCGCACCGAGAGGCCCGACCATCGTGCGACATCCCGGCTGAGCGTTCCACGCTTCGACGCACGGCCCGAAGACATCTCGTTCCTCTACTCCGAGGAGGCCGCCCTCACCTGCATGGGGATTGAGTCCGGCGAGAACCATTGGTTGTTCGCGACCGAAGCCTAGATGCAACAATGCTTCATCGAGATGTTTGGCTGTGCGTTCAATTCGTGGCGCAGAAACACTGTTTGGCACATCCCTAAGCGCTAGGTGCGTGGTCACTAGACCTAAACGCAAGCGCGCTCCGATAAACAACATCGATACCGCATCTGGCGCAAGACCGCAGCACGCTGCCAGCCACTCCGTCTGACCGGGAAAGGGCTCCGCATCGACGGAGCACGCCGCTTTAGAAACCGGCCCGGTCACAAGTGGCAGAGCGCGCGCCGCGCAAAGCGCGGCAGACGCGCTCAGACACTCGCGTTGCAATCGACCACTTAAGCCCACTTCACGCGCGAGGCGCGCGTGGGTGTAGCGTTCCGCATCTGGAGGCGGGCACCACTCAAGCGCAGCAGAAGCGGCCAGAGCCTCCCAAACGTCACGAAGCGACGTGGGCAAACACGCGGAAAAGAGCTGCGGAGGATAGGCGACTATCCACCGCAGCTTGACTCCAGAGGCCGCGAATGCGTGTGCGGCCTCGGCTACCACCACCGGCCCAAGACCGTCCGGATCGCCGGGAGCGATGACAAGCGCCGCCGGACCATCTGATCTGCCTTCACTTGCTAGGGCAGGTTTCGGTAAAGCGCTCATTCCTGCGCCTTAAAGCGATAGCCGACACCCCGCACGGTCTCCACGAGGTCTTCACTTGGACCAAGCTTAGCTCGGAGCCGACGAACATGAATATCGACGGTCCTTGTTCCAGCCGGGTACTGAGCGCCCCAAACCTCCTGAAGGAGTTCGTCGCGACGAAAGGCCCTTCCGCGGCGAGCTGCCAGAAACGCTAAGAGCCGAAACTCCTGGTGGGTGAGCGCGAGCGCGCGTCCATCTAGCTGCGCCTCATGCGCGGCGAGATCAATGCACAACGGTCCAAATTTGATCCGTTCTTGGGATAGGAACTCAGACCTTCGCCACTCGACCCGGCGAATCCGCAGATAGAGTTCGGCGGGGACAATCGGGGTCAAGACAAAATCATCGAATCCGTCCGCGGCGTCGAGGCGCTGGAGCGCGTTGATTTCTACGGCGACAAGCGCGGGAATCTCCCGGAGCGACTTGACGAGCCGTAAGCGCTCGAGCGCCGCGCGCGCCGCGTCCGCCGCGCGTCCCGCGTCTACGATAATGGCAGTGGGCGGTCGCTGTTGGTAGGCCGACTCATCTACTTCGTCCCAAATATCGCAGGTTTGGGTAGCGCAGCCGAGCTCGTTCAGCACATGTGGAACGCTGCCTTCCTTAGATAGAACAGCGTCCGAACCGCATACAAGAATCCACATTGGTTACGCGCCCCATCGCAACATCGTTAGAGGACTCCTCTCCGTCGCCCTTCACGACCAAGCCCGCTGGCGAGGGAGTGGCGCAGGCCAGGGATACGGTCAAGGACTTACGCGTGCCCGCGTGCGCACGACTGAAGCGAAGTTTTCGGAACCGGCAATCGGTTTCAGCGAGGCCGCACCGCGCGTCCAGCCCCGCAACCAGACAGTCGTAGCCCGAACGCACGTTCGGGAGGCCGCTTGGGAGACCGTTTGGGAGGGATTGTAGCGCAGGGCTCGGCAGTAATTCCCACCCAGCCCTGTAAAGCGATCCCCACATAGCCCTGTAAAGCTCTCTCCCCCAAAAACACCCCGAGCTCCGCACGCGCCCCCCGTAACCGCTTGCCGCTGCCCGTATGACTTAGTTATCCGAGCCTAATCCAGGTGTACGCCGAGAACCTTGCTGGTAACCCCGACATGGTGA
>SLQV01000163.1 GCA_007131285.1 Myxococcales bacterium
CAGTGCCCAATTGTGGGGGGCTCCGGAGGGTGCGCCTGCGCGCCTGAGCGCCCAAGCCCCCCTGGGCCCCCGCGGGCCCCGCAGCCACGCGCGCGCCGGGACCCCAGCCCACCTGGACGCGCCCACCGTGCGCCCTTGCCCCGCGCCCCCCCATCCAGGCATCCCGCGGTCTACGTCGCGCCCGGCCGGCGGGCCACGCGCAACCTGCTTTTTCACCATGTCGCAAGCGTTCATAAAAAAAGCAAGGGGGTGATGGGCCAGCTCGCGCCGCTTTAGCTACCTTTGAGCGGGATTGTGGAGGGGGGCGTTTTCGCAAGAAAAGGCGAGAGTTTTACGCCCGAACACCCGTGAGCCTTTTGCTAGAGCGCCCCCTGAACAGATACGCTTGGCAGGGGGCGTGGGCTCTGGCAGGCTGCTCCGAATGGCGTCGGGCGAGACGATACCGCGGGCGGCCACCGTGCGCGCAACACAGGCGACTGAGGCGCGAACACGCCTGCCCATCGCGGACCACCGAGAGAGCGTTGTAGTTCACGAAATTTACGCATCGATTCAGGGCGAATCGAGCTGGGCCGGTGTGCCTTGCACGTTCGTTCGGCTGACCGGCTGCAACTTGCGCTGCCACTGGTGCGATACGCCGGCGGCGTTTTATGGCGGCCAGCGCCGGCGCATTGATGACGTCGTGAAAGACGCCCTCTCTCACGAAACGCCGCTGGTAGAAGTCACCGGAGGCGAACCTTTACTGCAGCGCGGTACACCCCTTTTGTTGCGCCGCCTGGCGGATGCTGGCGTAACGGTGCTCATCGAAACCAGCGGCGAGCGACCGATTGAAGCGCTCGATTCGCGTGTGATTCGCATTCTAGACCTGAAAGCCCCGGGCAGCGGTGAGAGCGCACGCAACCGCTGGAGCAACATCGACCACCTTCGCCCGCGAGATGAAGTGAAGTTTGTCTTGGCCTCACCGGAAGATCTGGATTGGGCAGCGGAAGTCATGGCCCGTTTCACCCTTGCCAAGCGGGTAGCGGCTGTGTTGCTATCACCTGTCCACGGTGTTCTCGACCCGCAGTGGCTTGTCAGCGAGGTGCTGCGTCGGCGCCTTCCGGCGCGCGTTAACCTGCAACTGCACAAGTACATTTGGGGCGCCACCGCCGAAGGCGTGTGAACCCATCAGAGACGCTCATGACCGAACCACATCACGCGCCCGAGCCAAGCGAACGGCCCCCACAGAAGCTCGCAGTACTCGGCGGTGGAGCATTCGGCACGTCCCTTGCGTGCGCCTTTGCCCAGCGCTTTCCCGAGGTTGGCTTGTGGCTCCACGAGCCCGAAGCGGCCGCACACTTGGCCGCCTCTCGCCGCCACCCAACGCTTTCGTGGATGCCGCGCCTCGGCGCATCCATCAAGCCCTCAGCAGACCTAAGCGCCGTGCTCTCCGGCGCCACCTACGTGATTTGTGCATTGCCAACCGACGTCTACGGCAGCTTCCTGGCGACCCACGCGAACCTACTACCCGCGGCGCCACTTTATCTGATGGCCTCGAAGGGTGCGCGTCTCGGTGCGGATGGCGCCGTGGAGACGCCGCGGCGCTGGCTCGCTGCCACCTTGGCAAAAGCGGGGCACCGCGAGGCGCGCGTTGCTTTGCTCTCGGGCCCGAGCTTCGCGCGCGAGGTTGCCGAAGGACGCTTCACCGCACTCGTGCTCGCCCATGAAGCGTCTGAGCGTCTACTCGATGACGCAACATTTCTCAGCGGTCCTAAACTTCGGCTCTATCTAAACGACGATCCCGTCGGCGTGGAGCTTGGCGGCGCGCTTAAGAATGTTATGGCTATCGCCGCGGGTTTCATGGATGCTCGGGACTTTGGCGAGAATGCAAAAGCGGCCTTCATCGCACGCGCTCTGGCGGAAATGACACGTCTTGCCGAAGGGCTAGGCGCAAAAAGAGATACGCTAGCTGGGCTTTCTGGACTAGGCGACCTGCTGCTAACGTGCCACGGCGCGCAAAGCCGCAACCGTACTTTCGGCGAGCACCTTGGCCGTGGCCTAAGTGTGACCGCGGCCAGAGCGGCCGCCGGCGGTGTCGTTGAAGGCGAAAAGACCGCAGCAGCAGCCTACGCCGCAGCCGAACGCCTGGGTGCACGCGCATTCATCGCGGAACACGTCCACAAGGTGGTGAGCGGCCACATTAGCCCGAGCGTTGCGCTTGAAAATCTGAGCGAATGGTCGCCGGTCTCCGAGCACCTCTAACCCCGGGCGCACACCGGGACAAAGGAAGAGCGGCAAAAAAGAACACAGGCCAGGCGCGGTTACGGGGTCGCGACGACTTCGAAGCCGGCAGCTTCCCGACGTAGCCGGATATAACGCGCGACACCTTGGGCAACCGCCTGGATCACGATAGCCTTGCCGATAAGCCGCCGGGCAATGCCGACCGAGGCCGGCATGCGCAGGCCAGTATTTAGCAGGCGTCGCCGTGCAAGTGGCCAGAGCAACTGGCCGGCAATTTTTGCACCCTGCAATCCTAGTGAAAAGCCGGTATCCGGGGCGTGCGCGGCCTTCTTCTCGGCTCGGCTGGAGCGCTGAGCGAGGCGCTGCTGCCAGCTATCCCGCTCAAAAAACTGGGGATCTTCGAGGTAAAGCAAACACGCGAGCAGGGCTCGCCTGTGGGTTTCGTAGTTGAGCCAAGCCGGCGCAGCTCCACCTGGCAGCAAGCCGAGGGGCGTCGCGTCAAGCACGCCCGAAAGCGCTGCTCGGCGGGCGTGTCGGGCGATAAGCTGCTTGCGCACGCGCTGGACATCAAGGCCTTCATTGCGCAGAAGGCCGTCGACCATGCGCCGGCAAAAAGCTGCTTGCTCCGTCGTGAAGGGTCGAACGTCCGCCATGCATTTACCCCGCGCTACCGTTCAGAGGCGTTTGCACACGCCCCCGACTCGTCGGGCGTGAAGCCCGATGAGTTTGCCAAAACATCTCAAGCGACACGCGGGGCCGCTGGGCCCGCTCGCCATCTTCAGCACTCCGTCGAGCCTGGTGCAGTCCGAAACCACGCCAACACCCAGCCATCGGCCAAGTACACATGACCCTAGCTCAGGCCCGGACTATAGGAAAGGTCTGGGATTGCTGCCTGCCTTTCACAGGTGGGTCTTTAGGCTTTGGCGCGGCTCTAAGGAACTTGCTAAGGGTACGGACCTGTGAGCAGCGCACCTTCACACGCAGCAGCCCCGGGGCTTCCGCCGCTGCGTACGATGTTGAAATCAAAGGACGTAGAGGATCCCGTTAATCTCTATGTTCATCGAACGCTCGCCTACCTTTTCGTTCTGCTAACGTTCCGAACCCCCCTCACGCCAAACGGCATCACATTTCTTTCTCTAGGCGTGGGGATAGGTGCTGGGCTTGTGTGGTGGCTCGACGGTCCCCTGGTACTCGGGGCGGTCATGCTCTGGACGTCCGCCATTTTGGATGGCGCTGACGGCATGATGGCCCGAGCCAAGTCGATGTTTTCGGCGAGCGGCCGCGCCCTGGATGGCAGTGCGGATCTTATCGTTGCGGCGATTACCGTAAGCGGCGCCGTCTACCGCGTCCGTGACATGTTTTCGGCCGCCGAACTTGCGATACTTGCGGCCATCGGGGCGGTGACCGCGGTACTCCACTTCAACCTCTATGACTACTACAAAGATTTATATCTGCGGGCGGTCCGCGGCGGCAAAGGAGAAGCCACGCTGGAGGCAGAGCTTGAAGCGGTCGCGGAATCCCTCAAAGGCAGCGCTTGGTACCTGCGGGCGGCTGTGATTCACGGCCTCATCCCCTACACGCGACGTCAGGCTCAGATCGTCAGGCGTAGCAATCCGCAGTCGCTACTTGAACGAGAGGCGCTTACCAACCGTGGCAGCGAACAACTCAATGCGAGCTATCGCAGCGCACACCGCGGCCCGATGCGACTGTGGCCGTGGATCTCCCTTGCACCCCACACCTACCTCCTATGCTTGGCCGCAATTTTTGGACGTATCGACCTCTTTATATGGTACCGCATCGTTGTCGCAAACGCGCTATTCGTCGTGTTGCTGCTGTGGGAGCGCCGCGCGACCCGTCAGGTTCTGACGCACCTGCCGCACGTTTAGGTGCCGAACACGAGCGCGCGGGCCCATCCCTAACACGCGTCCCCGTATGGCAAGCATTCGAAGGGTCTAGGGCCTGGAAACTCCAAAGAAAAGAAGGGGCAGGAGCTGGTGTCTCACGCGCCGCTCTCGACTAGCTCACTGCAATGAGGGCCTGTTTTCGGAAGCCGGAGCGGGCTTAACTCTCCAACATCTCGAGGAATTCTACTTAAACGCCCTCTCTAAACCGTATCCGCGTATACACGAGACCATTTCTTTTCCATTCGTTTAAGTCCACCCTGTAACCTGGGGACTGTGGTGCAGGTGCTCAATGAATAACATGTCGACCTGCGACTCAACGACCATGAGCGAACGAAGCTACGACCGCGCGGCTCGCGACCCTGAGAACGTCCTGCGCGCAGCCCGGCAACGTGCGGCGCTGCAAGAGGGGGCACATGTGACCTATGGAGCGCGTGGCCTATGAGCCTCGACGTGCGCTTTTGGGGTGTTCGCGGGAGCATTGCCTGCCCAGGCGCACATTTCGCGCGCTACGGTGGCAATACGAGCTGTATCGAGGTGACCTTCGGCGAAACGCGGCTCGTGCTGGATGCGGGCACCGGACTTCGAGAACTGGGAAATGCGCGCATGGCGCGCGGCCAGCTTGATACCACCCTGCTGCTATCCCATACGCACTGGGATCACATCAACGGCTTTCCTTTTTTCGGACCCATTTATCAGGAGCGTGCCCAGGTGCGCGTACTCGCAGGACACGTGAAACTTCCCGGTGGCGTGCGCTCGGTTTTCGACCGGCAGCTTTCAGCACCGGTTTTTCCTGTGCCGCTGGCTCAGCTCAAGGCAAAGGTGCGCTTCGAAGACTTCAGCGCTGGCGAACGCTTCACGCTCGGCGGCCTCGACATCACGACGGCACCGCTGAATCACCCCGACGACGCGACAGCCTACCGTATCGCGTCGCCCACCGCGTCGGTTTGCTACGTGACAGACACGGAACACACGCCGGGGGCACCCAACGAAACCATTCTAGGTCTCATCCAGGACGCAGACCTAGTCATCTACGACTCCACCTACACCGACGCCCTATTCCCTAAGTTCGTGGGCTGGGGCCACTCAACTTGGCAGGAAGGGGTCCGCCTGTGCCAGGCGGCGAATGCCCGGCAGCTCGCCATCTTTCACCACGCGCCGGAGCATCTCGACAGCGACATGGACGCGATTGCCGAGGCGGCAAGCGCCCTCTGGCCGGGCCGCGCCACGGTCGCCCGCGAAGGCACCGTATTTTCGTTTCCTTGATTCGCGTCAACCAGGGTTTGATCGCCAATCTGCTTCTGTTCGCATTGCGCCGACACGGCCCCCGTGTATTCCGTGATCCTAAACACTTTCCGCTGATCAACGAATAGCTGGCAGTGGCACCCTTTGTAGGGAGGCAGGAAATGCAGACAGAGTGGGATCCAGATGCCTACGTGGAGCGCACGGCCTATGTGCCGCGAATGGGCCGGGCGCTGGTCGAAGCGCTGGCGGCCAAACCCCACGAGCGCGTCCTTGATGTGGGGTGTGGTGACGGAACGCTGTCTATCGCGATAGCGCAATCGGGCGCGGAAGTCGTTGGCGTTGATGCATCCGAACCGATGGTGCTCGCGGCGAGGTCCCGAGGCATCAACGCGCACTGCGCGGACATGTGTGCCCTGAAATACAATACGGAGTTTGACGCGGTATTCTCACATGTAGCGCTTCATTGGTTACCAGAGGAACGGCATCCGAGCGCGCTCGCAGCCCTCTGGAACGCGCTTAAGCCCGGGGGACGCTTGGTCGCTGAACTCGGTGGCCGAGGCAATATCGGGGCGGTACTCACTGCGCTGCGCGCAGTGCTAAGTGTGCACAATATCGATATTTCCTCACCCTTTTGTTTTCCCACCGCCGAACGCTACACGTTCTGGCTCGAGGCCGCCGGATTCGAAAGCGTGCGCGTAGAGACGCGCCACGAAGCCGTCTCCCTTGAGCCCGCGGGCATCGACGGGTGGTTCGATGTTCTGGGCGCTCCAATGCTAACGCGCCTCCCCGCATCAGCTCGTACCGCCGCGCGCGAACACATCAAAGCTCTGGTCGCCCCTTCTCTAAGGGACGAACATGATCGCTGGTGGATGGATTGCATCCGCCTACGCATCGTCGCCTACCGCCCCCGCTAAGGCACCGGCTCGCGTATTTATGAATCCCCCCGGGTTTCCTGGAGGCTCCGAAAAGAGGGAGTCTAGGAGACATGAGAATGAAAGGGAGCAGGTTTTCATCGGAGGTACGTGAGCGAGCGGTTCGGTTGGTAAAAGAAAGCC
>SLQV01000075.1 GCA_007131285.1 Myxococcales bacterium
AGCCAAAAACCGCAGCGAACTTGGGGTTCGTGAGGATTTTTGGCGAGGACGTAAGCCGGCTCAGGCCCTTAACCGGACACGCATGCCCAAAAACCTAAAGCTGCGCGTGGGGCCCCACCACCCACTTGCTCTTTCTCGCAGTGTTTTCGCTATCTTGACCCCCTGAACACTTACCTTGTCCAACGGCAATGAAAAAGATCGTTTTTAGAGTTTTTCGTGCATGCCTGTTCGCCTAAAAGTTTCCTAGTGGCTTCAAGAAGTTCTAGCGCTTGTTTAGAGCATTCAGCTTCGCCAACTACCCAGATGACTTCTTTAAACGAGGACGGTGACGCACTGTTAGACCCGCACCAAAAGAGGCAAACACATTTTTCTGAAGGGAATAGTGGAACAACTTTGTTGTCGGACTCGCTATTTCTAATGTAGGCATTTATAGCTTCTGATATTTTCCCCGCTATCCCAGGGGGTAGGTTTCTAAAAGCCTGGTTGAGTGCGGCTAGGCCGCGTTCCGAGGCGGTGCCCAGTAGATCACGCAGAGAAATCCCAGCTGCTAGGAGAGCGGCTAGGCACTTTTCCTGTGAGATACACCAGGCTAAGGTGCCCAGAGTTAGGCCAACGGTTAAGGCTGCTTTGGGGTCGGACGCGTCGTCGGCATCGTTGTTCGGAACTTCGGCGGCGCAACTGAGACTCGCGGTCGAAAGTGCGAGCGCACCTGCAGGTCATCTTATCCGCATGCGTATTGCGAAATCAATCATGCTCGCCAGCATGAATTTCTACTTAGCTTAGGTCCAGTCGCGGCGGTCGACTAATTAGTTCGGTGCGGAACATAGTTGGTATCGTACCGTACGGTCCTAGGTTGCATGAGTGTCGGATTATAGGGTTAAGAGTTCGGAAAGGTGTATCCCTCGTGAGGGATCTTGTTATAGATGTTCAGGTCAGGAGGCATCGCAGCGCGGGCCTTGGCTGCGAAACTAAGGTCCATGTCCGCGAAGGATACATGCCGTCCATCGCTGTCATGCTCGTCGCGACCACGGACGTCTTTGGCCTGTGAGTGCTCAGGGACCACGGCGGAGAGGAGTTAGGCAGTCACGCCCGAAAGTCTGGGACATGTGTGTTTAAGTCTCCCTTGAGCGCTTACTCGGCGAGTGGCTTGGTCAGGCGTGAAAGCACTGTGACGTCCTCGCCAAGAGCCGCGATGGAGCGGCCGGCGTTCCAATGCAGACGCTCCAAGAGATCCTCGTCGCTCGCCGTTGGGTCTTCGCTCGTTACACGAAAGAAGTAGACTGTCAGATAGCCGTAGGAGCCGGTGGTACTTGGAGGCGCTTTCAGTGCTTTGTTTTCGATGCGTGTGGCGTTTGCTGAGGCGCCGAAGAAGACCAACGGGGGGTCAACGACACCGGTTCGCGGGTTGTGTTGCATCCAGCTTGAACGGGTGCCGATGCGAGGGCGTTTCTCGGGAGAAGTAAGAGCTTGATGGAGCAGAGACATGCCTGACTCGCCGACATCAAGCTTGCGCAGGTCTTCAAAGTCTCCCGGCTGCAGAGCGACGGCGAGGATAAAACGCGCAGCGCGCTTGCCCGTCGCGTCTGTGCTCTGAGCATTGATGCGGACGGTCGTATGGTTCGCCGACGCGTTGTAGCCTTTTACCGTGACAAAATCGCGCGTTGGGTGGTGCGCGGCTGTCGCGTCGCAACCTGCAACGACCGTGACCTGCGTGCTCGGGGTCGTTTTGGCAAGCGCGGTCGAGGCGATGAAAAAGTCGAGTTTGCGGCCCCTGATGGCGGAGCCGCGGTCGTTGCCCTCACAGCAGCGGAGCGTTCCGCTGTGATCGCGGAACTGGAGATGGGTTCCGAAGGGTACGACTTTGGTGTCAATCGCGCAGCTACGGTAGGGCGTGGGCGTTGCGCCGGTTGCGGTGGTTGGGGCGTCGATGACACCGAAGCGCCGCTCGCAACCGCTAAACGTTTCAATAGCCGTCGAATTGGACCAAAGTATCGAGACGGTTCTGCCGTCGGGGAGTTCGCCGCATCCCTGCAGATAGACGCCGCCGTAACGTCCCGTGGCGGCTGAGCTTCTACCGCAGTAGAAGCTCTTGTCCGATTCGAAGTGTGCGCGTGCGGCGCATTTGTATTCGGTAACCTCAAAGGGCGACTCAAACACGCGACCAATCTCCAGGCGTTTCGTGTCGCCGAGATCATCCATACTTGGCAGCGCACAGCCGATGCCAAGTAGCCCCATGAGTACGATAGACCTCATAGTGTAGACAGGTGTGCAAGCGTCGTACCTAGGGCGTGAAACGCGCAGGCCGTGAGGCATTACCGCCGGTACTTCAGGGGAGGAGGCAAAGGGCGGGCGGTGGGGCCGCACTTACGCTAGGCTGGGGCGCGCGAAGACGTGGAACTAGCCAATGACAGAGCGAAATCAGCAGCGGTACGAGACCCAGACGATAGAGGCGAAATGGCAGGCCTACTGGGAGGCGCACCAGACGTTTCGTACCGAGGAAAGTGGGGCCAAGCCGAAGGCTTATATTCTCGATATGTTCCCGTACCCGTCGGGGGCCGGTTTGCACGTCGGGCACCCCGAGGGCTACACCGCGACTGACATCATCGCGCGCTTCCGTCGTGCGCAGGGATACTGCGTCTTGCACCCGATGGGTTGGGACGCATTTGGTTTGCCCGCCGAGCAGCACGCCATCCGCACGGGAACCCACCCCCGGGAAACGACCGTCGCCAACATTGCGAACTTTCGCCGTCAGCTCAAGGCTCTGGGTTTTTCCTACGACTGGTCGCGGGAAATCGATACCACCAGCCCTGACTACGTCCGCTTCACTCAGTGGATCTTTCTCAAGCTCTTTGAACGAGGCCTTGCTTATCAGCAGGAGGTTCCGGTCAACTGGTGTGCGGAGCTCGGAACGGTGCTTGCCAACGAAGAGGTCAAAGACGGCCTAAGTGAGGTGGGCGGTTATCCGGTGACGCGTGTTCCGCTGCGTCAGTGGGTACTTCGGATTACCGCCTACGCCGATAGGCTTCTCGACGACCTAAGCCTCAACGAATGGCCTGCGAGCACTAAGCAGATGCAGGAGGCTTGGATAGGTCGTTCCCGCGGCTGCCAGGTCCGTTTTGCCGTTGATCAGGCGCCGCAAGTAGACGGAGACGAGCCGTTGGTCTTGGACGTGTTCACCACGCGTCCGGATACCCTCTTCGGCGTTACTTACCTTGCGCTTGCACCAGAGCACCCCCACCTGAAAGCCCTGACCGCGGCCGACCAGGCCAATGCGGTGGCGGCGTATGTCGAAGCGGCGCGCCACCGGTCCGACCTTGACCGCAAAGCGGCCAAGACAAAAAGCGGGGTGCCTCTCGGCACCTGCGCGCGTCACCCATTAAGCGGGGAGCCCATCCCGCTGTGGGTTGCCGACTACGTGCTGGGCGACTACGGAAGCGGAGCGGTCATGGGCGTGCCTGCCCACGACGAACGCGATTTTGACTTTGCGACGATCTGCGGTCTCCCCATCAAGCAGGTCATCGTTCGTGATGACCCCACCCGCGCAGCGGACATAGCGCCGCCCGGCGTGCTGGACGCCGCGGTGTGTGAGCCGGGCCGGCTGGTGAACTCCGCGGAGTTCTCGGGGCTTACCAGCGACGCTGCCAGCGAGGCGATCGCGGCTGCCCTTGAGGCCGCGTCCGCTGGCAAAGTTGCGGTGCAGTACAAGCTCCGGGATTGGGTTTTTGCCCGCCAGCGCTACTGGGGCGAACCGATCCCTATCCTCTTCCCGGTGGAGACAACCGGCGACCCGCGCGCCGGTGCGGATTACCGCATTGACTACAGCCAGCCCATCGCGCTCAATGCCTCGGAGTTGCCGCTGACGCTGCCTGACCTCGAGGATTTTCGGCCGGGTAGCGACCCGGCAGGCGCGCTGGCGCGGGCCCTGGACTGGCGCTTCGTGCAACGCGATGGCCGCTGGTTCGCCCGCGAAACCAATACGATGCCGCAGTGGGCGGGGTCCTGTTGGTACTACCTGCGCTTCATCGACCCGCACAATCCTAAGTGCATTGCAGACCCGACCAAGCTTAGGGAATGGCTGCCCGTCGATCTCTACGTTGGCGGTGCGGAGCATGCGGTGCTGCATCTTCTCTACGCCCGTTTTTGGCACAAAGTCCTTTTCGATGTCGGCGCCGTGCCGACCCCGGAGCCTTTTGCCAAGCTTGTCCACCAAGGCATGATTCTCGGCGAGGTTGAGTACGGGGTGTACCGCGATGCAACGGGTCAGCCCGTCTCACGGACCGACGTCGATCTGCGTGCAGATCCCCCGGTCAGGCGCGCAGACAGCGCCCCCTTGAGCCTTGAAAGGGTGGCGCCAGACCAGGTCACCAAGAACAAGCGAGGCGACTTTGAGTTGGCGAGGGACGCGGGCGTTGTGCTCGAAGCTCGCGCCCACAAGATGAGTAAGTCTCGTGGTAACGTGGTCAGTCCCGATGAGATCATTCAGTCCTTCGGCGCCGACAGCATGCGTCTATACGAGATGTTCATGGGGCCGCTTGAGGCCACCAAGCCTTGGAATACGCAAAATATACAAGGAGTTCGGCGTCTGGTGGACCGGGCCTACCAGATTGCCCGCTCCGCTGACCGGACGCTCCGCGTAGAGGACTGCGCCGAAAGCGAAGCCCTGACTCGGGCGTTGCACCGCACAGTTCGCAAAGTCACGGAAGATATCGAAGCCCTCCGCTTTAATACCGCCATTAGCGCGCTGATGGTGCTGACCCAGACACTGCAAGACTTGGTACGTGTGCCGCAAGCTGCTGCCGAGACGCTTGCGCTCTTGATGCATCCTTTCGCGCCCCACCTTGGCGAAGAGATGTGGGCATGTCTCGGTCACCCGCCAAGCATTCAGTCAGTGCCGTGGCCGAGCTTTGACCCGGCGCTCTGTGAGAGCGACACCATTGAGGTTCCGGTCCAGATCAACGGCAAGGTGCGCGGACGTTTGACGCTCCGCCGCGGCCTCGCCGAGGCGGAGGTGCTCGCGCAGGCCCAAAGTCTGGAAGCCGTGGCATTGAACCTTGAAGGTAAGGCGCTGATAAAAACCGTCTGGGTGCCTGATAAAATCTTAACACTGGTAGTGCGCTAGGCGCTTGAGCGCGTCGCCGCGGCGCACGCGCCCGCTTGGATCCAGGCGTTGGGCCTTGCTTGGGGCGGGATAAGACCTAGTTTACCATGCGTGAACCAAGTTAAAGTCACGGTCTATACCACCAAGGTCTGTCCTTACTGTGTGGCAGCTAAGCAGTTGCTGACTCGCCGCGGGATAACCTACGAAGAGGTAGACGTCTCAGACGACCACGCCAAGCGTCAATGGTTGGCCGAAACAAGCGGTCAGCGAACGGTGCCGCAAATATTCTTTGGAGATCGGTCCATCGGTGGGTTTGCCGAACTGCAGCAACTCGACTCCCAGAGCGGCTTGGACGCCGCGCTTGCCGCTGACAGCCAAAGTTAGCCAAACGCGGTGCGGCGTTCGTCGTAGATGTCAAGGCATGGGGGGAATGCTTGAAGGGTCGAGGTGCCATCGCCGATCTCTCACGGGATACATATCATCTTTAGGCGTGGTTCAAGGGGCTTTGTGCGCGCGTATCCCCGAGGATTCGGGCGTGAAGCCCGAACTCTCTCTTCCGTCGTTGGGCCTCAGAAAGGTGGCCTCAAGCTGGGCGTGAGGCTCAGCTCCCAGCTTGCCCTCGACGGCAGGAAAGTTAGCCTGTCCGCTCGCTAAACACTCTCAAGCCTTGCGATCGCTTCTCGCAAGCATCTTGCTTCAATCAGTCAGGATCTCGCCGGGCGCGTGGTTAGGTGGGGTGGGGCGCCGCTAAAAGTCTTGAGAGTCTGCAAGCCCGCGCACCGTAGCCGCCCCCCTCCGGTCGCCGGACAGAATCAAGCGATCTCTTGGGTGCGTTAGGCCCGCTGTCGAAGTATTGCAAGCGTTTAGGGAGCACCGCGCTTCAGGTTCGTCAGCACTTGCTTGACGACACCCTTGAGTGTCTCGAAAACGCCTTCTCCGATGCTTGCGACCGCCTCTAAGTCTGGAACACCCGTTGGGTTGAGAAGGGTGCGCAGTTCCTCAACAGGAACTACATTAGGCATGTCGCGCTTATTGTATTGAATAATGAAAGGGAGTGCATCGAGATCATCGCCCTGTTCGGCTAGATTTCCGCGCAGGTTGTCCATGGATTCGAGGTTTGCTTCGACGCGGGCAATCTGAGAATCAGCTACGAAAACAACGCCATCCACGCCCTTCAATATAAGTTTTCGGCTGGCATCATAGAATATCTGACCTGGGACAGTATATAGATGGAATCGCGTTTTAAAGCCGCGAATTTCGCCGAGTGACAAGGGAAGAAAGTCGA
>SLQV01000168.1 GCA_007131285.1 Myxococcales bacterium
GCCGCGTGACGCGCCGCATGACGTGCCGGCTGACGTGCCGGCTGGCGCCCGAGATCTAACCGAAGCTGAAGCAGCAGTCGATGCCACAGCCTGTCGCGCGGTCGCGACTGAAGCCGCTAGACCCTGGCGGCATGCCCCCGAGCTAGATGCGCTCCTAACCATCGAACCTGGCCTAAACGTCCGGACCCATGCGCGCCGCAGAGGTTTAAGCGACGTTTGGCTGAAGCGGGTACACGGCAAGGACGTGTCATCGGTCCAGCGCTTGCTGGAGCGTCTATCCGCTGAGGCGGATACCCGATTACACATCGCCTGCGACTCAAAGGGACGTACGGGCGGACCTCCGCCCGCCCAAGCGTGCATATGCATCGTGTCTCCACGCGGCGGCTCACTGCGCGTTGAGGGCGGCGCCATTCGAGCCGCGCTCGCTACGGGATTCGCTGAACCTGAGCTATGGTTAGATGACCATACCGGCGTGCCGGAACAGGTCCCCTTAAGCGCTCTGGAACACGTGAATCAGAGCCCGGATGTGTGTCAAATTCAGCTTACAGCAAGAGGCCCGCAAGGCCGGCGACCGGTGGCGGAACTCGATATCAAGCCTGGCGGTTGCTCGAATCCCCGATACGCGTTCGCGAAAACGCTTGGAATCCTCTCGGAGTCAGCTGAGACCGGATCCCTCTCTTCTCCCGCGTTGATTGCAACATTCTTAAACGCTGAGCGACGCCGACTTCGGGCCGGTCCACTTCGACTTCATCGAAAGCTCGGCGTCGCAGCCAGCTTAAGAGCGACCGCCGTAGCCTCAAGCCAGTATCCCACGCATCGCTCCGCTTCCGGTCCGCACGACGTCGCTCATGCCCTCACACAAGAGCGCCTCCGCACGTTAGGTCATGCAGAGACGGTGGCATGCGGCTTCTCTCGGCGAGAGGCTCTTCGAGCTCTCATGCAGAGCCCGGCACACCGCGCTCAGCTACTCGCGCAGCCTTTTAGCCACGTCGGAGTCGCCGAGGCACAGGCCTCACAACACGGACGTCTTTGCCTGGTGCTGATTCTCGCACGTTATCCCCGCGCGCACTAACCGTCGCTGGAGACGCGTCACCAAGCGTCACCAGCGCAGATTTTTTGTCATTAAGTGGCGAAGGAGTTGTGTATCCTTGGGATGGTGTATCTGCGCTACTACAGCGATTTGCTTGTGCTAGGCCGGACTTCTATTGAGCAAGGGCATAGCTGGGAGGGCCTACGCACCTATGTTGCGGCCGTCGAACTGCAACGCCACGACCTTCTCTCGCTGCTCCGAATAGCCGATATCCTAGAGAGCTTAGGCACACACACCGCGCTTGCGTCGCGAGTACTGTCGGCGGTGGCACGTTGGGGGGCTCATGGAGGCTACCCTCTTCTCGCCATCTTGGCGCTTAAGCGCCTCGGCCAGACAGGAGTAGACACAGAGGCCTTTGTTCAAGACCTCGCCGCGATCTATGCAAAAGATTCGCCGCGCCTGGGCGTCACCACCCGCAAGCAACTGCAAGACCTAGAGGCCGAACTACCCAAGGGGTATGATCGTGGCCCGGCGGAACCAAGCGCGATTATACCCCGGATCGAAGCATTGCTGTCACCTGAAAGTGAGAGCGCGCTGTACTTCCCGCAGCAGGTCCCCCCCCTGCAACTACTGAGCGACCTTAGCCAAGAAGAGTTTACCCAAGTTCTCTCAGCCTTTGAACTACGCCGCCTACCCGCACGCTACCCCGTGCTGCGCCAGGGCGAAGCGGGCACCGAGTGCTACCTCGTGGCGCGCGGCGAACTCAGTGTCTGGATCTCGAAGGATGGGGAAAAACAAGATATTACCACACTGGGACGCGGCGCTGTATTCGGAGAAATGTCTCTCGTCAGTGGCGAACCGCGCAGCGCTAACGTCACTACGTTGCAACCTACTGATCTCCTGGTGATTGAACCCGCAGCGCATCGAAATAAACCCACCATCGCCACGGTGCTTGAGCGGGCACTACAACGCTTTGCGCATCGTCGCGCGGTCGACAACCTACTGAGTCGCGCGGAGCTTTTCTCCTCGCTTGATCCGCAACAACGGATTGTTCTGCTCAGGCGCTTCGTGGCCTATGAAGGCGATGTGGGCACGGAATGGGTGCGTCAGGGCAATCCTGGAACCGGCCTTTACCTCATCGTGAGCGGACGCTGCGATGTGCTCCTTTTCGGCTCAGGTGAGCCGACGAAGCTGGCGACACTCACACCAGGAGATGTATTCGGTGAGATTTCGCTTCTATACGATGTTCCCGCGACCGCAAGCGTGATCTCGAAGACACAAGCCACCGTTCTTTTTCTCCACAAATCTTACTTTATACGATTGCTTGAAGCACTTCCGAAAACGCGAACGTACGTTGAAAACCTTGGCGAGGATCGGTTATTGATTTCCAAGCTAACCGCATCGATCGCACCGTCAGCGCCTACCAACGAAGCCTCGGTCGAATCCGAAATCGACCCCGTCGGGTTTCTATGGACGTGAGGGTTCGGTCGGTCTGGGAACCAAGCGGGGAAAGCCGTTGCGGAGAGTCAACGCGAACGACCGAAAGAGCGGCCCCAAAGCCGAAACCGGCACTGGGTAGGAGCACTCACGAGAAGCCTGTACCCCACGCGTCAGGCATCTGCGCCTGGGCCGGATGCACGCGTATAACGAGCGCCGTGCCGGGATTGCATCACGCGGGGAGAACCCAGGCTCGAGCCCTTTGGCGCGAGGAGCCGCAAGCCGCATAGCGGCGCACCTCAAGGTACCTAATGCAGTCATGTGTGAAGCCTGAGCGATCCCCTCATTAACTCGAGACGCAGAAAGCCGGGGGGATTCAGGGCCTGGAGTAAGTATGGTGGGGTGGGTGGGTCCGCGCACGGAAGGCCCATTTCCCCGCGGCTTTCGTCCCCCAGGCTCACCCTGGGGATGGCTCAGGTGTGAAGCCGCAAAACCGCGGCGAGCCCGCAGAAAAACGTGGGTTATCGGCGAGGCCACACATCCAGCTCGGGCCCCTAACATATAGGTATGTGTCTCAAGCCGCATCCGATTGTATGGCCGGTTCATCCGTGCGGTTAAGCTAAGCTCGCCTTTAGATCTCTTTAAGCGTTATGGCTCACGCGGGCGCGTTCGCTCAAAAGCCTGGGCGGCTCGGGGCGCACTCCGCTCCATAGTCCAAAGACATGCCTCTCCACTGCATGTTCAGTGAGCAGGCCTAAATCTAGGCGCGGGGCCCATACAGCCCCAGCCCGATATGGGCAGCTCTTTTCCGTGCCCGCCCCCTGACCGCTTACACGCCGGTCACACACGTATAATAAAATAGTTAAGTTAAGTGAGACGTGTAATCTAAGCGAAAAGAAAGTTAAGCGAAAAGAAACAAGGTAGGACTAAGCTAAGTATTCGCGAACTGCTTCCCTAGAAGCCGTCGCGTCGCCAGCCATCGTTGCAGGTCGCGTGCCATTGTCCCAAACCGGAAAAAACCAACGGTTTTTTGGCTTCTTTTGCGCGCCACTATTGTCTCAGTGCGCACAACCCTGACATCAGTGTCACGTCCATTGTTTCTAATATGTAAACGCCGTTGACCCGAACGCCGCGCTCATCCAGGCGCCGTAACGTGTCAGCGCACAAGTATTCGGCATCGTCGACAGACGCAGTCGATCATCTCAATGCTCGCTAGATGACTGAGTCCCCCCTCCCCCGTCACTTCGGCCGAATCGCTGCTGTAGACCCGCGGCAAGCGACATGCGTGCACGCCCCTCAAGCGTGGCGGTGAATAGCCGATGCCTTGAGTGCGTACTACACCCAGGTATGCGTTCATATTTCTCGACGAAGGTCAGCCCAAGGAGGCATTCCGTGACACCACGTTGTGGGCCTCAGCTTGCGCCAAGAAACCTTGCATGGCTCAAACCCTTCGGCTGCCTCCGCGGTAGCGCTTGCTCAGCTTTTGCACTGCTGATGGCGGTGAGCAGTACGCAAGCTCAGCCCAACCAGGCCAAGGCAAAAAAGAGCGCTGCTCAAGCAGCAAGCGCCAGCACTGCGACCGCTTCAAGTCAGACACCGAAAAAGCCAAATGCGGCCAACGGCGATGCCGGCAGCCAAACGGCAGCACTGGTTCAGCGCTTTTACGAGCAGAGCAAGGCGGTAGAAGCAGACTTCGTCCAAGTCTTCACCCATGCGGTGTACCAGCGCTCCGATAGGTCTCAAGGGCGCGTGGTATTCGCCAAACCCGGCAAGATGCGCTGGGATTACGCGAAACCAGACGGGAAAGTTATCGTAGCCGACGGCGACAAGCTCTTAATGTACGAACCGGGCGATGACGGAGATGCCGGCTATTTTGTGCGCCAAAAGCTCTCGGAGGCTCAGTTGTCGCTAGCGCTCGGTTTCCTTGTCGGAACGGGCAACCTCATCACTGACTTTGACGTCACTCACCTCAAGCAAGCGGAAGCCAAGTATCCCGAAGGCAAAGTCCTTGACCTGCGCCCTAAACAAGCAAACCCCTATTTCGAGCGCCTAGTTCTCTACACGCTCAATGAGCCTACGCCCGGCGTCATTCAGCGCATCGTGGTGATCGACGCTAGCGGCAACCGGAATCGCTTCGATTTCAAGCTGAAGACCCTCAAGTTTTCCCAAGATGTCCCCCAGAAGCGTTTCAACTTCACCCCACCCAAGGGCGCGCGCCTGGTCAACCCGTAAGCGTTCGGGGGTGCAAGAAGGCAAAAACTCAGCAGGGAAGAGCAAGCGGGCGGTGGGGTCCCGCGCGCAGCTTTAGGTTTTTGGGGGAGGGTTTTCGGGAGTAACTCCCGAAAATCCGGGGGGGGGGATATTTTGTAAAATGCCCCCCCCCGAACAGTTGCGGTCAACCCATAACCATTGAGACGGCTGGTGTTCGATGTTGCCCGAGACGGAGGCGTCGCGCTCCGAAATCCCACGGGCGTATGAACACCGAAGCCTAGCGCCGAGATTCGTCGAGCCGACGCATGCCCTCGAGCAAGAGCATTTCGGTGCTGAGATGAATGGTGCGCTCGGTGCGCACATTTGCTGGGTCTATCTGGAAGCTACCCTCTTCGATGCCGAGCAAGGCATAAAAGGCATCCTCGCCGGATAAATCCTGAAAGCGAGCGTGGTAAACGTGACCGGACACGAAATAAATCACGCCGTCTCCTGCGGTTCCGAAAATGCTTAGCGATCCGCTCTTTTGGCTATTGCTGAGCACTTGCAGCACGTCTGGCAGCGCCATTTCCTTGAGCGAGCCTTGAACGCCTCGAGCAATCGGCTGGGCGCCAGCTTGTTCCCCCAGATGCTGCTGGACTTTGGCCAAGACCACTTCGGGTGGCACGGGCTTGACTAGGAAATCGGCTGCACCGAGTTCAAACGCGTGCGCAACGACTGAGCGGGCGCGCTGCTTTGTCAGAAAGATCCAAGGCTCGTCCTGTTGCTGTTCGCGCAGCCGCCGCAGCAGATCAAAGCCGCTACCGTCCGTAAAATGCACCTCGGATATGACGAGATCGAAGCGCTCCTCGGCCATCGCACTCTGGGCCTCCGCAAGTGAGCGCGCGAGCACAACGTCGTGACCCTGCGCCGAGAGATGTACCTCAAGCACCACCCCGTCCTCCGGATCTGCTTCTATAAGCAGCAAGGTCGACTTGCCCCCCTGCGCAGCGCGACCAACGCCTGCTCCAATCACGAGTTCACGCAGCACGGCCAGGAGGTCAGGATCGAACACCTCTGGCGCGTGATGCTCCATGCGTTCAAGGGCTGCCTTCGGCGCCATGGCACCCTCCGGCTTTCCGGCATCGTTCATCGTTAAATCAGCGAAGGTCTCCGCAAGCGCAAGCAAACGAGCGCCGACAGGAATGTCTCGACCCGCAAGACGTTTGGGAAATCCGTTGCCGTCAAAGCGCTCGAAGCGATGCGTCAATGCCTCAATCGTAAGGGGAGGCAGATTCGCACTCTCGAGCAGACGCATCGGCGCGCGGTAGGCTCGTTCCGCTTGTCGTACGAGCCCTGGCGCCTCCGCGGCGCGGTGCAGGGTGATGTGTTGGTCCTCCGTCTGACCGAGATCATGAAGCAGCGCCGCGGCACGCAACGCTCGAACCTCAGGCATCTCGAGCCCAAGGCGCTCTGCGAGCTTGACGACCCACCGTGCGACAAGCGGACTGTGGCCGCGCAATCCGCCCTTGCCCTGCTCCATCAAGGTGACGAAGACTTCGAAGGCCTCATCCCAACGAACGTCTTCACCTCGTGGCGGCTGCGTCGTAAGCGAGAGGCTATCAGGGGTTTCACGAGAGGACACATCACGGGACGCACCCTCCCCGCTCCGCGCAAGCGCCATGGCTTGAGGCGGGTTGCTAGCTTCCGTCACGTTATCTCGACCCGCCGCGCTGCCGTCCCTTCCACTCACTTGCTCGCGCGGCTCGTGATCGAGTGCAGGCGCATCGAGCGCGATCAGCGCGGCATATGCGTCAGGAACGCCCGCGGAGCGCAAATCGTAATCCAAGCCAACTTGGGTATCCTCGCAGTCACCGGTAGACGCTACAAGGCTGTCTAAATCCGAATCTCGCTCAAGAGCGATGGCAGACGCTCCCCCCAGATTGCCTAGCTCCAACATGCTCTGCGGTCCGCTGCCATCGATGGGCGCACCTACTCGCCTCGCGCCGACACCGCTCCCGGTCTTGGAAGGCCGCGCGCCAGCGGTCTGCGCGCGGAGCCTAGGCCCCGGACGCGAGCCATCGACGTGCGGGCCTAAAGACCGTTCCGTTCCAGTTTGGGGCAGGTTTAGGGGCGGTGGGGCTTTAGGTCGCGAAACTGGGCGCGCCGGTATTGCCGTCGCACCCTGGCGCACCGCCTGCGGGACAGTAGGCTCCTGAACCGCACTCGGCTTCGAGCCCTGCGCTGGCACCTCAGGCCGAGCTTCTTGAAGACCCAAATAGACCGAAGCGAAGGCCCGGCTGTCACCTTCATAGTGCTTTTTGATAGCTGCGAATATCGCTGAAGGGCGTGCGACAAAGACCTCAATCGAGCGGCGCCCCGAACTCATTTGCAGGTGCTTGGCGACCTCATATTCCTCCAAGTCGCCCGCAAGCACAGTAAGTTTGCCCGACCGAGGATCGTCGCGCACTGGAAGGACCAACATTTGTTCCGCCAAGCGCTGAGGTATCAACCGGATGAGATCCGGCGCGACCTTGAGCCGTGCGATTTTTTCCGCAGAAACGAAACTTGTACCGTGCCGGGTCGCGATAAACCGAAGTACGGCGGCCTCGCTTGCGGCATGCGCCTCAACAATCGCATCGACGAGCGGCCGGCGCTTACGGCTTGCGAGTTCCTTGACCTTGGTCTCGGCTTGAGCGGAGAGCACGCCAGCCCGAATGAGCGCTTGAAGTAGCTGTTTGTCCGACTCGCGCACAATGACGATACCTTCGTTGATCGCCAAACCAGCGAGCAGGGCCAGCGCGACCGCCCGCCTCCTACCCGTTTCCTAAGCGACGTTCTAAGCATAGACGATCAGGAGATTCCTGGGAACACTCGCTTCGCGATGCCACGTTCAGGGTCCGAGTACCTTGCGAGACATGCACTGAACGCGACGACAGGCGTGCTTCTCGCGCTATAGTCTGGAAGTGGCCGCCCCGCGAATACCCGCCATCGCCGTATTAGTGCGTTTACCGCGTCTGTCGCTACTAAGCATCTGGCTGCTCACCGGGCTCGGCTGCGGCAACCACCTACATTGGCGTGATGGTCGGGTACAACACCGGAAACTCGAGTTCGAGATTGCACATCCAGGCCCCGAGTGGAGCCAGCTAAAGATAGCTGACCGTGGCACCGCAGCTTTCGAGCAACGAGATGGCGCGGTGCGCGAAGTTGGTGGTCGCTGCGGCCGCCGACACGACATTCCGCTAGAAGTTTTGCGCCGCCACCTCATGATTGGCTTTCGCGATGTGACTATGCTTGAAGAGCGTCGTCAACGGCTCGCCGAGCGCGAAGCGCTGTATTCCCACATGCGCGCGAGCCTCGACGGCGTACCCCGCGAGCTACGCATGGTAGTGCTTAAAAAAGATGGGTGTGTCTTTGACCTCTTGGAGATTGGCGCACCCAGCGCAACGCCCGCGCCGAGAACGGTCGATATTCAAGCGAAAGCGCCTGTCGTTCCAACTCAGATACCTGCAGACAATGCGGGTGATTTTGCGGCGTGGCTTGCGACGTTTCGGGTAATACGTACCCCTCCCCTTAAGGAGGGCTGACTATGAGCAAGCGCACCATCGATGCACCGACATGGCTTCTGGGTCGCAGACTGCGCGACTTCCTCCAGGAACTCGGGGCGATCACGCTGATGTCGCGTGATGTGGTGATGAATATCGCGCGTCAGGGGATCGATATCGCTGCCGCGGTGACCCAACTCGAACGCCTAGGCGTCCGTTCACTGGGCCTCGCGGCGGCGACCGCTATCTTTGTCGGCCTAGTGATGGCTATTCAGTTCGCCGTTACCTTGGAAAAGTTTGGTGCCATCGATAGCGTTGGCCGCATCGTGTCGTTATCGCAGACCCGCGAGCTTGCTCCCGCCCTAACCGCACTCGTCGTAGGCTGCCGTATTGCGTCGGGTCTTGCTGCCGAGCTTGGCTCGATGGCCGTCACGGAGCAGATCGATGCCATTCATGCGCTTGGCGCCGACCCCGTACGCAAACTCGTCGTACCGCGCGTGCTCGCCACAACCCTTGCCCTGCCGCTGATGACGCTCTTCGCACTCGTGCTGAGCATCGTCAGCGCGATGCTTGTCTCGCACTTCAGCTTCGGCGTCTCCGCAAGCTACTTTATCGCCTCTGCGCTTGACACAGTGACCCTCTCGGACTTCGGTGCGGGCATGGCGAAAACGCCTTTTTTTGGAGCACTTATAGGCATTATCGGCTGCTTCTATGGCGTAAATACCATGGGTGGCACCGAAGGCGTAGGTCGTGCCACGACAACGGCGGTCGTTGTCGTTTCTGTCTCTGTCCTTATCGCGGACACTCTCTTGACTCAGCTGTTCATCGCGCTTTAAGCCTTCAAAGATTCAGCGCTAAACAAAAGGACCGCTCTCTAACGCCCCGCCGCTGACTCGGCCCGTGCGGCAAGCGCTACGAGGGTGGGCCATTCCGCTGTGGCCAAGGCGTCGCAACAGAGCGTTCCCACTGGAATAAACCGGTCTTCGCCACTTGGGGTCGATAGGGCAAAAAGCGGCGGCGCATAGGACTCGTCTGCTTCGATCCAGCGCACAGGCATACCAAAACGCACCTGCGCAACGACGCCAAAAAGGTCACACAACCCCAGCAACAAGCCCGGCGGTGGCGCGGCGCGCTGCGCGCAAAGCATGGCGGCAAGCCCGTCTGCGCGTTCGCAGAGTACATCAATGTCTTGTCCGCAATGCCAAAGGTCGCCGAGAACGCGCGCCCTTTTCCCCGGTACCGCGCCGAAAGATTCGGTGACCTCAAGTAACGCCGCTTCGGCTTCACCCAGCGCTGCCCCTTTGCCCTCGCGCACGACTCCAAAGAACGCAAAGCTCTCGTCATCGAAAGCGGCTTCCGCACGATGCTCCGCTTGAAGCTCTGCGCGCACTCTTGCGGCGAGCGCGCGCTGTAGATCGCGTGAAGGTCGCTCCATCGCGTCGAGCCAGGGATGCACGCCTAAGTGCAAGTCACCCCCCCCCACCAACCAGAGCGCATAACGCTCTGGTCTCAGCGCGTGCGGCATGACCGCTCGTGTAAGCGCCAGAGCAGTTACGGCGTGCTCAGTGGCTAGCTTGACGTTGTGCGCTGCCGCATGGGCAGCGATGGGCACGTCAAGCGCCACGAGACGAGGGGGCTCGAGAGGATGTTCAAAACGTAGCAATCGATAGTACATGTGAGGCTCCATTCCGCAGCACAGGCGGCGGCTCTCACCGCGCGCGTTGTCTCACAGAGGCACCTAGAGACGCTCTCTGCAAAGGTAACCGTTCAAGGAGGCCACTTAGGAAGTGCCCCCCTTGTGTTCGAGCGTGCATCTCGAACGCTATCCCCCAAAAAACCTAAAACTATGCATGAGCGCCCCAGCGCCCACTTGCTTTTTCTTGTAGCTTTTTCGCACGCTAAACCGCCAGAGAACTTGCCTGCAAAGCATCGTCAACCCGGCCCAAAAGACGCATCAAGCGCGCGGGCGCTCGGCGTCCAATCGCTCGCCGAGTTCAGACCAGCGCTGCACCGCGGACTGCGCTCGGTTGCGCTGCGTTTGACGCTCTTGCTCGAGCGTCATCAGCTTCTCGGCGTCGCGCTCGCTGGACATGGCGGCTTCCAGCCGCGTCACTTCGGCTTCGGCTGCCTCGACCTCAGCTTCGGCTGCGGCAACCTCGCGCTCCAAACGCTCGGTCGCCCTTGCCTGAGCCCGCTGCGCCCGCTCGGCTTTTTTTCCAACCTTTGGGCCATCGTGGCTCCCCTCCCTGCCTGCAGCAGACCCGTGGTCGCCAAGCATGACCTCCTTGTAGCGCGTATAGTCTCCGGCGAAGGGCACGACTTCGCCGCCTTCAACCACCCAGAGGGCTGTCGGCAACTTGTGAAGCAGATCCTGATGGTGAGAGACGATGAGCACGGTGCCGGCAAAGCTCCGTAGCCCCTCGATCATCGCGTCACATGACTCAAGGTCGAGATGGTTTGTCGGCTCATCAAGCAGAATCAAGTTTCCCGGTGTCAGGCTTAGGCCTGAGTAGGCAAGCCGCGCGCGCTCACCACCGCTGAGCACAGAGAGCGGCTTTTTCTGCGCCTCATAATCAAACCCAAGCGCCGCAAGAATACCACGAATGCGGCTTTCGCTCAGGTGGCGCGCGCGCGAGTACGCCCATTGAAAGACACTCTCACTCCCGCTGTATTCGTCTTCCAAGTGCTGGCCGATAAAAAGTGGTTCGACCCGTGCACCAAAGCGCACTTCACCCGTCTGGGGACGCAGAACGCCAGCAATCGCCTTCAGCAACGTCGACTTGCCCGCTCCGTTTGCGCCAACGATAGCGACCTTTTCTCCCGCGCGAATGACAGCGCTGGCGCGGCGCAGCACGATGGTTTCACCGTAACCAAGGCTCACATCCTCGATCTCAAGCGCCGTCCGCCCGCAGGATGGCGGCTCCGGCAACCTGAAGCTAGGCACACCCTGTTGTACCGCGGGCCCCTGACGCTGCGCGTCTAGTTTCTCTAGCTCCTTGATGCGACTCTGAACTTGAGCAGCTTTGGATGCCTGCGCCCTAAATCGCTTCACAAACGCATCGATTTCCTGGGCGCGGGACTCAAGCTTGGCCTGAGTCCTGGCTTCGGTTTCCGCATTCTCCTCAAGCTTAGCCCGCAATGCACTGCGATTACCGACAAAATCTACCACACGACCGAGTTCGATAAGCCACAGACGTTTAGCAACCGCGTCGAGAAACTCGCCATCGTGGGAGGTAAGGACGACGGCCGGCTCGTAGCGCTTGAGGTACTCCATCAACCACAACACGCTGGGCAAGTCGAGATGGTTGGTCGGTTCGTCCAAGAGCAGCAAGTCTGGACGCTGAAAAAGTGCCGCCGCGAGGGCGACTCTAAGCCGCCAGCCCCCAGACAGCTCTCCACAGCGCATGCCTTGCTGCTCCGGAGATAGACCGAGGCCTGCGAGAACCGATGCGGCCTGCGCTTCACCGTAGACCTGCTCAAGGGCGCTAAGGTGCTCGGTTAGCTCGCTTAGGTCCGATGAGGCAGCAAACATGGCTTCTTCATCACCTTCGCCTTCAAGCGCAGCAGCCAAGCGTTGCTCTGCATCTTTGAGGCGCTCGATGACCTGCGTGCGCTCCTCTGCCCGAGACAGAAGGAAGTCCGTCGGCGTCAACGCCTCGTCGACGCGCGTGTCCTGACTGACGTGGGCCACACGAAAGAGCTTTGGCCATTGCACCTGGCCTCGGTCGGGTGCGGTCTGCTTGGTGAGCAGCTTAAACAGCGTGCTTTTGCCGCTGCCGTTGCGCCCGAGGAGCCCAATCTTATCGCCCGGATCGATACGAAGCGATACATCAGAAAATAGCGTCCGATCGCCAAAGGCGACCTCTATGCGTTCACACGTCAGCACAACTTAAATCCCTCTTCGGCTCGCCGGCATCTAAAGCCGCGATGCACGATTGTTCCCTCCAGGCCGACGCCCCCATTTCCCGGCAGGCGCGACGACTCAACGCGAAAACTCCGCAGGCAATGCGCCGAGTTTCACCGATACTTCTCGGCGTTTACCATTACGAAGCAGGCCCAAAACCACCGATTTGTCGGCGCCCTTCATGGCGACGGCGTTACGCAGCTGCGCACTGCTTTCCACCGCGGCACCGTCGAGATGAGACACCACATCACCGGCCTCAAGACCCGCCGCTTCAGCAGGTGTCCCCCGTCCAACCTGCGCAATCAGTGCTCCGCGCTCACCATTGATGCCAAGGCGCGCAGCATCCTCGGTGGTTAAATCCTGGATTATTACGCCAAGCCAACCGCGTTCTACGCGGCCACGCTCGAGCAGCGACTGCATGATTGGCTCAATCATTTTGGTTGGCACAGCAAAGCCAATCCCCTGATAGCCCCCAGTACGGCTCAGGATTGCCGTATTAACGCCGACCAGGTGACCTTCCATGTCAACCAACGCTCCGCCGGAGTTTCCGGGATTGATAGCTGCATCTGTTTGAATAAAGTCCTCGTAGTCGGCTATGCCGACATTCGCACGACCCACAGCGGACACGATGCCCATGGTCACCGTCTGGCCCAGACCAAAGGGATTGCCGACCGCCAGGACGATATCGCCCAAGCGTAGCCGCCCCGAATCCCCCAGCGGAAGCGCGGGCACGCGATCCCCTGCCCCGAGTTCTAGCTTGAGAACTGCGAGATCTGTCTGGGGATCGCTACCGGCGATCTCGGCGGAATATTCTCGACGATCCGCAAGAACCACGCGGATTTTTGAAGCCTTCTCGATCACGTGGTTGTTGGTGAGAATCACGCCGTCCTCGCTGACTATCACACCAGAACCAAGGCTCTGTTGTTGGCGCTGGCGAGGCTCACTCGGCTGTCCGAAGTAACGTCGGAAAAACGGATGATCCGGCGGCATGCCCCGCGAACCCGCAGCTGGACCACCCACGGTCGAAAAAATGTTCACCACCGACGGCACTACCTGAGCCGCCACATCGGCAATGGACGCGTCGTTTTGACCGCCGCCCTTGAGGGCAGCTTGCGGCAGTGAACGGAGGCGCGGAACACCTGCCGGCTCTGCAGGATCCGCGGGCTGGCTTACCTCCTCCGGCACCTTGTATTCGCTTCCGCCCAAGAAAAGCCAGGCAACGGCTACCGCCAACAGCACCGATCCAAACGCTACAATCCAGGCGGCTATCGGCCGCTTTGGGGAATCATTCACAACTGACATCCTTTCGCCGTTAAACCCAGCTTAACCACCGGGCTCCGGCGCAGCTACTTGGGCTTACGTCGGGAATCCTGCGGTGCCTACGATGGCCGGGGCTAGAGCCGCTTTGTGCGTCGCGAGACACTGCCATACGCCCGAGGCACCAAAGCCTACCTCGCACCGCCGCCAAAGCCGGCTCACCTAGCCGCGCTCAGCTCCCCGCGCGAGCGCCTCCCGCATAGCGGCTACCCGCCCACCCGCTAAGCGCTGCTGCAACGCGTGATGCTCCTCACGCCAGCGCCGAAGCTCGACCTCCACGACTGCACGGAAAGCCTCCGTCGAGGCGATCGAAGCGGAGTGAGCGTCAACGGCGCTTGCCGCTTGGGCGTCCGAGCGCGCGACACTGGCCACTGCCGCATCGTCCATGCAACGCAGCAAGGCCTCAGCGCGCGCGATGGCATCAGCGCGCTGAGAGGCCTGCGCGAATCTGCGCGCCTGAAACCACATCGTCTGCCACTCCTGCTGCTGCGTCTCTCTTGGCATAGCTTGCTGACCTTCCGCCCAGGCGAACTTTAGCACAGTCTACGCCGCGCGAGCGCGCGGAATGCGCGCTTTATCGGCCTGCGCGGCGCGAAAGCTCGTGCGTTGGCGGCACGGCTCGGTCTGCGCCATAAGCATTCGTTCGTCCCAGGAGACCAGAGTCGCCCGCAACCTGTTCAATACCATGCCAGCTTATCCGCAAATGTCTCCGACTTCTGAGCCAAGCGGCGTCGCCGATCACGCCTTGCGAGTCACGCCCAACGAAGCGAAGCTCGGTGCGGACAACCCTGGGGCTCGACATATCGCGGACCCCCGCCCCCATGACCGCGATGCCCGAGACAGCCTCCCACCCTCCCCTGGTGATCCCCCCCCGCACGGAACCATGGCGGACGGCGAATGCCGAGCGTTGCTGGGCCGCGGTGCCCACTTCAAAGGGACGCTCGCATTTGAGGGATTCGCCCGAGTTGACGGCAAGCTCCAGGGAAAGATATTGGGCGCAGGGCTCCTCACTGTCGGACCTGATGCGGAGATCGAAGGCATCATTCAGGTATCTAACTTGATCGTGCTCGGCGGGCGGGTCCGCGGGGAGGTCCGGGTGGCCGAAAGCATCGAACTTGCTCCAGGGAGCGATATGCTAGCTGAAGTCGAGGCAGAGGCGCTCTACGCCGCTGAAGGCGCAATGATTTCAGGCCAATGGAACCTTCGAGAGAAGCCAGTCTCGCTCGCCATTGAAGACTTTCCACCCTGGCTAGAACAGCGGCGCGATACGGTCGATTAAGTCTGGCTTCGCTTCGAGACAGAACCAAGCCGCTTAGCGCCGCGCTCAAGTGCTTCGTCCGCGCGGAGGGCTCTTGAAAACACGCGTGCCGCAGCCAAGAGCTGCGTAGGCGCTTTAACCCCCACGCGCAATCTTAGGCTTTTGGGAGCGGGGTTGCGGAATTCATTGCCAGATCCCCGTGTATTTTTGCAAAATGCCCAAAGACCCAGAGACCGGCTCCCGAGCACCTGGAGTGTGCAACGCGGCGCACGTTGCGTGAATGGATCTCGCCTACGCCACGTCGGAGTACAGCCGTACGCGAGCAGAAACGTCGTTAAGATGGTAGGTTGTGACGGGCTCACGTCGGAGTACGAGGCGGTGGCGACACTCGATCGACGCATCGCGTCGCCTTGCCGTACCAGGTGACTTTATGAAAAATGTTAATCATTGCCTTCCCAAAGCATGGTCGCAGCTCGACGGGGTTCACCCGCCGAGCTTATCCGAGACGCGTTCGGCCACACCCCTGGTTGCTTCGAAGCGGGGCAACCGACACGCCCGCGGCGCAGCTTCGGACTTGCCGCTGTTCACGCTTCTCTGCGCAACAGTGCTCTGCGCGTCGGCAGCAAGCCCGCTTGCGGCGGCTCCGCCCGATAATATTGAATCCAGACATGTCTTGGATTCGGCAACAAACGAGTCATGGGGCGAGGCAACAGCCACGCTGGATTTGCCCTATGCCGAATTGCTGAGTTCGCTGCGCGACTATCCACACTATGCTGACTTTTTCCCCCATGTTTCGACATCCAAGGTCCTTGCCCAGCATCAAGGCAAAGCGCTCCTTTACCTAGAAGCCGGCTTGCTTAAGGGAGCGTATAAGATTTGGGCGCAGGTCATGCTGAAAGAGCAGGCTCGTGCCGACGGAGGCACAAACGTGATTGCTCAGATGAAAGAGGGGAATGTCTCGGATTTCCGCGCGCGCTGGATGCTGACGCCGCTCGACGAAGGGCGGCGCTCGCAGCTATCGTTCAGGATTTTTCTCGCCCCCAAGATGCCTGTGCCCTCAGCGCTGGTTGAAAAGGAAAATGTGAAGGCGGCTAAGCGCGCGATTCGCGCCTTGGCGGAGTTCACCCGGGCCCGAAAATCCAGCGTCTAAGCGCGCCTGAAACAAGAAGCGTACTCCAGCCCCGCGCCCAAGCGACTGTCAGCGCGTGTTGGCCCGCAGAGCGCGGGCTTCCGAGAGACGAATAGTATGCCAGAGAGACGGCGAAGTCTCGACGATACCCCCGGACCAACCCTTCGCCGCGTCAAACACCAGAGGCAGCTGCACCGGGCCTTGCCGCGACTTTTCACGCATGGTAGCCCTGGCGCCTCCCGGACGGCTAGATAACGCCGTGGGAGCGGTCGGTCGTTATGCTGCTAGCCCAGGGTTCAATTATTGATCTCGACGGGACGTTCTTCGTCCAACTGGGGTTATTTGCCGTTGCCTTTTTACTGCTGCGTACGCTGGTTTTCAGACCCGCACTGGCGGTCATGGAAGCGCGACGTCTGGCAACGGAGGGCGCCGAGCATTCGGCGGAGGACCTAGTGGCACAAGCGGAAGCTGAGCGACGAGTCTATGAGGAAGGCGTGTCTCAAGCGCTACAGACAGCGCAAGCAGAACGCAAACTCGTCCTAGACGAGGCGCGTGCGCGCTTCGAGGCGCGCGTGCGCCTCGTCGCTTCGGAGTCGGACGCCCTGCTTGCGCGCGAGGTAGCGCAAGCGAGACATGAAGCGCAGCAGAGCGAAAACGCCTTGAGGGCGTCCGTCGACGACTACGCCGACCGCATCGCAGCGAAGGTGCTGGGGGGAGGCGAACGCCATGCTGCCTAGAACATATTCGGGACTCGCTGGCGCCAGTTTGTTGCGCGATGGGCACATGGGATCCGGGCCGCTGCAGCGCGGCTGTGAGGACGGGCACACTGTTTCACGCGAGGAGCACACTGACTCCCAATTAAACGCGAGCCATGAAACTTTCACGCTGGCTCCGGCCAGTGGCAGCGGTTTGAGCGATATCGTCAGCAACGTTCCCTTCGTCGCGCAGACGGTGAATTTTTTGGTTCTCGGATGGCTGCTCTGGCGACTGGTTGGGCGCAAGCTAATCGCACACCAGTTTGAGCGGCACGCAAACCTCAAACGTGACCTTGCTAAAGCATCCGAATCAAGACGTGCGGCTCAGACAGCGTACGAAGCTATGCACCTGAAGCTGGCGGGACTCGAAGCGGAGTCGACCAAAGTGATTGAGGAATCGATCGCCCGCGCGCAGGACGAAGCGGCACGCATGTTAGATGAGGCGGAACGCCGATCGCTAGAGATTTTGCGCCAAGCAGAGAATAGGGCGCAGCAGATCCGCGCGCGCCTTAAGCGTGAGCTCACCGAATCGATTATTGAGCAGACAATGGCAAGGCTTGAGCAACGGCTAAGCGATGAGCTGGGCGCGGAAGCCCAACATCGCTACTGGGCGCAAAGCATCGATCAGCTTAGCCAGGAAGAGTCTCTCAGCGCGCTTGAGCACAACCGCTCGGATATCGCAAACACGGCCGGGTGTGCGTCATGAGCACAAGTGCCATCGCCACGCGCTATGCGTCCGGCCTCGCTCAGGCCGCGGCAGACGCAACCGAGCTGAGCGCATGGCTTGATGAGGTACAACGCTTTGCAAACGCTTGGCGAGAGAGCAGCATCCTACGCGCGGTTGCAACCAACCCCGGGCTCTCACAGGCTAGGCGCGAGGCCGTACTCAAGCCCGTGTTCGCGGAACTAGGTCTTAGCGCGACACCCCTGCGCTGGCTCAAGTTGATCTGGTCGCGGGACCGACTGGCCTTGGTGCCGGATGCCGTCGATGCCCTCGGGCGCCTCGTAGACGCCCGCCAGGGCGTGCAGCGAGCAAAGGCCGAATTTGCTGTTAAACCCAGTCCCGCGCAGCTTGCAGCACTAACCGAAAGCCTCGAAAAGCTTACGGGAAAGCGAGTGATTCTTGAAAACATTCAGGACGAATCGTTGCTCGCTGGTTTCCGTGTCCGTATCGGATCACACCTTGTCGACGCAAGCCTGAAGCAGGCGCTGAACAGGATGCGACGAGACCTGTTAAATGGATTACAGCACTGATGAAGCAAGAGCCTTGAAGCAGCCAACGCGCATCGCGCCACCAGAAGAGGCTTCACAGCCAGCATCGACTACCGAGTTTACCTCAGGCAAATCTGCCACCACGGAACTACCGGGCCAAAACGAAGAGATACTGCCACGGATACGCCCGCACAATCCCCACCAATATAGCGGCACCGCACGAGGATACCAGACCCATGACCCAAATCAGAGCTGACGAGATCTCCAATATTATCAAGCAGCAGATTGCCGGCTTCGAGCACGAGCTGGACGTCAGCGAAACGGGGACTGTCATCAGTATCGGTGACGGCGTCGCCCGCATATTTGGCCTGGAAAAAGCGATGGCTGGCGAACTGGTGGTGTTCCCCGGCGACGTGATGGGCATGGTTCTTAACCTTGAGGAAGACACCGTAGGCGCGGCGGTTTTCGGCACCGATTCTCAGGTGAGTGAGGGCGACACCGTTAAGCGGACCGGTCGCATTGCGGACCTCCCGGTTGGACCCGCGCTCATAGGCCGCGTGGTCGATCCTCTTGGCGTGCCGCTAGACGGCAAGGGCCCCATCGAAACGGCCCATCGGCGACGGATTGAAAGTAAAGCGCCCGGCATCATGGCGCGTCAGCCGGTGAAAGAACCGCTTCAAACGGGCATCAAGGCCATCGACGCGATGATTCCCATCGGACGCGGTCAACGCGAACTCATCATTGGCGACCGACAGACCGGCAAAACCGCGGTAGCTGTCGATGCGATCATCAATCAGAAAAACACCGGCGTTTACTGCGTCTATGTTGCCATCGGGCAAAAACAGTCGACGGTCGCTCAGGTCGTCGACCGCCTCGAAAAGACCGGCGCTATGGCCTACACAACGGTGGTACTTGCCGGGGCATCGGACAATGCACTTTTGCAGTTCATCGCCCCCTACGCGGGCTGCGCCATCGGCGAATACTTCCGAGATAAGGGCGAGCACGCACTCGTTGTGTATGACGACCTCTCTAAGCAGGCGGTTGCCTACCGCCAGTTGTCACTGCTTCTGCGGCGCCCCCCCGGTCGCGAGGCGTATCCCGGTGACGTTTTCTACGTCCACAGCCGCCTGCTAGAGCGTGCTGCCAAGCTCGCTGAAGAATGGGTCGTTTGTGGACCCGACGAGGCGCCGAGCCGCAAGGACACGACCGTATACGTAGGTGGTGAAGCGCGCGAGGAGGCCGAAGCCGCCGCAAAGGCCGCAGGAAAAGTCGCGAAGAAGATACCGGACTCCGGCGGCTCGCTCACTGCGCTGCCGATCATTGAGACTCAGGCGGGCGATGTATCGGCCTACATTCCAACTAACGTAATTTCTATCACCGACGGCCAGATCTTTCTCGAATCTGACCTTTTCTATTCGGGCGTCCGCCCGGCGATTAACGTCGGCATATCGGTTTCCCGTGTCGGCGGTAATGCTCAGATCAAGGCGATGAAGCAGGTGGCAGGCACACTGCGCCTCGACTTGGCGCAGTACCGGGAAAAAGCCGCCTTTGCCCAGTTCGCATCGGACTTGGACAAGGCGACTCAGGCTCAACTTGCGCGCGGCCAGCGCCTGGTCGAGATACTCAAGCAGGGTCAGTACGCGCCTCTGCCCGTTGAAGAGCAGGTCATTGTCATCTACAGCGCAATCAACGGATACCTCGACGGGCTTCCCGTTGAACTCGTTACCCGCTACGACACCGGAATGCGCGAGTTTTTCAAGAGCGCAGCGCCCGCGGTGCTCTCAACTCTGCGAGAGGTTGGCAAACTCGACAGCACCAGCGAAACCAAGCTGAAAGAGACGCTCGTAGCCTACGACAAGCACTTCCGCGCAGAGCACGGTCTGGCTCAAGACAGCTAGACTTCCGGGCCACTAGGCACTCGGAATGCTGAACCAGCATAGGGGAGGGTTCAGCGTATGACAAAGGCAGTGGAGCGCACGCTTGAAACGTCTATGTGCCGGCGTCAAAGAGCGGGTTCGGCGAAACCACCAACGTAGAACTCAAGTAGCATAGCGACAATTAACCGCGTTTCCGGTCACCTTAGCGGCGACAAAGACGCGGGGGGCGTGACGAGACCAGCATGGCGAACCTCAAGGCAATCAGACGGCGCATCTCCAGCGTCAAGAGCACGCAAAAGATCACGCGCGCAATGAAAATGGTCGCCGCAGCGCGTCTGCGCCGCGCCCAAATCGCCGCGCTTAAGGCGCGTCCCTTCGCGCACAGCTGCTTGGCTATGATCGGTGAAATCGCGCCTCACCTCGATCCGCGGAAGCCGCATCCGCTGACCGTGCGCCCGGCCCTGGAACCCTCGCCAACGGCAGACCAACCCGTGACAGCGAGCGCTGAGGTACGGCAGCTGGAATCAGCGCACGTTGAGCCGCCGTCGCAGGCGGACGCCGCATCATGCTACCTCTATCTCGTCATCTCCAGCGACCGAGGACTTGCAGGAGGCTTCAACCAGACCATCGTCAAGGCTTGCACAAACGTACTACGAGAACATCGGGCTGCCGGGGAGAATGTTGCATTTATCACGCTTGGCAAGCGCGTTGATAGCGCTTTGGACAGGCTGGGCGGACGAGTGTTGGCGCATTGTTCCATCGCAGACTTCCAAAGCGATTTTCAGGCGAGTACGAAGCGGCTCGTAACGGACCTGAGCGCACACTTTCTGGAGGCACGCGCTCACACGGTACGCATCATCTCCACCCACTTTATCTCCGCCATGACGCAAGAGGTTCGCGTAACGGCATTCCTGCCGCTTGAAGTAAGCTGCCCGCAGAGCGAAGCTAAGCAGGGCACTGGGAACGCCAGTGAGGCGACGGACGTCAGAGCGCTCAACTCACCCCTCTTTGAGCCCTCCGCCGAGGCCTTATTCGCTGGACTTGCCCCACTCACACTGAATGCCTTGATTTACTCGGCGGTGCGGGAATCGATAGCGTCTGAACACAGCGCCCGCATGACCGCCATGGACTCAGCGACCAAGAATGCGTCCGATATGATCGGCCGTCTCACCCTTCAATATAACCGCGCCCGCCAGGCCGCCATCACCACTGAGCTTGTCGAAATCATCAGCGGCGCTCAAGCCATCTCCGGCTAGTACGTTCCAGCCCAAGGTTGGCCCGCTGCAGCCCTACGTTCGCTTCTTGCTAGTATCCAGGACAGGGGGCGCGTGGGACGGCCCTCTTCGCAAAGCGTCTCGGGAGAGAACCGGAACTGGGCACTGCTCGGGCGTACCCAGC
>SLQV01000003.1 GCA_007131285.1 Myxococcales bacterium
CGGTGTGTCCGGTGCTCGATCGCTGTCAGGAGTCTACGCTTTGCAACCACACAGTCTTGATGAAGTGATTGACTTGACCCGGCCGCGCGCTGCTTCCGGCGCTCGCGTTCTCGTCATCGACGATGACCGATCGATTCGCGAGCTGGTGGCAGAGCTGGCGGCGGATGCGGGGCATGAGGCGGTATGCGTTGCTACCTTTGACGAGTTTCAGCGCCGCTACAGCAGCGAATTCGATCTGGTGCTGCTCGACCTGCACATGCCAGACGTTGACGGGGTCGAACTGCTGCGTTTCATTGCCTCTTCTCCGGAAGTTCCGCGGATAGCCGTCATGAGCGGCCTTGGCTACCGCATCATGCGTACGGTCGAAGAACTGGTGCAGTTGCAAGGGCTCCAAGTCGCAGGCACGCTCGCCAAGCCGTTCTCTGCCAAGCAACTTCTGGACCTATTTGCGGCGGGCACCAAGCCACACGTGCCCAGCCAGGTACGCGTGCGTCCCCAGGTGAGTGAAAAAGAACTAGAGCGCGCGATAGATGCAAGACAGCTCACCGTCTACTACCAGCCGAAGGTAAGACTGCGGGATCGGGTATGGGTCGGCGTCGAGGCATTGGTGCGCTGGCAGCTTCCCAACGGCCAGTGGCTACCCCCAGACGCCTTTATTCCCATTGCGGAGCAGAGCGCGCTTATCGGTCGCCTTACCGAGTTCGTGCTTGAAACATCGTTGCGGGATGCGGCGAAACTGCGCGCGGATGGCTATCCGCTCGAGTTCGCTATCAACGTTTCGATGCACGATCTTGAAGACCTGACGCTCCCCGCGCGCATCGAAACGATGGTGCGCTCCGCATCCCAGAATCTTTCTGAGCTGCAGTTAGAAATTACCGAAAGCGGCTTGATGCGAGACCAGGTAGGCGCCTTAGATGTGCTCTCGCGTCTATGCCTCAAGGGGGCTCGCGTTTCGATCGATGATTTCGGGACGGGTTACGCCTCTTTGCACCGCCTGTGCCACATGCCCTTTGATGAGATGAAAATTGACGTATCCTTTGTTCGGCGTGCACTTCAGGACGAGAAGTCGCGGGTTATCGTCGAAAACAGCCTCGAACTGGCTAAACGCCTCAAGATGCGAGCCGTAGCAGAGGGTATCGAAAACTACGAACTTTGGCAGTGGCTTGAGGGTCTCGGCTGCGACTACGCGCAAGGCTATTGGATCGGTCGGCCTATGCCCGTCGCTGATCTCATCCCGTGGAGCAAGGATTGGGCGGAACGCGCATCCAAGTTAGTCTAGTTAACACGAAGCTTCAGCGCGTGACCCGCTTGCAGTAGCTCGTCATTGAGGTAGCGGCCGCGCTCGAAGCACGCATCAATCGAGCATGGGGTCTGGCTGTAGAAAAGATCCGCAACGTAGCGGCCATAGAGGTCGGTTCGGGCTGTTTTGACCACAATTTGCACCGCTTTTAGGAGCGATTTTGCAACAAACGTTTTTGCTTTACGGCCATCAGGGGTTCCAGACTCGGGGGCATCGATATGCGCCAGGCGTAGACGCAGCTCTTGGCGCACACGGAAGCCTAAATCCACCACCACATCCAAGGTGTCGCCGTCGATGATGGCCGCAACTTCGGCGGAGTAGAGATACGCCGCGCCTTGAGGCCGGGCCAGTGTGGGACGCGGCGCCTTGGGGTTCGCAAGCCCCGCATCGATGGCGGCCGCGAGCGCGCGAGCGGAAAGTTTTTGCTCTCTTACGAGGTTTTCGTAAAAGCCGCGTGTCTTGGGCGACGCAATAGGCAGCAGCAAGCGAATATGAGACCACCCCAGATGTTCGACAGCATCGAGGGTCGGATAGAGTTCGTAGAAACGCAGGGCTTCGTTAAGCGTGCGCAGTGGCAGCGAGGCGTCGCTAGCGAGATCTCGAAGTATCGACCGCTTGTAGCTGTTCACTTCCGGCAACGCTTCGCCCTGGACACGCTGGCCTACCGCCCAATAGGTGTGTAGGCGTTTAAGCGCCGTGTCTTCCGCTTTGGCCGCCAGCAAGCGGGTGATATCGTCAAGGAGAGCAGCGTAGCGTCGGTCAGACAGGGGCTTGGGCGTTTCCGGCATCGCATAGACACCGTAGCTGGTTGGCATGCTGTTCGTCTAGAGCGTGCCGGTCATGGATGCACTGCCGTGCCCTGCGGAGTCGCTTCGCAGAGGCGCGCCTGGAGCCACAGGCCTCGGCGCTGCCCCCTTATGTTTTGGCTTGGGTCGTTCACGGCGGTCCGTTAGCCTTGAAGGTCTAGCGTGCCATCTCCAGCTACAGCTTCCCTCATCGTGGACGGTGACCCGCCGCCGAAGCCAGTTCTCCCAAAGCGACTGTGCCTGCAGGAGGTAAGCAGACGTTTCGGCGCTACCTTGGCACTGCATCGCTTCTCGCTTGAGCTCGAGGCGGGCTCCGTCACCGTGCTGCGAGGACACAACGGTTCGGGCAAGTCGACGCTGCTTAACCTCGTCTGCCAAATCCTGCGACCGAGTTCGGGCCATCTCAGCTTCGCGGGTCGGCTGGTCTCACCCCGTGCTGGCTGGTACCGCGCGACGCTCGGCGTCGTTTCGCATCACACGATGCTCTACCATGACCTCAGTGGTCGGGAGAATCTTCTCTGGACCGCACGTGCCTACGGCCTCCTGGATTGCGCACACAAGGTGGACGCCTTGTGTGCGCGTTTGCACGTGGGGCGCTATCTTGACCGACCCGTTCGCACCTACTCCCGTGGTCAGTTGCAACGGGTGGCCTTGGTGCGTGCCCTCCTTCACGATCCGGAGGTGCTCGTGCTGGACGAGCCTGCGACAGGCCTGGATGATCAGGGCCTAGAAGCCTTGGCAGCGCTTGTGCGTGCGGAGCGCGCGCGCGGTGCTTTGGTATTACTCGTCACCCACGACGGGGCATTTGGTTCGGCGCTCGCGGACCGAACGATCCAGCTCGACCGCGGCCGCATCGTCACTGACTCCGCAGCAGGTCTGTGCCAATGAGCCGCAGGGCGCCAGCATCGCTTACCTGGTTACAGGCAGCTTGGCTCATCTTGCGTAAAGATGTCGCCATCGAGCTCAAGACGCGTGAACTCACAACGAGCACGGGGCTGTTCGCGGTGCTCGTTGTGGTACTGACATCGCTAGCTTTCTACCTAGACCGAGGGACAGCGCGCGCGCTTGCGCCCGGGGTACTGTGGGTGGCCATCACATTCAGCGGCATCCTAGCGGTTTCCCGCGCCTGGGCGCGGGAACGCGAGCAGGATAGCTTCCGTGGACTACTCCTCTCACCTCTGCCGAGGTCCGCCATCTACAGTGGCAAGGTCGCGGCGCTTTGCCTTTTTCTCACAGCGGTTCAGCTTGTGTTGGTACCTCTGGTGGCGCTGCTCTTTCACACGGATCTCAGCGGCGTCCTGCTTCCACTGCTCAGTATCTTGGCATTGGGCACGCTCGGCTTTGTGGCTACGGCCACCCTCTTCGGCTTGCTGACCGTGCGTACGGGTGCCCGCGACCTGCTTCTGAGCGTCGTCGTCTTTCCGCTGACAGCGCCTGTATTGCTTGCCGCCGTCGTTGCCACCCGTGAACTTATCTCGGATGCGCCTTTGAGCGAAGTATACGCCTGGCTGCGGATTCTCGTGGCCGCGGACATTATCTTTGTAGCCGCCGGCCTCGTCCTATTTGAGCCGCTAGCCCTCGACTAGCTTCCTCCGCCACGCTTGGCGTTGGAAAGGAGATGCACGCGGAGCGCCTCACGGCCAAGGTAACTGGCTTTGATGCGCCATTTCGGCGTATTCACGACAAGCGCTGCAACAGCGATCTTAGGATTGTCGACCGGTGCGTAGCCCACCCACCATGTGTAGCCACGATAGGGAGCTTGGCCGTTGAGCGTCCCCGTCTTGCTGCTTACGGTAATATTCGGCAAAAATGGCCGCCCGTTGCGGTCGTAGAAGGCGTTTTTCGCAGTGCCGTAGCGCGCGGTACCTTCCATCAGTTTGCCGAGGGTGGCCGCGACTTCCGGCTTCAGTACGCGCTGGCCTGGCTCTGGACGGTAGCGGTAGAGCGGCGTCTTGCCCCGAGCTTTTGGCCGAATCTCTGCCACCAGGAAGGGGGGACGCATCAAGCCCTTGTTCGCGATGCTCGCGGCGATGGTCGCGCCGTGCAGCGGCGAGAGGTGGGTGTGCCAGAAGCCCGCCGAAGCTCGGGCAAACTCAAGCTCGTCCTCGGGCAAGCGGTAGGGGCTGGGCTGCCAGGCAAAATCGAAGGGCACATGCCGCCCGAAGGCGAAGCGATCCGCCATTGCACCGAGACTCTTTGGCGACAAATGACGCAGCGCGAGCTTCGCGAAGACCGCATTGGTCGAGTTGGAAAGCGCTTCGCCGAGGCCGGCACATGCGTCGTCGCGCTGCGGTGCGTCACTGAGATGATGGCGTTCGATGCCGTGGAGCGAGTCGTGGTAGCAAGTCTTCTTTCCGGGAGACACACCCGCCTCCAGTAACGCAGCGGCGGTAACCAGCTTGAATATCGATGCGGCGGGCGGGGAGACGTCACGAGCGAGGTCGCCGGCTTGAGGATTTGCAACCGAGCGCGAGACGTAAGCGAGAACGCGTCCAGTGAGGGGCTCGATAGCCACAAGCGCACCGAATGGAACCTCGTAGGTTTCCAGTTTCTCGATAACGTGACGCTGGAGTCGTTCATCGAGCGTCAGGACGGCGCTGGCGGAGCCTTGCTGGATATCGACCCGCACTTCGCCATCTTGAACATAGAATCGGTTGAGATCCTCGGGCGCCAAAAAACCCGCTACACGACCCCGTGCGGCGGGCGGTGTCGGTAAGCTGGTATCCGCAGCGCTGTGGGTGACGCGAAAAAGCGCCAACGCCAGCGGTAAGACCAACAAAACCAGCACGAGTCCCGTTACGCGCCGCCGATGGGCAAGAACGGCTTTGAGCTGCGCGAAACGATAACCACCCCCAACGCGCGCGACAGGCGCCGCCGCGCCTACTGCGCGTTGACCTGCCTCGCTGGGCCGGCGCTCGCTGGTTCCGGCGTGCTGCCCGTCTTTGAACTCGTCTGCGACCATGCCTTCTCTAATCGTTCGAACGCTAACGGCAGGACTGCGTCGCGTCAATTTACACGACTCGTACACAAATCCGGCCTCCGCCTATCGTAGACCTGCCCTAGATTACGCCGGTCGAACCGGCGCGGTCTTGGCGCGCGGCCCGGCTACGGGGAGCTAGGCCACGCTTCTCGATGGGCTGTTGCTGGGAAGACTTATGGAGCTCGGGTTGCATTCATAGTTTAGTGATCTATACCTCGCGGTTACTCGCGTGCGACGAGATAGGCGATCGCGCAGCAGGTATCCGCGACAACTCAGGTGTTTCGCCCCACGGTTTGTATTGGATCTTCCGCAGCGCCTTGGAGAATCACTTTGGTAGTAGAAGCCCACGCTGGAGAGCCGATTGACGAGCGCGTTGCGCGGTTGCACGCCTTGCTCAAGGTTGCCTCCAAATCCGACATCCAAACTTACGACGAGCGTCTGAATATGTCGTGGATTTACCACGATAGTGCGCTGGAGGGCGTGGTGCATTCTCCGGAAGAATTGCACGCTGCGGTGAGCGACCGGGTTGCAAGCGACTCTGCACTGATTCCCGCATACGACGAAATCCGACACCACATGAACGCTCTGCGTTTGGTGCGTGAACTTGGCCAGAAAAAAAAGCTCAGCATCTCACTTGAAGTAGTGAAAGAGATTGCGGTCGAGCTCGCCCCGGATGACGTCGAGAGCAAAGGACAACCTAAGTACCGTAAGGACATGCCTGTCCATCGCCTCTACTTCCACGACATCACCACACCGGACAAGATCTCGTACAAGATGCGCAACTTTATCCAGTGGATAGCGGCGCCAGAAACCAAGCGATCGATGCACCCTTTGCGTCTAGGCGCAAAGGCGCATGCGCAGTTGCTGCACATCTACCCCTTTGCCAAACATAGTGGCAAAGTGGCGCGCCTCGTGATGAACCTTGTGCTGCTTAGCGAAGGCTACCCGCCGGTGGTGATCCATGCGACCGAGCGCCAGCGTTATTACGAAGCGCTCAAGGCGGGAGATGAGGCCGTATCCGTATTGGTCAACGAAGCGATGAGCGCGTCAGTGGAGTCTTCCATCCGCTGGCTCGAATCCAAAAACCCCGCTGCATAAGGCACATCAGCAGCCGCATCGGATTGGGCAATGGGGAGCCTCAAGCTTGCGCTCGACGCTCGCCACCACTTCACATTCGTTCAAGCTAGTACGTATCAGCTTAAGATTGAGCCTCTACAGCCCTCTGTTCGCTGCTGGGTTCGCCGCGCGCCTTCAATCGCTCA
>SLQV01000134.1 GCA_007131285.1 Myxococcales bacterium
CCACTTGCTTCTTTCCGCAGCGTTTTTGCTTTCTGGACCCCCTGAACGGTTACCCGGACACTTCTGGTGTCAGCATGTTCAGTAACGCATCAATGGGGTTACTGCCTGAGCATCTCCAAGAGATGCTCAGGCGCCAACACCAAAACGATTCACTGATTAAATGTGCCCGACATCGTCGCCAATTTATCAGCCGGCGCCCTGCCACCCCGAATCGTACGTAGCGTCAACTTGTTTATCTGCTTAACGTGAACACCCTCGCTGCGGGCTTCGACTTTGCTTTTGCGATTACTCATAGGACCCTCCGTATAGGCACCTAGCCTGGACTGCGTTACTCGTCAAGTTTCTTGTTTCTTGGCCTTCTCTTGAATGTGCCAGGTCTGGCTCCCGCCTCGCGCGCGTCGGGGCCTTTACCGTACGAAAGCATGCCGGCGAGGTGTTGCAGCGGAAGCCATAGGTCGCACTGCTACGCGAAACTTGGTACGTTCCGCGTTGCCCGGTCTTGGGTGCGCCGCTTTGTCTTAGTTTGGCGGTGGAAAGGGTCGAGTGTGGGGTTGATGGAGGAGCTGGAGGCGGCACCGGAGCACGTAAGGGCTTTGGCGCTTGAGATGCACCCGGAGGACTTAGCGTCGGCGGTTGATGCGCTGAGCGCTGAGGACGCACGGGCCATGCTCGACCTGCTCGATGACCCGCGTAGTGCGGACATCCTGACGCGGGTCAGCGTTGAGCAGCAGCGTGAGCTGCTTAAGTTGCTGGGAGTCCGTCGGCTCGCGGCGCTCTTCGAGTACATGAGCGCCGACGACCGGGTCGACCTTTTCCAACTGCTAGCAGCCCCCCTGGCTAGCCAAACGCTGGACGCTCTAGCGGAGCGCCAGCCGGAGCTTGCGAGCGAAGTGCGCTCTTTGGCGCGGTGGGCGCCGGAGACTGCCGGCGGGCGCATGACGACCGAGTTTTTGTCGCTCCGGCCACAGGTGACCGCAGGTGAGGCCATTGAGACGGTCCGGCGGCTGAGTCGTCGCCGCGAGCTTGAAACCGTCTACTACATTTTCGTGTGTGACGTTGGCTTCCAGCTGAGAGGCGTCATTTCGCTGCGCGAACTCATCCTCGCGGACCCGGAGCAGCCGCTCGGGGATATTCTAACGCCGCAGGTGGTCTCGGTGCGACCAGAGGAAGACCAGGAGGCAGTGGCGGCGACGATGGCGCGCTACGATCTGTCGGCACTGCCGGTAGTTGGGCCTCAGGGGCGCATGTTAGGCGTCGTTACGATCGATGATGTCTTCGATGTGCTTATCGATGAGGCCACGGAAGACCTGCAGCGTCTCGGCGGCATGGTGCCACTCGAGAGTGGCTACTTTGAGACGGGCTGGTTCGACTTCGTGTGGCGCCGCGCGACTTGGCTCGTCGTGCTCTTTCTCGGGCAGATGCTCACGGCGACGGTCATGGAGCGTAACGAAGCCCTGCTTCAGTCGATGGTGTCACTCGTTATTTTTGTGCCGTTGATCATTTCCAGCGGTGGTAATGCAGGCGCCCAGTCATCGTCGCTTATCATTCGCGCGCTAGCGCTTGGTGAGGTGCGCGCTTCGCAATGGTGGCGGGTGGCGGGCAAGGAGGTCTCGATAGGGCTTGCTCTGGGTGTTTTGCTGGGAATATTAGGCGCTGCTCGCGCATCACTGACCGGTGAAGACGCGCAGACGACGGCGCTCATGGCGCTTGCTGTGGGCTCAAGCATCGTTGCTGTCATCGTGCTCGGTGCAGTTGTCGGGGCCATTTTGCCGTTGATCATCAGCCGAGTAGGTTTCGACCCCGCAGTCTCTTCTTCGCCGATGATAGCTTCGCTGGTCGATGTTCTCGGCTTAGGGACGTATTTTGTGATTGCTTCGACGATCTTTCGCCTTGCCAATGCGCTCTGAGCGCGTCGCCAGAGGGGCTAGGCGCAAAAATGCGCCATTAGGCAGGGGCGAAGCGCCTCGGCGTTAGCAACAAAGGTTTGCAAAATGCTTGGCGTAGGGCGACACTAAGGTGGATTGTCGCCAGGTGGCGCGGGGTGTGGGACTTGGTGCCCCACTCCGTGCAAGCAGCGACCGGGCCGATGGGCTGCTCTCTCAAGCCGGGACCGAAGTCACGGATTGCAGAGGGTGTCTCAGGGGGCGTCAGCCGATCGTTCGGGCTTCCGCTTGACGCTGGTGACCGATTTGTTTGAAAGTCGTTAGAGCGCCATGAGCGCTGTTCGGAGGCGCCGTGGTCTCCGCTTTGGAGGTTGGTATTTTGTCTCAGCATTCAGTCAACCCACCGAATGTTTCGCTTCCGCTTCAGTCGGCGACGAAGATTACCTATCTTGATGGTAGGCCGACTGAGATCACTCTTCGTCGGGTCAAACTAGAGTTGATGCGCGCGGGCAAGGTGGAAACACATGTCTTTGATAAAGACGTCGTCACCGTAGGCGCAACGCCGGACAACGACCTGGTACTCGAGGACGAGACGGTGAGTCGCAATCACTGTCGCATCTTTCAAGAGGGTGACCACTACCTCATCCGCGATCTGGACTCGACCAACGGTAGCTTCATCAACCGGGTGCGGATTCGTGAGGCTTGGCTCAAGCCGGATTGCGTGGTGTCACTAGGTAAATCCGAAATGCGTTTTGCCCCGGTGGACGAAAAGTTGCGCATCGTCCCGTCGGACAAGCAGCGCTTCGGCGAAATCATCGGGCGCGACGCCAAGATGCGCGAAATCTACGCCATCTTCGAAAAGATTGCGCCAAGCGATGCCACCATCGTTATTGAAGGTGAGACGGGAACGGGTAAGGAAGTGGTGGCCCGAACGATTCACCAGGAATCTCGGCGCCGCGACGGACCTTTCATCGTATTCGACTGCGGTGCGGTGCCCGAGAATCTCATCGAGAGCGAGCTTTTCGGTCACGAAAAGGGCTCCTTCACCGGAGCTATCAGCACACGTCTAGGCGTTTTCGAGCTTGCAACCGGCGGAACCGTGTTTTTGGACGAGCTTGGCGAGCTCCAGCTCGACCTGCAGCCCAAACTACTGCGTGTGCTTGAGCAGCGTGAGGTCAAGCGCGTGGGCGGTACCCGGTCGATCAAGGTCGACGTGCGCGTGGTCGCGGCAACCAACCGTGACCTCGAAGCCGAGGTTAAGGCTGGCCGCTTTCGCGAAGACCTTTTCTACCGCCTCAGCGTGGTGCGGGTAAGCTTGCCGCCGTTGCGTGAGCGCAAGGATGATATCCCGCTGCTGATCAAGCATTTTCTGCGAACGTGCAACTTCAACCGGACCAAGGACGGTCAGCGCAAAGTTGTTAATATTTCGCGGGCAACGCTCGATAAGCTGCTGGAATACAACTGGCCAGGCAACGTACGCGAGCTGCTCAATGTGATTGAACGTGCCGTCTCTTTTGCCGATACAAACACCATTGAAGTTCGCGATCTGCCCGATCACATTGCGATTCCACACCAGCGGTTAGTGTCGGCCCATCACGTCGATATGCCGGGGTCCGGGTCCGGTGCTACGCCCAGCATAGATGCGTTTAGTGCCCAGGAAATAAGCGATGAAGCTGCGCTTGCGCAGCATATGCCCACAGGTAAGTTCAAGGACGCGAAAGAGCAGTGGATCTCGTCATTTGAGCGCGACTACGTCGAGAACTTGCTGCGCTCCAACGACAACAACATCTCCCACGCAGCGCGGGAGGCGGACATCGATCGCAAGTACTTCCGTAAACTCATGAAAAAGTACGAAATCTCTGCTGCCGACGAAATGTCCTTCGACGACAGCACTGAATCCACTCAGGGCTAGGCGTCCGGAGGCAAATGCCGGTCCTCGGCTTTCAGTCGGGACCCCGGCGTCTCGGATGCCAGCGCCTGCTCGGTCGAACCCCATGTGGGTTCGATCCGGCCGCGCCCGGGACGATCGGAGCCGATCGGCGACAATAAGGTCAAGTTCGGACAGCCGACGGACGCATGCAACGCCACTCTTCCCGAAGCCAGGTGTCAGATTAGCCGTCATCTGCCCGGGGCTACGCGGTATCTTTGGCGTTGCGTGCTGCGGTGAAGTGGGCGATGGCTTCGGGGCGACGCGCTTCTGTGAGCGCGGTACGAACAAAGATGTTGGTGGCGAGTTCCGTAGCGACGGTGCTTGGCGTGGTGGGCAAGTTCGCTTGTCTCAGGGCCTCGACGTGGTGGAGGCGTTGCGTGGTTTCCGGATGGGGGCCGCCGTAGGCGAGGGCGAAGCGCAGATTTGCAATGGTGTATTCATGGCCGAACCATAGGCATGTCGCTGGCGGGAGTGTCAGGATTGCGAGCAACGACTCGAACATCTGCTCCGGTGTGCCTTCAAAGAGTCGTCCGCATCCACCGCTAAAGAGGGTATCACCTGTGAATGCGTGGCCATCTGCCACATAGACTAGCGCGCCCGCGGTGTGGCCGGGCGTGTGAAGGATATCGACGGTCGTTCCGCCCCACTTTAACTGATCGCCGTGCCCCAACGCGCGTGTTTGCTTTGGGATGCGGCCGCGCTGGGCATCCACCGCGCTGCCCCATACTTCGAGCGCCGGATAGCGCTCGCATAGTGCTTCGATGCCTCCGACATGGTCCCAGTGGTGGTGGGTCAGCCACAGGGCGTGCGGTTGACGGTCGCCAAGTGCTTCGATAACGGGTCCGGCTTCCGAGGGGTCTACTACGGCGCACGCCCCGTCCGTTTCCACGAGATAAGCGTAGTTATCTTTCAGACAGGGTATGGGTGATACGTGGAGTGTGCTCATACTTATGATCCTGGAAAAACTTCGATATGTTGAAGGTTTATCAAAAACATATTCTTGAGCTCGTCGGTGAGTCCAGCGTTGAAGTTGCTTTGCCCGAATGTTAGCCTGAATGCATGAAGCGCCTTGGGCTCGACGCGGCGCGATCAGGTTGGCTAGTCCCTGCACTTCTAGCCGGTTTGGTTGCCTACCTATCGGTGTCTGGGGTGCTCGCTAGCGCGGCGCTGGCGCGCGATGCGGAGCCTGAAGGGGCCAAGAATCTCGCGTTACTTGACTTGCAGTCCGTTGACGGCGACGACGCGCTCGCAGCTAAACTGTCTCAAGCGTTCCGTAAGCAGCTTGCCTCCAAAACGGAGTGGAACTTGCAGAAACAGGCGGTGTCCCTAGGCCAGATGACGCTCGCGCATGGGTGCGGAACGTCAGCCTCCGTCGCGTGCCTCGCACGCATATCCAAGACACTCCGAGCAGAGCGCGTGCTTTACGGCACGCTGCATCGCGTTCCGGGCTCGCAGCCGCAGAGCTACCGGCTCGTCCTAAGATTCTACAACGCGGATACCGGTCGCGTTGATTACGAATCCGATACGGAGATCGCCCGTGGTCTCGGTTTAGCCTCCGGACGAAATGCCGTTGCCGGTGAGGTGTTGAGTGCGTTATTTCCCGCGCTAGAACCCGAAAGCGATCAGCAAAGCCAGTCGAACGTGGGTGGATTGACCGTCAGCGGGCCTTTGGGGTTGGTTATTCTTCTCGATGGCGAGATCAAGGCAGTGGTTGGGATCGACGGCCTCGGGTCGGTTACAGATCTTGCGCCGGCCACCTACACGCTCGAGGTGCGGCAGCAAGACACCACGGTCCTACGAAAAGAAGTTGTCATTGAAGCGGGCAAAACGGTCACCGTTGAGGCTGTTCCCCTTCGCGAAAGTGCGCAACTAAGTACGCCACTCGAAGGCGACTCCCAAACCAGCGACGGTCTCAACTGGCGCCGCATAGGTGGCTGGACTGCCGTGGGCGCCGGCACAGTATTTCTCGGACTGACGGTGTATTCTTGGGCCAAAATCAACGCACTCAACAATGATCCGGTTTTGCAGCGTTATCGTGAGCAGGCTCCTGCCTCGGTCACCGACGTGTGTGCCAATCCCGAGCCACACGGCGCGGATCCTGGCGAGTTTGAGGAGGTGCGCAACCTCTGCCGGCGGTTGAACCGCCACCAGAACGTATTGCAGTGGGTCTTTCTTTCGCTTGGTCTGGCGTCGACGGGCGTGGGCACCTACCTGCTCGTTACCGACGCGCTCCGAGATAAAGAAGACCCAACGCCGCGCGCCGCGCCGCGCTTCAGCCTGACGCCTTCGGTCGGATTCGCTAGCGGCGGCTTAACGCTACGCGTCGTCTATTGAGACGTCGCAGCCTTGGCTTGGTCGGGGGTACGACGGCGAGGGTGCGTGTTGGGCCCCAGCCCATGCGTGTCCGGTTAAGGGCCTGAGCCGGCTTACGTCCTCGCCAAAAATCCTCACGAACCCCAAGTTCGCTGCGGTTTTTGGCTGTGGGCGCGCTCGCCTCAGACCCTCAACCGAAC
>SLQV01000095.1 GCA_007131285.1 Myxococcales bacterium
ACCGTGCAGCCCGGCCTTTGAAGCGGCGTAGTTAGCCTGGCCCGCCTGGCCCTTCTGCCCGTTGATGGAGCCGATGTTCACAATGCGCCCCGAGCGGCGCTCACGCATCGCGCAGTAAACAGGATGCGTGACGTTGAAGAGGCTCAGCAGGTTTGTCTCAAGGACTTCGCGCCAAGCCTCAAGGGTCATACGGTGGAAGGGTGCATCGCGGGTAATGCCGGCGCAGTTAACGAGGGCGGCCGGGCAGCCCTCGTTGCTGATGAGCTCTCCGAGCAGCGCAGCGGTGGCTGCTGGGTCGCAAATATCGCAGCGCAACATACGGCCGCGGTCTTCAAGCGCCGCATTCCATGCAGTCAGCACTTCATCGTCCGCGTGCCAGCAGATGCCGACCACACGGTAGCCGGCGAGCGCGAGCCGCCTAGAAATAGCCGTTCCGATTCCACCGGAGGCTCCGCTAACGAGAGCGATGGGCAACTGTGACATGCAAGAAATCCTAGGCGCGTCCGACCGGGTGAGCGTTGACGGAGCGCCAAAGCACCCCGCGGGCCAGAGACCTTACACGCTAGAGCGGCCTGCTTCAAATGCAGGCCCACACGCAACGGGCGCCTTTCGGCTCTACAAAAACGGACTCGGCGGCAGCCCAGGAAGCGCATTGCTAGGCAATCCGAAGAGCCAAGTATCGTAAGGCACGTAGCAGATGGCGAAGTGTCGCGAGAGCCATGTCCACGTCAAAAACATCACGAAGAGGCCCGCGTAGGGCGCTGCGCTGTAGAGTTGTTTAAGGCTACGCAGCGGCAAGTAAGGAATGCGCGCGAACACCACGCTTTGGATGGGTATGAGGTAGTAAGCGATGCGGTCACCGATGACGGTGGAAATCGGCACGAGGACCACCGCAGCCATCATTAGTAAGGAACCGAAGCTTACCAGCTTGAAATCAGCAGGATATACGCGCTTCCAGCGCTGGCGGAACACAAAGAAAAAGAGACAACCACTGATGAACAAAACGCCCACGCGAAAAGCCGAACCGGCCGCGTCTACCCCAGTGGCAACGTAGCGGCTTACGGCTAGCTCCGAGCTTGATGTGCTAAGCAAAGCTATGCTCCCCGGAAGCGCAAGAAGCACGGCGAAAGCAATCCGTGCCCGCGTGTACTGCCCGAGTACTAGCGGCGCAAGCAGCAAGAACACTATCGCGCTGCCATGAATCAGGCTGGCAAAAAAAACACAAAGCAAAAATCGTAGGAGTTTTCGGTCAACGAATGCGGTGAACGCAATGCACATCAGCCCAACGGCCGCACCCTGCCGAATACCAGACATGGGCATGTTGATGATCAGAATGGGAAAAAGGAGGACCAGAAAACCGAATGGGTCGGGCTGCCGCCGCGCCAAGACATGCACGCCGACAAAGAAGACCAACGAAGTAATCACGTTGAGCCAAGGATAAGGAAGCCCTGCGGCCCTCACCTTGCTGATCGTCCACCACCAAAGCGGCTCACGCGTTTCGAAAAATGCGCCCCAACTAAAGGAGCGATTAAGCATAAACTGGCTCTCGTAGCCCGACCAATCGCAGCCCACTTTGTAGCGGTAGGCAGAAAACAGGAAAAGTGCGACGAGCAGCGCCGGGTAACACCAGCGCCTCGCGCTATCTTGCCCGGCGAGGACGAAACGCGTCGCAATGAGAACGGCGAAGATCGAAACGTAGAGAAGCACCTTTAAGCTTCTTTACCAGCGCTTGATGATTTGTGCGCACGGCTCAACGCTGGCCGCCTTAGCGCCCCGCGGTGCTGACCACCTTGCGCCGCTAGGCCTGCAAGGAGCGCGGCCACTTTGGGCCCGTACACTTGCAGCGCGTAGTGCGCCTCAACGCGCGCCCGGCCCGCTGCGCCCATCCGGGCGCGCAGGGCGCCATCAGATAGCAGCGTCGCGAGTGCCTTGCGCCACTCGGCGTCGTCACGCGCGAGGAAACCGTGCGTTCCCTCCGTCACAATATCCACGTTGACCCCGACGGGCGAGGCCACCACCGGAACGCCGCAAGCCATGTATTGAATTAGCTTATAGCCGCATTTTCCCCTGGCCCACGGCGTTTCTGCCAGCGGCATGATGCCGATATCCATGCCTTGAATCAGCTCGACTTCGCTTGCTTCGGACCACGGCAGAAACTCGAAGTTTTTAGGCGCGGTTTCCGCCGGCCCCGCGCCTACGGCTCGAACCACAGCCTTGTGGGCAGCCACCACTTCGCCCAAGAGGCCTGCGTAAGCATTTCCAAAGCCGAGCCACGTTTCGGGCGTACCGATCCAACCGATGCGGAGCCGGCCGTCAGTGCAAGGGCGGCGTGTCGTTCCGTAGTGCTCAGTGTCTACAACCGTTGGCACAAGTTCGACCTGACGCGCACCCGCCTTCCGCGCGCGCGCTGCGAGGTAAGGATTGCCGGCGAGCACTACGTTGGCGTAGCGCATCACGCGATCAATCTTGTCTCCGAGCACGGCGCGCACCAGCGGTGAACGGTGCGCGTCATAGCGGTGAAACACCGCATCGTCGTAGTCCACCACAAGCGGGATGCCCCGCGGAAGAAGTGCACACTCAATGAACGCTGGCACCCAAGGCAGCATCTCCTTTTCGAGAAGTACGACGTCTGCTCGGTGCACGCACAGCTGACGAAGCCTCCGCGCGAAGTAGCGCAGCATGTCGAGACCGGCTGCGCGACCTCCGTAGACGCCGTCAAGATACGCGCCGTCGAAAAAACTAGCTACCGTGACTTCCAGGCCTGCCGCCTCAAAGTACGGAACGTACTGAAGGGAGCGGAGCCTGCTCGAAGCACCGCGCCTATCATACCGCGAAAGAATAAGGAGCTTTAGCATCGTCCAGACCTCGAGCGAATCGCGGCGTCACCCCCCAGGCACTAACACCAAGGCAGCGGAGCCTAGCGCAAACCACAGTGCGCGGCCTCGGTCGCGCAACGGTTCGCCCTAGCCGGTATCTTTTCCATCCATACCCCGCCGCTCCAGCTAGGGAAAAACTCCTCGCGCGCGAGAACTGGGGCGACTACGGCGAGAGCACGCTATTGGCTGGCTTACACGGCCACGCCGCAGCACTGTTGGCATCCCGCATTGTTCAGGCAAACTTCAAGCGCTGTGATTTCGGTCGCGGTGCTGTCGGTTGCAGCAGAACGAAGCGGCGCGTCTACGCGTCGCTCCGAGCTAGCTTTCGCCATTCCGACGCTGTGGCGCCTCGGAGCAAACCCCGAGACTAGCGTAATATTGAGCCTTCGAGCAAATCTGGAAGTGAATGAGGTTATGCTTGCCCCAAGCGACTATTTGGCGTAGGCGCGTGCCCATGTTGACACTTGCAGACCGGGTAAGACTTGAGGCCAAAGCCCTTGAGTTTCGGCTCCCGCAGGACTTACTTCGCGCCGCATCAGCAACCGCATGCCGGCGGCTTTTTCGCATTGCCTCACCATACAGGGAGCGGGACGATGAACTGAAAGCGATTTTTCTGCACGTGCCAAAAGCAGCTGGATCAAGTGTGCGAGCGGCCATCTTTGGGGGACAATCTTATCATATACCAGCGAGACGCTACTTCGCAGGCGATCCGTCACGCTTCGACGCATACTACAAGTTCACGTTCGTCCGAAACCCGTGGGAACGTTTGTACAGCGCATACCAATATTTACGTGCCGAGCACGACGCGTCGATGGCGTATCCAGACCACCGCTGGGCCGCCCTTTATCTGAGACGGCTTCCTACTTTCGCGTCTTTCGTCGACAAACTCAGCGATCGGCGTTTCCTATCTCAAGTTCGCAAATACACTCATTTTCGGGACCAGCTAGACTGGCTGACGCTACCTGGTTCGGATGAACCATCAGCGGACTTTATCGGTCGTTTCGAAAATATGGCCGTAGATTTTAGTGTCGTCGCGAAACGACTTGGCATTGCTGCGGAGCTACCGCAGCTGCGTGTACGCAATGACGCTACCCGAATAGCGAGTGCTTACACACCGCGGATGACCAGTATTATTGGCGACATTTATGTAAGGGACTGCAGAGCCTTTGGCTACTGCTCACCAGACGCCTAGTTCCGCCTTCGCGCGTGCTGCGCAAACAGCCTTACCTAGGCTTTCTCAGGTTTAACTCTCCGCAGCCCGGAACACTGAACCGCGGAGCACGTTTTTGTACACGGCACTATAGGCATTTATGCCCGCTTCGAGGGAAAAAATTGCTTCGGCAGCCTCTCGACAGCGCTGTGGGCATTCTGTGTCACTTAAAAGAGCGTTAAGAGCGGACCACGCAGCCCCCATGCCCTCGCTTGTTGCAGCCTCAAGCAAAACGCCCACACGATACTCTTGGATGATGCGCGCTACATCTCCGACGCCGTGATTGGCAATGATGGGTATCCCCGACCCGAGAAGCTCGCCCATGCGCGTGGGGCAACTTCCAAGCTTACTTTTGCCCGAAGTAAAAAACATCGCGGATACGGTATGAGCACGGATGCGTTGCGCGACCTCGTCAGGTCGCACACTCGCAACAGTAACGCGGTCGAGGGGAACTCCTGAAGCAGCAAGCGACTGAGTTACCGCGCTGATGTCATCCTTCGTGAGTATCTCGAAGCGCGCCTCCCCGTCATGTTGAGCAACATACGCGAAAAACTGTCCCAGCCAGTCGATTCTAAACCAGCCGCTAAGCATCGTGCCGACACAGCCGTACACGCGCGGTCCTGCTGGCAGCTTCGGTCTGTAACTGAAACGCCCAAGGTCCGTGCAGGTCGGGATCACCGTTATTTCTTTCTCGGCTAAAGCATGGGGATAGCACTCCCGCAAGTAGACTACCGCAGCATGCGTAAGCGACACGGTGGCCGAAGCCCGTCGAAGGCAGGCCTCTTCCGCCCACCTCAGCCCCCGGTGTAGCGGCGAGTCTCGCTTCAACCGGCCCGCCGTGATGAGTTCCTCAGGCCACAGCGCGCGCATGTCAAAGATAAATGGCACCCCCGCGACCTTGTAAGCAGCAAGAGCCACAATCGCCGGCAAATAAGAGCGGGCGTGAATCAGGTCAACATTCCCAGCGCGCACCTCACGCAGCGTGAGCGCCAAAAGCCAGCCCATACCAAACCCAGGAGCCAGCAACTTGGGTCGCCGTTGAAACCGTTGCGGCAGCCACACAATACCGTGCTCGCGACAGACCTCCCTCACACGCGCTATTTCAGCCTTGTTGAGCCAGTCGTCCGCCTTTTCAAAGGTGATCACGCTGATGCGATAACTCTTCGATAGCCCTTTAAGGTACGCAAGCACTTGGCTCTGCCCAAGAGGCTCAAGGAGTCCGTTTCGGGTGATATATAGACAAGCGGGCATTGCCTTAGCTAACATCCGCAAATAGCAAAGCGCTGAAGCGTGCTTCATCCGCGCGACTAGCAAATCTCCCGTGTGCGGATTCAGGGCAGTGAGTAAGCTCTCCAATAAATAGTCTCTCGCCGCTTATAAAAAAATCCACTCTGACGAACTCAAACTCTGTTGCTAACGCTCTCGAAATATCGAGCATCTCCGATAAGTTACTGGGAGCATCCTCCCACTGCCCAAGCGGGAAGTTGTACTTAACGTCAACGTGCTCCCACGCTGGCGTGTAGATATTACGCTTGTGAGCCCAGTGACGGTCACTATCCACCTGAATGACTTTGGGCTCGCCCCTGAAACAGAAGACTTTATAGTCTTTGATATTCTCACCTTCTTGCAACATCGGCTCGCAAACTATACGTCGTCTCAGATAGCGGTAATTCGCCTCGCGCGCGGACGTATACGGTGATGAATCGAGGGCACGCTGCAGCAACTCAAGCTCTTCTTCACTCAGTTCGTTTTGGCCTTCTTTGCAGAACACAACAGAACCGCTGCCGTGCGCGGGCTTAAGCACGCATGGCCTTGGAAGCTTTTCGCCATTAATCTCCGATACAGACGCAAAAAGACCAACCGTCTCAATGGTTTTACCTGTACCGACCCTCTCGTTCACGAACTCTTTAACTAGATGCTTATCTGAGGTCACTTGACGCATGATATCCGAGAGCTCGTCGGATGCCTTTAGAAAAAATAAGTAATCATTGAACAACCGGCTGCTGCGCCGCGGCAACCGCTTGTGTGCGTATATAAAAAGAATGAGGAGATATGGTCTATCACCAAGTCCCAGCTTAAGGCTCATTTTAAACGCGCGTCGCATATTACTTAACAAACTCATTTTAAGACCCAAGCAAAAGCTCCAAATACAGTGCTGCCTGCATTTTCGGCTGAAACTCTTCAGCCCGCGCCCTGAGATATGCGGGATCCCACTTAGTATCCAGAGCATTTTC
>SLQV01000181.1 GCA_007131285.1 Myxococcales bacterium
GAAGGAGGCGCAGCCCGCGCGGGCGCGGGCGGAGGCGGCGCGACAAGCCGCGCGTAGTCAGCTCGAAGCGCTCGAGACGCAACGTGATGAGCTCAAGGCGTCCCTCGCTGCGGCGCGCAAGCAGGTGGAGACCACCAAGCAGGAAGGCAGCGCCCTTGAGACAGCGCTACGCAAGACGGAGGGCGTCGTGAATCGCTTGCGCGCCGAGCGTAACTCGCTTGAGAGTCTGATGGCGCGCTTGGAAGGCGTACGGCCGGGCGCGCGCGCCCTACTCAAAAACCAGCCGAGCCGAACACTGCTTGCCGGCGCTCTATCCCTGGACCCGGCGCTTGCACCGGCCCTCAGCGCAGTGCTCGGGCCGGCCTTCGAAGGCGTCCTACTAAGCGATCCGCAAGACGCGCCCGCGGCGCTCCGCGAGTTGCTTGCGCAGAAGACAAGTCGAACGGTTTTGCTCCTGCCGGCTGCGTCTAACGTTCAGGCAGGCCAGGTTGCCGAAAGTGAGGCGTACGTTGTCGACGCTGAGACGGCAGCGAGCGCCCCTGGGTTATCTAAAAAGGGGGAAGGGCTGGCGGCATGCGAGCGGGCCAGCACGGCACTTGACGCCCAATTGAAGCGGGCCGGAGCGAAGGGGCTTTTTACTGAAGTGCTGGGGCTGCCGGTCTCGGAGGACGCGCCGGCGCTGGCTGGTCAATCGCCGCGTGCCGTGCATGTGCTGCGGCGTTTATTGGCGGGGGTCGCGTTGGTCGAGCAGTTAGCAGAAGCGGAAGCGCTGTGCGGCCTGTTTCCCGAGGTAGAAGCTTGGGTGACCCTCGAAGGTACCTACTTCCGGCCGGGGCTGTTGCTGGCAGCCGGTGAGGAAGCGAGTGAGGGTGGCTTGCACCTCATGCGCTGGGGGCAGCGTCTGCGCGAACTAGACAAGAGCATCGCGGAGGCTGAAGCGGCGGCAGCTAAGGCGGAGGCGGAGCGAGCCGCTCAACGTGCGCTTGTTGAGGCCCTTGCTGGAGGTCTTGAGAGGGAGGCGCAATCTCTCCACGCGCTCGAACTCGAGCGGGTACGTCTCGCCGGGGAGCAGCGAGCCGCCGAACAGTCGCTCGCCCGACATGACGCCGATACCGCGCGCATTGCAGCGGAGCGGCAAAGCTTGAGCGCGCGACTGGGCTCCAACGACGAAGCGAAGACCGAGGCATTAAGTGCGCTTAGCGCGGTGCAAGCAGCGCTGGACCGGGATAACGCCAGCCAAGGCGACAAAGAAGCCGCGCTAGCGCGTGCCACCGCGACCCTTGGCGAAGTCCAGGGGCGATTAACCGAAGCCCGCGTAAAAGCCGCGGAGGCAGCGACGCGCCTTGCCAGCCACCAGGCGACGCAGCAGCGCTTGCGTCGTTCGGTCTCTGAGCTGGACGCGCGCATCGCCCGCTTAAGTGCGGAGGCAGAAGCCAGCGTTAGCGAGCAGCACGGGCTAAGGGCGCGGCTCGCCGAGCTGAGCGACGCGCGAACTAAGCTTGCAGCGCAGAAGGAAAAGCTCGGCACGGCCCATAACGCAGCGCGCCAGCGCTACGACACTTTGCGCGGAGAACTCGGGGAGTCGGAGGTCAATTACCGCGAGCGGTTCCGCGAACTTGAGACCAGCCGCCGTACCCTTGGAGAACGCGAACTGCACTTGCGGGAAGCCGCGAATCAGCAGCGAGATGTCGAGGCACGCCTCCTTGAGCGCTACAACGTTAGCCTCTACCTCGAGCTCAACAATTACCACGCCCGGCCCCTCCCGGGTGAGGAAGTGGGCGCGCGGATTCAGGAGCTCGGTCGCGCCCTCGGCACGCTCGGCGAGGTCAATCTCTTGGCCATTGAGGAGTTTGACGCCAAAAGCGAACGGCACGCCTACCTAAGCGCGCAACGCAAAGATCTTGAGGAGGCCCTGGCCGAACTTACGCGCGCTATCCGCACGATGAATAAGGAGAGTCGTCGACTTTTTGCCGAAGCCTTCGAAGCGATTAATGATCGTTTTAAGTTTGTGTTTCCAGGACTTTTCGGCGGCGGCAAGGCCGAGTTGCGTCTCACCGACCCCGGCGACCTTTTGGAGACCGGTGTCGACATCATTGCCCAGCCACCCGGTAAACGTTTGGGTTCGCTTGAGCTGATGAGCGGAGGTGAAAAGGCGCTCACCGCCGTTTCAATGCTCTTTGCGATCTTCCAGTATCGTCCAAGTCCTTTCTGTGTGCTTGACGAAGTAGACGCTCCGCTCGACGAAGCAAACATTGGCCGTTTCGCCAACGCGGTGCGCCAAATGACCGACCGCTCTCAGTTCATCCTGATTACCCACTCAAAGCGCACGATGGAACACGCGGATGTGCTCTACGGCGTGACCATGGAAGATCCAGGCGTCTCCAAACTCGTTGCCGTAGAACTCTCCCAAACCCGCGACCTGACCCCCGGCGCCGCCCAATACGCGTCGGCCTAGCGCGGGGCGGAGGCGTGTGTCCCGATGTGCCAGGTGCGGCTCTTCACATTATCTGTGCTCGAAGCTTGAGGCTGATGCGGGTGGCCTACGCCGCGGGGTGGGCTAGGAACGAAAGCGTATCCACGTTCCCTTGTCGATGGCAAGGTGCCAGCCTTCTGGCGTCTCGGGGCTCGTATTCGCAAAAAGCCAGCGCGCATCTCGAGGTGCGAGGTTGGTGCAACCGTGGCTCTGCTTCTGACCGAAGTTGTCGTGCCAGTACGCACCGTGAATGGCGTAGGGCGCATCGTAGAACATCGCCCAGGGTACTTCCTGCACCTCGTAGGGCCCAGCCTCGTCGGTGCCGCGCATTGTTGTCGAAAGATGCTTGTACTTGAGTTGGAAAAGGCCCGTGGGGGTTGCGCGTCCCTCAACCCCTGTCGATACCAAAGTGGCGTACACGGGCGTATCTCCTTGGTAGAGCGTGAGCGTTTGTTCAGAGAGGTCCACGTCAATCCAGAGCGCGCCCTCGGGGACCTCTTGCGGGCGCTCCGCACGCGACACTAAACGTATATCTTCCCGCGCGAGCCAATAGCCGTCCCGGGTTTCCACATAAGGCGCCCCCGGCGGCGGCAAGTCACGCAAGGTGACGCGTGCGTAGCGTCGTGCAGCATGTGCGGGCGTCAGCGTGCCTTCGGTGTCGCGCTGATAGACGGGCGTGGCTCGATCGTAAGTAAATGCAAGTGGGAGCGTCACCTGTTTGCCGAGCGGCGCGCCGCTAAGCTTTGAGCGCTCTAGCGGCGCGAGGACCTCTTGATGAACAAAGTTGCCCTCAAGGGTTTCGGCCCAGGGGGCTGCCTGTGCCAGGGGTTCGGTGAGCGCCAAGAAATACGTGCCCTCAAGCGGTCTTGCGGCAAGGTCTCGTGCGTTGCGCTCCCCCGCCAGGAGAGCGGCGCGCGCTGCTGGGCTAGGGATCCTTCGAAAACGGTAGGCCTTGCGCGAGGTCACTCTGACGTACTCGAACGGTACGTCCCGGGTACGGTCCACGGGCGGCAGTATTTGCCGCAATGCTGGTGCCGTTGCGGCGACGGTCACGGCCTCATCCTTGCAGATAAAGCCTGTGGGATGGAGGGATAGCCAACGACCCGGGCACCCTCGTTTGACTTCCGGAGCACCGCGCACCCGCACCAAGGCTCCTAGGCGCAAAGCCCCTATTTCTGATCGAACGCTCCCCCGAGTCCGAAAAATAGGCTGGTAGCGCCGATGAATCCGGGCGTAGTCGGGAAACAGATCGGGGCTAGGGCTTGAAGGCCAGATAACCGGCGTTGGTGCGTCCGGAGTGTTTAGCCATGAAGGCGCGGTTGTTTCCACGCGCTTTGGCTGGGGTTGCGACGAAGCAGACTGCCGCAACTTGTCGCAACTTGCAAGCGGCCAGCAAAGAGTGAGAGCCAACGCATAGCGCTGTAGAAAAACACGTTTCGGAGCCATAATTTGTTGTCGTCGCTGCCCCAAGCCAGTGCCCGCGTCTAGGCGCCTGCGCACGCTGAACTTCGTGTGCGATATGGGTTGAAGCCAAGTAACCGTCGCGTCGCCACGCTCGGTGCAGAATCGGTGCGACCGCGTGGGTGTGATGTCGCACGGGAGCGTGCCTTAGCGGTCGGCAAGTGCGCGCGCAAGCCTGATCCAACGCGTTACCAGGCCTTTATTCCGGGCGTGGGCGTGGACGAAGATTGGGTGCTCCCGTCGCCAAAGTTGCCACTGTTGGTGCCCTGGCATGAAAAGGCTCCATCATCGAGCAGCCAGCACGCGAAGGTACGGCCTAGCGTAACGGAAACCGGTACCCGTCCTTCCGGGAATAGTTCGGGATTGATGCGATTGGGATTTCTGCGGTTGTGGTTATCGCCGGTTCCAAGCTGACCAAGCCCATTGTTGCCTTGACAATAGGCGCCTCCTTCGTCCGTAACCTCGCATGTAAATAGGTTGTTGGATATTGAGATGCTACGGAGGGGCTTATCAAACTCGAAAGCGCCTGGACCGAATATGCGAACCGGTGCTTCGTTTTGTGCGAGCATGTTGCGCGCGTTAGCGCCCCAGCAGTACGTGTCGCCGTCAAGGTCGATAGCGCAGTTGTGATCGCCCGAGGCAATCAGGCGCATCACCGGAGCGCCAGGCCAGGCCTGTGCGGTCGGCGTTAGGTAGATATCTTCGCCTTCAGGTCCCGATTGCGCGTTTGCGTTACTGCCCCAACAGTAGAGATCGGCATCGTCAAGCACTGCGCATGTATGGTTCAGGCCTGCAGCCACCAGTCTCGGGATTCCGGGCAGATCGACGGCTGTAGGTGGCGCAATCGGGCTGACCGAGCCACTGCCGACCTGGCCGAAGTCGTTGGCGCCCCAGCACGTCAGGCCGCTGGTGTGGGTTACGCAGGTGTGGTTGCCGCGGCCTGCGACCGCGATTGCTGGAGGAATCCCGGTCAGCTCAACCGGCCTGTATGCGTGATCGAGCGTTCCGTCGGCTCGGGCTATCTGCCCGTGACTGCCGTCCCCCCAGCACCACACCGCCCCGCTTGCGACAACCGCACAGGTATGGTGTTCTCCGGCCGCAAGGCTTACGGCTTCATCGATCTCTTCGATCAGAGTGGGTTCGAGCACGCGTGGTCCGTCGCCGAGCCCCGTCTGCCCCTCGGCGTTTCGGCCCCAGCAGAACACCCGGCCAACAGAGGTCAGCGCACACACGTGTGAATGGCCTGCGACGAGTCGCAGCGGCACCTCGCGCTGGTCAAAAGGCACAATTTCGAGCACGCCGCCGCTTTGCGGCGCAAAGGGAAGCATGTTTTCTGGGTTGGTTGCGATCTCGCAAAGCCCCGGTGTACAGACGCCCTGCCCGGATGCCTCGCCGCATGACACGTAGGGCGCCGGTTGAGCTTCGAGCGCTATCTCGAGAACGGATCCCGACGCTTCGATAGGCAGGGCATGCTCTATGCATGCACCGGCCATGAGACCGCAGGCGTGGTCGTACACTTCGACACGGAAACCGTACATGCCCGCGCTCAAGCGCGGCGGTGGTGCGGTCGTATCCGTGCCGCTGATAACGGACTGGTACAAAGTCCGCGATCCATCGCAGCCTCCATCCAGGATCGATACGCCGATGCGCGCAATGGCTCCTGATTGGGTCGCCTGAGGGAGAAGCACGCGCCACTGGACGGTATATTCATCGGCCCCACAACCCGAAAGCATCCATAGCGCGCCGACGAGCGACAGATGGTACCCGTGTCGACTCATAAGCTTAAGCTACCACGAATGCTGCGCAAAAAATAGGCTTGTGATATGGGTATTCAGTTCAAGTAGTGCGAGGTGAGAGCTGATATCGATGGAGTTACTGATATCGATGAAGTTACTTGGGGAGTGCGTTGGCGGGATAGCCCGCAAGCGCAACCTCTACTTTGCGGACCTCTAATTTACGAGCATTGTGTGCACATGTCTCCGAGCTATTGGGTGTGAATCCCGAATATATGTCCGCCGTGCCTTAGAAAAGCGTTCTAAAGCTGCGCACGGAGCCCTCCCCCGGCGCCCGCCTACATTTTTTTCATGCCCCAGGCCCCCTGAACACTTGCGCGTTGTCCCGTTACGGCGCGCCTTGACATCAGTTAAGGAGAGTACTCGGTGCTCGATAGTCAACAAGACGAATTCCAACACATCGTGAGTCCCTGGCCGTGTTGGTCGTAAGTCGAATCAATGGCCTAAGCGATTGCCTGGACCTGCCCCGCTTTAGTGGAGAGAGAGATTATGCGGCGTTGGCCGCGGCGTAGCGACGCTCGGCTTGCTCTGGACTGAGGAAGCCGTTGTATGAGTGCCGCCGGATGGGATTGTAAAA
>SLQV01000160.1 GCA_007131285.1 Myxococcales bacterium
ATCGTTACGCCTGGGCATGCGAGCGAGTGGTACCAAGGGACGGCCCCGTAGGCAACGCGGCACTCTCTCGAAGACGCATCCCAGCACCGCAAGGAGCCTCAATCCACGAGACAAGACGACGCGTGATGCAACACACCCACCAACGCCGTCTAGCCCAGCAGCGACGCCACGCGACCGAGAGTCACGCAATCTCTCGCCGTAATGCCTCCATGAGCCGCAAACCTAGTGCGGTGCCTGCTTGGACCCGCACTGAGCGCAAAGTGAGTTCAGCCGCCGGTACAAGCTCGAAGGCTAGATCCCACTGTGGAAGCACTCCGGCTCCCACATCCGGCCACTCCACGCACAAGAGCGTTGCGCCCCCGTAGAGGTCATCCAAGTCCAGGAGATCCATCTCCCTGGCACCCGATAAGCGGTAAAGATCTACGTGGACAAGCGTACAAGCGCTGCTTTCATAAATGTTGACGAGCGAGAACGTGGGGGAGCGCACGCTTGCCGCCTCCCAACCTAGTGCTTCCGCGAGAAATCGCACTAGAGATGTCTTACCCGCTCCTATCGGTCCTCGAAGCGCGATGTAGGCAGGAAGCTCCAGGACCGACGCAAGCCGCACCGAAGCAGCGGCTAGCTCAGTCTCATCCCAGACGGTTTCAAACACGTCACACATGTCGCCATCATTGCTTACAGGAATGCCTGCCGAACAGGCCACGCTTCGCCTCGCGCGCGCGGAGTACCTTTATCGATGGCGCTACGCACTAAAGCCCCAATGCCTCCCGCGCGGCGAAATACTCTCCCGAAATGGAGAAAGCGAGTAGTTCTGCGAGTTTTTCCGCAGCGGGCGGATCGTTCGGACCCGACGAAGGAAGCGATTGAACCACCGTCGCTGCCACCCGCACGTCGCCACAGGCGACGAGCCCGGCACGCACTGCAGTCATTTCGACACCGCGCAGCCATGCCTTCACGTCCGCTCGCCCGCCATCGTGCGCTGAGAACGCCTTAGCAACTCGGTTCAGTGCCTCTCTTTGCGCAGGTTGCAACACACTGCCCAACTGAGTGGCAAACTCACCTGACTGCCCCTCGGCAGGCGCAAGGCCCGCCAAAACAAGCGCCGCGAGCAACACGGATTTAATTTCCGCGCTGCTCGATAGCTGCGTCCGCACAAAACGCTCCGGCCGGAAGTAAGCCAGCGTCATGCCGATGTAAAACGCGAGCTCCGCTGGAGTGCGCCCTGAAAGCACCTGCGACCCGGCAATCACGGCTGGCGGACTTGATCCCGGCACCAAAGCCAGTGCAAGACTCACGTCGCTCCTGGCGAAAAGCCGCGGGGCAAACCCAATCGATAGACGACTCGCCGCCTCTCGAAATACGCGAGCGAGCAGCACAGTCGAAGTCTCCGGATCAATCCAGTGCTTCTTGAATAGATCGAGCTGCTTGTCACTAACACTTCGAAGTTGCATCACCGCCGGTGCGACCACCTCAAGCATTTTGCCTAAGAAAAGATCCTCATCAGGATGAGGCAATACCTTGAACCAGAACTCTACCGGCAAAGGCCGCGTCGCATCAAGCAGTGTTCTATTCTGCGACGCACTTGCAGTGGCTTGCATCTCTGCGTCCGAATGCCCCAAAAACATGAGCACCTTAGCGATAGCGACCGCTTCTTTTTCATGTCCTAACGAGTGATGCAGCCGATAAAGCGATTGGTACGACTTCAGACGCTGAGGCGAAAGTCGAATAATGGCCTCATGCTGCTTAATCGCCTCATCTTCTTTCCCAGGTATTGATTCCAATAACTCAGCCAAAATCTTTCGGTCTTCGAGGTCATGCGGCTTGGCTGCGGTTGCCATAGAAAATGCCTCGCATGCTGATCCGAAGTTTTCTAGCCTGTCTCGATAGATAATCCCTAGGTTATGCCATAAATTTTGCTCGAGATCTGCGTTGCCTCGTCCAACGATTCGATGCAGCATCTTTCGGAATGCGCGCTCCAGGCCTTTCCAATCCTGCCGGTGCGTGAGCAACTTATTAATCGCCTCGAAGGGCTTGAGTTGGTCTGGGTCGATGTCTAACGCTTCAGCGAATCGTGCGAGCGCTTCATCCGGCCTCTTGAGCTCGTCACGCAGAATTACGCCTGCCGTGTAAATGTACTTCGCCCGTACCTCGCTACGGTCTTCAGTATCTGCGATCGCCTGAATCGTGTCGATCACCCGATCCCATTCGCGCTGGCTCTGCAGTACGCCGAGCAACTTATGCAGCGCTCGGTGGTCGGCAGGATCAAGGTCTACAGCTCGCTCGTAGGCCTCCGCGGCTTTTGCGGGATTGCGTAATTTCTGCTCCCACAGCTCCCCGACGTGCAGCAGGTGACCTACGCCCGCGCTAACTTCTGCCCTTTCGACGAGTCGTTCGAGATAGTGAATCGCCTGGTTCCATTGTTGCCCTTGCTCGTAAAGCTCGACAATTGCGGTCAGTGCACTCCCATGGTCAGCCCAGTCATCCAGAGCTTTTTCAAACATATTGAGCGCCTTACGCCGCTCGCCCTGAGCGCGAAGCACTTCGCCCAGACTAAAAAACACGCCAGCGCGTTCGTCGGGGGCTAGTTCGTCGCGGAAGTGTACTAGGACCGCTTGGAATGCCTTGAACGCATCATCCCAAGCTTCGAGTCCATGCTTCGCGCGCGCGAGACCGAGTTGGCTTTCCAGATCCGGTTCCTTACTGAGCTTGAGCGCGCGCTCATAGGCCGACGCTGCAGTCTGAGCGTCGCCTAGTTCAGTCGCCACCCGGCCCTGCAGCTTTAGCAGTTCCAAGCGACGCTCGTCGTCTTCGCCGTCTTGTAGCCGAGGCAGCAATCTCGCAAGCAGGCCTTGAGCGCGCTCAAACTCACCGTTTTTATTGAAGTATTCTGCAAGCGGTGCCATGGCTGCTGTGCAACTCTCATCGAGCGCCAATGCTTCCTCGTAAGCACGCTTGGCATTGCTCTCGTCACCGAGGCGGTACTGATGGACATCGCCCAACTCCACAAGCGCACGCGCCGCGTGTCTCGGAACTTCATGTGCCGCAGCCTCTTCACCCAAAAGACGCGCCACCGCGTGCCAATCACAACGCGCCGCGTAAATCGAACGCGACGCCTCCAGCGCAGGGATGCTGGACGGATTCTGGTCTAGAATCGATTGATATACCTCTAGAGCCGCTGGCTCGTCTTCAAGTTTGTCCAGGAGCAGGCGCGCGAGACGCAGTTGAAGCTGAGTGCGTTTTTCCGGCACGTCAGAGAGACGGATGAGCTCAGCGAGCATGTCTCGGCACCCGGAATGGTCTTCCAAGCGCGCATAAACCTCTGCAAGTGCAGAAAGGGTCTCTTCGCTATCCCCTTCGCGGTCTAGTGCCGCAAGGTAGGCGTCAAGCGCGCGCTCGACATCACCGAGGCCGTCTCGTGCGATGGCCCCCATCTCCCGATACCATCGAGCCTGTTCGTGTCGATCAGCGGTGCTGTGCACCCGGCGACTGAGGCAGTCGAGCGCTGCCGTCCAGTCAGCGCGACTGCGATGCACTTCGACCAGCGTGGAGAGAGCGACCTCGCTTCCTGGGTCAATCTCGAGTGCAGATTCCAGGCGCTGAACAGCTTCATCTGGTTTGAGGAACTGCTCGCGCCACAGATCAGCGGCCGCAATCAGCGCGCGAACCTGTTCGCGTTCAATGGGAATATTTTCAACGATACGGTCGTACAGACTTGCAAGCTCTCGCCAGCGCTGCTCTGCGGTGAGCGAGCGCTCGAGCGAATGCGCGGTTTCCAGGTCCGTCGGCTTATAGACCACTGCCGCTTCATAGACCCGTGCGGCATAACCCAAGTCGTTGAATTGCGTCTCTAAAATGCGTCCCAGGCGCAGCGAGGCATCGTACCAATCTTCACAGGGATCCTGATTGGCGACCTGCCTTTCCAGCATGTCCTTTACCTCATTCCATTGCCCGCGCGCCTCGTAGAGCGGCTCTAGTGCCGCCGCTGCTGATACGTTGTTTGCATCGAGGCGTAACGCCTGAGCGTAGTAAGCCTCTGCTTGCTCATGCATTTGCATTTGCTGCGAACAGAGTAGGCCGAGCTCTAGTAGCGCGTTTGCTTTCTCTTCCGCGCTAGGTGCAAGGTCGACCACCCGCGTGAGCGTTTCGCCCATCAACTGCCATTGTTGAGTTAAGCGGTACAAATCGACCATTTGCTGAGCTGCAGCCAGGTTATTGGCATCGATCGCAAGCACCTGCTCGTAATACGGTAACGCGTACTCCGGATGCGCCAGTTCTTGGCCATACCAGCGTGCACACGCTAAACACACCGCGATGCGCTCGTGGGCATCGCTCAAGCTTTCAAGTACCTCGTTTGCCGCGGTGAGCACTTCGCTCCAGCGTTCGTAGCGCCTGGCGTAATCCTCGATGGCCGCCTGGGTATCGGGATCATCGTACCGCTCTGCCCAGGCCAAGCATAGAGCTTGAAGCCCGCCGTCAACCTCTCCGAGATCATCAGCGTAAACGCCACCAAGCTCGCGCAGAAGCGCTGCACGCTCACTAGCCCGTTCCTCTCCATCGATACGTACCAAATAAGCGTCGACGGATTCTTGATGCTTGCCGAGCGCATGAAACAAGCCGATCATTCGGTCGAAAACCTCGCGAGAACGTGGTTCTCGCTCATGCCACAGACTCACCGCCTGGAGCTCCAACGCGCGGTCGGCGAGACGATTCTGAGCTAAATCCGCCGCTTCGCTGGCCTCGGTCAGCGCACGGGTTGGGTCCGGATGGACGACAACACGACGCAACTTGACGTCGACGAGGCCACGCCAATTTTCCTCTTCGACGTAGAGCCGTTCGATCGCCTCGAGCACATCGAGTCGCCCTGGATCGTACTCGAGCGCAGAACGGTAGGCCTCGATAGCTTCCATCGGTTGGGCGAGTTCGCTGCCAGCGTAGAGACGGCCGAGTTCTTCGTAGGCATCTGCCAGTTTGAGACAGTGGCGCTCAGGATCACCGGCCGCTACTTGCCTCAACAGGCAGTCTGCCAGTTCAAATGTCATGTTTTTGCGGCGATACGTCTCCGCTAGTGCATCAAGTGCCTCGAAGTGCGCCGGATCGATATCGAGAACGCGTTCCCAAGCTTCAAGAGCGTTACGCTCACGACCCAGCTTGTCGCTCCAGAGGCGGGCTAGGTCAGCAAGCACAGCGACGCGATGGCCATCATCAAAGGTGGCCGCGGCCTCGCGTTCAAGCACGTCGCTTAGATCTCTCCAGTTGCCGGCTAGCGCGTAGAGGTTGCCAAGGCGATTAAGCGCTTCGGCAGTATCGCCCCGAAGTTCAAGAACCTGCCTCCAGTAGTTGACCGCCCGCACTTGGTCGCCCGCGAACGATTCACATACCATCGCGGCTTCGGCAAGAAGCTCGGCGCGCGCGTTCTCATCGAGTACCAGCTGCGCTTCTCGCTCGAGGACCCCGAGGTAAGCATTCCAGTCACGAACTTGCGCGTAGACTGACTTGAGCGGCGCAAGGGTCTCAGCATCATCGCTCCAACCATCTTTTTGTAGCTCTTCATACGCGGCAACCGCTCCGGCGAAGTCTCCGAGGCCCGCGGCCAGGGTGTGCCCGAGCGCGGCTAGACACTGTTGTCGCTCCTCGGGATCGGTCTCTGAAGCCAGACGGCGGCGCAGGACAGTAACCAGCGGACCATGCGCATCGCTTTCTCGATAGATACCCTCGAGACTCTTTAGCGCATCGCCATGAACCGCGTCATGTGTCAGCACGAAGCGGAACGTCGACTCGGCGCGATACGCATCCCCCAGATGCACAAGATACGTCGAAGCTAGGCGCATCCCGTAAGCTACGCGCAAGCCATCAGATGCCGAGGCCTGCACGATGTCCGCGTATGTGTTTGCGAGTTGACTCCAGCCGTCAAGTGCGTCCGCACGAAGTTCAGCCTCGATCACTAAACCTTCATCTTCCGGCGCTTCGACAAGGGCACGCTGCAGCCACTCGAACGAAACCTTTTCGTCAAGCAGCGCACTGCGATAAAGGTCCGCGAGAGCGCGCAATTGTGCGACGCGCTCTTGCGGCGCCGCGGTAGTGTTCAGCAGCACTTCCCGCAGAAAAGCTAACTTTTGCCAGTCTCCGTGCGCGCGATAACCGGGTTCAAGCGCTTCAGCAATCGCCGCGACTTCCGTACCTTCCGCCAGCATCAGCTCTAAGGCGCCGCGTGCTTGCTCATGGTCGGGCGCGAGGGCGAGAATCTCCTTGTACTGATCGATAGCGCCGAGGTGATCACCGAGACAGCGCTCCCGAATCTGGGCGCTACGGAAGCGCAGTCTCAGCTCTTCATCGAAGTCACTAACGAGAGGGATCTGCATTTGGATGCAGCGTTCCACGGGTTCCCAGCGGCCCTGATTTTCATGCACCTCGACCAAGCATCGCATCGCATCGATGTGGCTCGCATCGAGCGACAGTACTAACTCGTAGGCCTCAACCGCACGCTCGATGGTATCGTCGCTTTCGGAAAACGCTCTAGCGGCGACAATCGCTAAATCTACTGCGGCCGCCGTGTCGCGGCTCGCTTGGCGGTGGGCCTCGGCCAATGCACCGTCACCCAAGGCCACAAAGCGATCGCCTCGCACCGCGAGGCCTTGCAACGCTTGCAGGAGCACTTCACTCCGTGGATCGATGGCGAGCGCCTCGAGATAATGCGTAAACGCTCGGTCCTCGTCGCCTAGCTGGGCGTCGCATACCTGAGCTAGATAGCTCAGCACCTCCAGTTTCTCTACCGGATCTTCCTCGTGTGCCGCTCTAAGCGACAGAACGTGGGCAACGGCAGGCCACGCGCCTTCGCTTTCATAGACAGGCTGAAGCAGCGCAGCCACCCGGCCCACCTCTTGCTCTGCCTGCAGCATGTTTTCGAGCGCGCGCTTTGTGGGCGCGTGGTCGCCCATCGTATCGAAAATCTCCTCGTAGAGTTCCAACGCCCGCGGCGCTTCGTTCATTTGAGTCCGCCAAATTTCCGCAATGCGGAACCGATATCCCGTTAGCTCGCCGTCACTAGATGCGGCATGTGCACGCTGCTCCAAGACCGAAAGCAGTTCTGGCCAATTCGCGGCGGCTTGATAAAGCGCATCAAGGCGTGCCATGCCGACAACGTCCGCGGGATCGATCTCAAGCATCTTTTGATAGGTATCAATAGCCCGGTCTAAATCGCCGAGTTCGTGCTCGTAGATGATGCCAATCTCAACAAGCGAACGCTTTTTCTCTTCGATATCAAAGAGCAGATCGATGCGCCTGTCGTAAACGGCCAGCACGTCATCCCACGCCTCCAAAAGAAGCAGCATTTCGATGACTTTATCGACAACTTCGAGGTCATCCGGCTCTGCCTCAAGCAAAAGCTGATACGCACGACCCGCGGCTTGATAGTCCTCAAGTTCTTGCTCGAAAATCGAGGCCGCTCTCATCAGTGCCTCGCGCCGCTGCCCAGCGTCCTCCGCAGCCTGCCCTTTGCCCAATAAGACCTGTGCAAGCTCCTCGAAACGCGCGGATGCCTCGAAGAGCTGCTCGAGTGCCTCCAAAGCACTTAATTGAGCTGGATCGCACCGCAAAGCGCTTTGATAAAGCTCGCTCGCTTTGTCGACATCGCCAAGGATATCGCTCGCGATATGTGCGGCGCGCACAAATAGTTCCGCAGCGAGCACCTGGTCCTGGAAGTTTGCCGCGCAGCTTTCGTAGAGCTCTACCACCTCGGCAAACGCACCAAGGTCGGCGGCGTAGCGCTCTACTTGGTCTACAACGATGCGTGGATCTAGTTCTTCGCGAAGCGCAGTCGCCATCGCTTCGTACGCGCCACGAAAGTTAGCAAGACCAAGTTCTTCCGCATCGGCCACCTTAAGAAATAGCGCTAAACGTCCCTCGGGGTCGACAACTTGACTGAGCTGGCGCCGATAAAGACCGAGCATGCTTTCAAAGTTGCCCTGCACCCGGTAAACCGGCTCGAGCACCTCCGCAAGCGGCAGCACGTAGCTTGCACCGTCGAGCAATGATTCAAGTGCCGTAACCGCCGGCTCGAAAGAGGGATCGATTTCAAGAATGGTGCGCAAATTTTGAATCGCACCCTCAACGTCGGATAGATGCTGTCGACGCACTTGGCTCAACTCGAGAAGATACTCGATGCGACTCTCCGATTCCTCCACACGGTCGATACACAGCTCCAGCACTTCGACAAGGCCGGACCAATTACGCTGTCTACGGCGGAGGTCTGCGAGCCTTTGCGCGGCCTCAATCGACTGGGGGCTCAGGTCGAGAGCCTGCCCAAAGACCTCTGCCGCCGCCTCGTCATCCTTGACCTCACTCAAGTAGACATCACCTGCCGAAAGCAGCAATGCAACCGCCGCCTCCGGCGACTCCACCAAGCGTGCCCGCTGCCGCGCAAATCCCGCAAACGCCGCCGATTTACCTAGGTGTTTGGCTAGGCGCATGACATCTGCAAGTAAGACCTCGTCCGCTTCATCGAGCCGCGCCGCCGCCTCGAGCAGGTCGAATGCCGCGCTTGCATCCTCGAGCGCCACCTCCGCGATTTGAGCCGCCACCTGGAGTAGCTTGCGCCGCAAACACGCGTCTTGGTCGGAAGCGCCCAGCGCGCTCAGTTCGCCCACTAGCGCCCGATGCTGCTCCGGATCCATCGCGAGACTCTTGGCCCGGTCTAGTAGCGCTCCACTCGCCGGGAGCGCCTTTAGCCCCAGACACGCCCGGTTGAACGCGGCGATTTCGCTCTCCCGTCGCAGATCACCTTCAATCAAGCTCAACCAAGCCTCTTCACGCGCCTCGAAGCTGACGGCTTCTGCAGCAAGCACCTCTAGGCCCAGGACAATATCGCCTTCGTCGCCGCGCAACTCGCCGAGCGATACCACCAACCGGGCGGCGCCAAGACGCGTTTCCTGCGTCTCAATCAAATCACGCAGAACGTTTGCTGCTTCACTTTCAACCGCAAGCTGTTCGCCGGACTCTTGTTCGAGTGTAGCTAACGCCTGTTCGGGTTTATCTAGCTTATCAACGCAAACGCGTGCTAGCTGTGCTGCCCACCCGGCGCGCTTAGCTGCGTCTCCCACTTCTATTAGAAGCGCTTCAAGCGCCTCGGCGACAAGCGCCGGATTTCCACTTTCCTTGCCTAGTTCCGCGATCCCGGTCCACGCACGCTCCGTCGCGCCCTCGAGCAGAAGGTCTCGATAAACCTGTTCCGCCTTATCCGGTGCTTTTAGCGGGCCGGCCAACGTCTTGGCCAGTTCGATCATAAGCTGTTCACGCCGTTCCGGCGCCGTTTCCTGTTCGAGACGCTCACGATAAAGCGGCTCAATCTCACTGAAGCGCTCGGCGCGCTTGAGCTCCTCGCAGAGGAGAACGAGTGCGCGCGTATGCGCTGGAAACGAGGCGATGACCTGCTGCAACTGCGCAATCGCCTCCGGGCCCGCGCCGAGACGAGCCTTGAAGCTCGCTACTTCAACTTCGAGCTCAGCGCGCAACCCGAGATCAGATTTGGGGACTTTCGCTAAGGCTTGTTCCAAAAGCGCTAAGCCGGCGCTGAACGACTCAAGCCGGTCAATCAGACTGACGTAGCGCTCCACAAACGTCCGCTTAGCGTCCGTCGCGAGGACCAACGCGCCGTAGCGTTGTGCCGCATTTTCTAGCTCGCCGAGTTTGTCCTCAGTCAGGCGCGCCGCTTCGTCGAGCAGCTCAATAGCCTGCGCTTCGCGTCCCGCTCTTCGTTCATCCGCCGCGATAACATCGAGAATAGCGACCAAGGACGCATCTGACCCCGATTCGCGGTAATGATCGAGGAGCGCTCGAGCGGCACTTGCTTCGTCTGGATCGACCTCCAGCACCCTCTCGTAAAGCCTTATTGCGCGTTCCGGGCGCTGTTTGTCCTCCGTCCAAAGCCGTGCGGCACGCAGTAATGCTTCCACGCGCGCGCGGGCATCTACATCTGTACGTTCACCCTCGCGCTCGAGTATTCGAATGAGTTCGTCGCTACGACCAGCTTCAGAAAAAAAGGTCTCAAGCTCATCCCAGCGCGCAAGCGACACCAAGCGGCGCTTGAACTGCTCTTGCGCACGCCGATCATCTGGATCGATCGCCAGAAGCCTGCGATAAATATCCGCCGACGCCGCCTCGTCGTTAAGCTTATCCGCAAGGAGCAAGCCGAGTTCTTGTAATGCGGACTTGAGCTCGTCTTCTTGGTGCAGCAACTCGACGCGCGACTGGAGCACGCGAGCTAGCGGTTCCCAATTAGCTGTGCGCTTGTAGAGCATGGCGAGCTGCTCAAGCGCCTCCGGATGGGATTCATCCTGCGCAAGCACAGCCTCCCATGCTTCGATACACGCATCAGGCCGGCGCAGCCGCTCGCTTGAGATTTTGGCAATCTCAAGCAGCAGGTCCAACTTCTCACTAGCGTCATCAAGATGCTCCACGTCAAGCCGCATCACTTGGACCACGCGTTTCCAGTCGTGACGCTTCTCAGCGAGCGCTCTTGTTTCGGATTTCGCGCGCGTATGACGCGGGTCGAGCTCCAGGACGCGCTCCCATATTTTGAGCGCCTCACCATGATTATTGGCCCGTTCGACAAGCACAGTTGCCGCTTCAATCAAAGCCTCTACTTTATCATCGGTCGATTCAAACAACTCGACCTTCGCAAGTATGCAACGCACAACGTCAGACCAGCGCCGCTGGGTCTGAAACTTTTCGATAGAGACATCTAACTCTTCAAGACTGCTAGCATTCATGGGGGGTTTCAGACCTTTCTTCAGTCGGCTAGAGACTTGCGCTCAACCGCGACAGGCGCTCGTTTGCCGCCGAGACGTAATGCGGGGGGCTCTGGCCCTTGTACTTCAAGAACGTCTCAAGCGTCGTAACGGCATCTTCGTTTCGCTCCATGTCTGCCAACAGCCAGCCCTTTGAAAAGAGCGCGTTTGCCATCTTCGGAACTAGATCCAAGGCCTGATCGTACGCAGCAAGAGCCTGATTGCTTTGGTGCTCATCGCGATAGACATTGCCCTTGAGGTAATAGAGCGTCGCCGCTTCTTCTGAACCGGCCACGGCGGCGCTGAGACCGCTGTCGTAAACCCGCAGCGCGTGGTCAGAAAATCCGAAATCATGGTATTTTTGACCCAGCAAAAGAAAGGCTGGGAGGAAACGCTTGCCGACCTTGGCAGCCTGAGTGAGTGTCTCTAGCGCCTCCTGATCTTTCCCTACTTCCGCAAACGCCTGAGCAAGCTTGTAATGAGCACGTGGCTGTTGTGGATTAAGCTCAAGGGAACGCTGAAACACCGGTATGGCGGCCTCAAACTCTCCTAACTCAAGCAACACGGTACCGAGCTTCTCGTGAACGCGCGCATCGTCCGCTTGAATTTGTACGCCCTCCTCGAGCGCGCCTTTCGCGGCCTCGAGGTCTCCCATCTCCAAATGCACTTGGGCTAGGTTAAAAAGCGCATCGAAGTTACGTGGGTCGCGCGCCTTCGCCTCGCTCAGCTTCTCTATAGCCTCAGGAAAACTCTTGCGTTGTGCTAGCGCAACGCCTTCATTCATGAGCGTCATCGATTCCACGCGCGCGCGAGAGCAAGCGCTAGCGAGAGACAACGAGGCAACCAGCGCGCTAAAAAGCATGCCTTGGCTTACGCGGTTCGCGAACATGCGCAGGGCGCACCGCGAAAACCCAGCCAAAAGTTCGGGGCATGCGCTTCCGAACGTGAAACCCCTAAAGTCCAGCATTATTCGTTCAAAGTAACGCATATCACCCTCGAGACTCAACAAAGAAACCTGGGGAGCAGTCTACTGACTCCTGCTCGACGGAAGCGGCATCGGCGTGGCCTCGTGGCAATGGGTGTCTAGTGACGCGGGCTACGTGGCTCTGGTAGCGTTTGGGAGAGGAGCGCACCAGCCGCCATACCCCCGCAGAGCCGCAGCGCTACAGAACGCTAAAAGCCCAGGTCGGAGCTTTGCCGAGCCCGCATTGCCAGCCCAGGCACTTAGCCGAATACGCAACACGGTCCGCCGATGGCTGGAGGCTGCGCGCAAACCGGACCCAAAAACCCGTTACCTAGGTGGCGCTTAGGGAGGCGGCATCCTTGAGCATCTGACCAGCTACAACGAGCCGCATGATCTCACTCGTTCCCTCGTAGATCTCCGTGATTCGAGCGTCCCGATAGTGGCGCTCCGCGGGGTATTCAGTGGAATAGCCGTAACCCCCAAAGACTTGCAGCGCACGATGCGTGACTCGAGTCGCCATCTCTGAGGCGAAAAGCTTTGCTTGAGCAGCCTCCCGCGTGTAGCGCCCTCCCCTTTCTTTTGCGGAGGCCGCTTGAGCAACAAGCAGACGCGCTGCGCGAAGTTCCGTTGCCATGTCCGCAAACATGAACTGAACTGCCTGCTTGTCTTTAATCAAGCTGCCAAATGCTTTTCGTTGCTGGCTGTAAGCGAACGCCGCATCAAACGCTGCTTGCGCAATCCCGATAGCCTGCGCCGCAATCCCGATACGGCCGGAATCAAGCGTCGCCATCGCAATCTTAAATCCTTGTCCTTCGGCTCCGAGAAGGGCGTCGGAACCTAGGGAGACCTCATCGAAAGAGATCGTGCAGCTATGCGCAGCGTGGATGCCGAGTTTTTCGTCGTGGCGGTCTCGGCTCACACCAGGGGCATCCATAGGCACTAAAAATGCGCTGACACCCTTCGGGCCCAGCTGTTTCTGGGTTGCGGCAAGCAACACCATTACGTCGGCATGAGGTCCGTTGGTTATCCAATTCTTCGACCCCGATATTCGCCAGCCGGCTCCGTCACGTTTCGCGCAGGTGTCCATGTGCGCTGCATCCGAACCCGAGGATGGTTCGGTGAGCCCGAAGCAGCCAAGCCGCTGACCGGTTGCGAGCAACGGAAGCCAGGCGCGCTTCTGCACGTCCGTTCCAAACTTCGCGATAGGTTCGCAAACGAGTGAGTTGTTCACCGAAACAATCACGGCCGTCGAGGCGCACCCCGTCGCCAGGGCTTCGATCACCAGCGCGTAAGTGAGCGGGTCAAAGCCCGCTCCACCATCGGCCTCGGGTACGGTCATGCCCATAAAACCGAGCTCGGCTAACCCTGCGAGCTGCGCTCTTGGCCAGCTCGCATCTCGATCCAAGGCAGCGGCTACAGGCTTTAGCCTCTCGGCAGCGAACGAACGCGCCATGCCAAGCGCAAGAGCCTGTTCCTCAGTCAACCTATCCATGCCCTTAGACTAGCGTCAGGACGCACGACCAAGCAATCTTCACCGGCTTCGTAAGCGCCAGCCAGGGGCGAAGCGTTGCATACGCCGACGAATAAAATGACCGCAATTCATGGCAACGAAGCTAGACGGTCTGGCGGGGGGGGCGCGGCGCGTTTCATGAGGGCCTATCTGCTGAACTTTATGGGGCACTCGCGCTGGCTGGCGCGATAGACGAAGAAACCCCACGTGTTTTGCGATACCAGCGCACCTAACTCAGAATCTTTCGCAGCAGCGCGTCCCTGAACAAGGCTTCCTGCCCCAGCCTTTCTTAGAGCAGAGATGCTTGGGCGCGTTCCGCGTAGCTCCCCGAAGGCGCTAGCTCGAGATAGCGGCGAAAATGCTCACGCGCTCCTTTTTCGCTCGCTGCAACCATTGTCTCAGCAAGAAAAAAATGAGCTTGAGGCAGCATGAGAGGATGCTCCGTTGAACGCTCTAAATGAGCTAAAGCTGCTGCAAGATGCACTTTGCCGCTTGCCGCATCGACACCTTTTGCGCGCGCCAAAGCCAGATGCGCCTTGCCTCGAACAAGCGAGCCGAGCGCGTCGACGAAAGCGCCGCCCGCGCTTGAGGCAACACGATCGAACTCTGCTAGCCCTTTGATGGCCTTTGTGTACATGCCAGCACGATAATGGATCTCAGCCTGGGCAACAGCACTGCCAAGCTCTGTTAGGGCCGTTAGTCGCTTGACTTGCGCACCCGGTGCATCCGCGTCTTCGGAGATTTCGCCCTGCGTTTGCGTCTCTGACTCCTTAGAACTCTCGAGAGCGACCTCACTTCCCTCCGGCTCTGGCTCAATAGCGTCTTCAGCTTCGACCGCTTGCGCTTCGTTCTCCTCTGCCGCGATCAACTGGGCACGTTCACGTAACCATGATTCAGCTTTGCTCGCGTCGCCCTCCATGGCTTCTGTTGCGATGGCCAACGCGACCGCCTGATCGCTGAGGAGTTGCGGTGCATCTAACACTGATTCCAGTGGGTCCATGCCCCGTACACTGATACCGACACGCAGAGCTGGCAGCGAAGTGAGCATTCCAAGCCAGGGAAGCGGACGCATCTTTGCTCTCCCTAGATCTCTAAGCGCGGCAGCAGCCGACGCGTCCGGCGCAGATGGGTCACCGAGCTCACCCACTGCACTGAGCCAGGCAACCGCAGAGCTAAGCTCCGGATCCTCCACGCCCGAATCATCACCAGAAAAGGGCACATCCTCGCGCCAGCTATAGCCTGCGAGAAGCGCATCGAGATTGGCCCAGAGACGCAAGCGTACGCCCGGAAGCGCCTCGTGCACCGGAAGCAGTTCAATTGTCCTTCGCCAGGCGGATTTTTGCACCTCAACGTTGCCGCAGCTTCTTGCAAGCTGCGCCAACCAGAATGAGCGCTCGAACGCAGGTATTGCTTCTGCATCTTCCACCACCAGGAGCCCTTGCAAATCAACGCACGCCTCCAGAGACTCGGCGCTGTAAGCAACCCTCCCTAGGCGTTGCCAAAGCAACCTTCGATCATCGCCATTCGCGACTGAACCGCGCATAGTATCCGTATCAGGCATATCGGTTTCGTCGCTGGCCTGTGGCTGCAACAGTATCGCGAAAGTATCCGCGCGTAAGCGTTCAGGGTGTGCACGCAACCAAGCACCTGGAACGCCGCCACTCAGCCAAGCATGCCTGACGGCCAGCGGCCCAGCCTGCTCGGCGGGTAGACGCTCAATCAGATCCTCAGCAGGCTGAAGGTCGCCCCCTGCAAGCAGAATCTCAACCGCAGCGACACGCCACGCATCAGGGAGCTCCCCCAAGAACGCCGAGGCCTTACGCGCGAATGCGCCTCGATCCTCCCCATCGAGCCAGCGGAGCGGCGCAAGTGCTGCCCAGGGACGAGATGGCCATTTCGTAGTCAGCGACAACGCCGCCTGCTGTGCCGCCTCGCCGGAGGCGGTAGCGCGAAGGGCCTCCACCTGCGCCCAAAAGCCAAGCGCTTGCGCTTGGGGCCGGCGTGCTTTGCCCCAACACAAGCGGATCATTGACTGCCATTCGCCGTCGGGTCGATTGAATGCCAAGCCTGAACCGGAAAAGTTCGTCCGCTCACCACAGCGCGAGCTTGAGAACCAATTGCTGGCTGCTCCAATGAGCGCGAGCAAGTCGCCCGGACCCTCCTCGGGGGGGGCAAGTTCAGGAAACGCGTAAGCCGCTTCAAAACGCAGCCTAGCCTGCAAGAGCCGCGAAAGCGCAGCTTCATCCGGTATGCGGCCACCGAGCAGTGTGACGGCTTGGTTGCTGCGTCCGTGGGCCCAATGAACCTGTGCCTCGACGAGTCCGGTGAAATAGTCGGGGACCGATTCCCGGAGCCTGATGTCAGCTACTTTGCTCGCCAAACGCGCCACAACTTGACGGAGTTCCAGCTCAGATGTTGCCTCGAATGCGCCGAGCGCTTCTCGCTCGAGTTCCACCAGCTGAAGCCCCGGCAAGTAAGCACGCACGCGCTCTGGCACGTTCACCCCGACCGGTGGGTCCGCGAGCCGGGCTGGCTCGCGGAGCACGGCGTGGGCGTAGTGCGTAAGCTTCCAGTGCAGCACCCTCGGGACGAGAGCGAAAACCATGGCTGCCAGTACGACAATCAACGCCGTACCGAGGGCAACCCTGCGCCAGGTCATAGAAGCCGATGATTGGGGCGGCACCTCAATATTTTCGGATGATTCTGAATTGCTACCGTCAGCACGCGCATGTCGCGGCGGCGCCTGCCCTTCGCCTGAACTCGGAGAAACTTGTGTCACCGAATCGTCGCTCGATTGAGAACCGCCCGCGACATCGACAGTCAAGTCAAGACTTTCTGGTGGCGGCGTAAGACACGACGCGATGCTTTTCGCTTCAACGCGCACCATCGGCGGGGGAACGCTAGTGGAGATCTTGCGTCTCGGTCCCGTTGACTTTTTCGGATCCGCTGCAACCGACCCCTCTACGTTCACCCCTTTATCGGCAGTGGCACCAGAGCCTGCGTCCGCACGCGCATCAAGAAGCGCTTCGCCAACAACGGTGTCCGGCTCGCTCTCGTGAACCCACTCGAGACCCTGCGGGCCTTCACCAGACAAGTCTTGCTTCACAAAGAGGCTTGTGGATGCACTGTCCTCGTCGACATCATCCTCGTCTCCTAGGTGGCTTCCCAATCCGGGAATCTTTTCCCGACCCAAAACCGTGTCCAGCGCCCTTGGGGTATCGAGTTGAATATTCTTCGGCGCACTAGCATCGGCAGGTTTTTCCGCCTCGGGCCCGTGCTCGACGGAGCGAGCACTCTCCGAACCCTCGAGCCAAGCCTCATCTACATGCATCTGGCCAGCCGCGTTTTGTGAGTCCGAGTCCCCTGATGCGCCTAGGGCGCTATCTTTGATCGGCGTCGACGGTTTATCAGCTGACGCGTCCAGCATAGATGTTCCGATCGACGGAACCGCGGACTGCAGCGGAGGATTTGGATCCGATACCGAAGGTATCGCCCGCATCTGATCCTTGCGTAAGCTCGGAGGCGGAACGGGCAGAGGCTTACGCTTCGGCGCGTCTGGTTGCGATGAAGAGCCAGATAAGGAGAATGTAGAGGCCTGACGTGCGCTGCCCGGAAGCGCGCCTTCGTGCGCAGCCTCGGATGAAGATGGGCTGATTGGCCCCAGGTGCTGAGATTTTGGCGCCACGCTGGGTGCAGGGACCGCGCGCGGCACGCTTGCACCTCTCGGCGGACGCACAGACGAGCGCTTCTCGGGATGTTTCTCAATCTCCCCGCGCGGCGCCGCTTGCTGAGGTCCTTCTGAATCCAGTGGCGGGCCAAACGGACTGAAAACATGGCTCAGCGGCGGTTGCACTTGGCGCAAACGTGCTTCGAGCGCGCGGTCGGGAGGTGCGAGCGCGGTGGCTTTCTGCAGCGCCAGCCTGGCGCGCGTCGTGTCGCCGCGCGCCACGAGCACTTCCGCAAGCGCCACGTACACCTCCGCCTGCTTCCGATCGCAGGCTAGAGCCCTTTGGAAAAAGGCTTGCGCGTGCTTAAGTTCCTTGCGCGCCAACCAAATATGCCCTGCAACACTAAGGAGAGCGGGGTGCTCACCAAAACGCGCGAGCGCATCTTCAACAACCTCCAGCGCGTCATTCTCTCGACCTGCACCAAATAGCCCCGGCGCCAGACTTAATGCTGCATCCAAGGCGGGCCCGTTGCGGTAGCTCAGCAGTCCAAAATCTAGGTCCGCATCCATCACGAAATCATTGCTCTCGTCAAAAAGTCCACCGTCGACGACGCTCGCTTAAGTGCACCCCGCACCGAGCCCAATGCCGCGGCTCGAGCATAACGCAGAACACAGGCTTCACTCTAGCAGCTATCTGTGCCTTCGTTCGAGCGAGGGGTCTCGAGCCGGCCCGAGTTCGCGGGCTCAGAGACAGCAGAACGCTTGCGCCCCCTGCGGAGATGCGTGGGGAATCCCGGTAACCGTTCAGGGGTCCAGAAAGCAAAAACGCTGCGGAAAGAAGCAAGTGGGCGCTGGGGACCCGCTTGCCGGCTTTAGGTTTTTGGGGGAGGGTTTGCGGGATTCACTCCCGTAAACCCGGGGGCATGCGTGTAAAATGCCCCCCTGAACAGTTACGAATCCTGCGGCCAATGTAAGACCCTCCGACGCCCTCGATCAAGGGTGGACTGAGAACAAATCAATTGGTGATGGTAAACTCCACGCGCCGATTGAGCGCCTGCCCCTCAACCGTTTCATTCGAAGCCACAGGCTTGATGGGACCATACCCGACGTACGAAAGCCGGTTTCGGGGCACGCCCTTCAGCACAAGGTACTCCACCACGGCACGTGAACGCCGATAGGCGAGATCCTTATTGTACTCGGCATCTCCAAGATTGTCCGTGTAGCCTTCGATGCGGATTTTTCGCCTACTCGGCAAGCGCAAAATCACAGCTGCCACCTGGTCAAGCAAAGGCTTGCTCACGGAACGAATGGTATCCCGGTCGAAATCGAAATAGATGCGTTCGGAGATCAATATTTTGGAGTCACTAACCGTCACCGTGGCTCGGTTCGGTCCTGGCTCAGGACAGCCATCTTCGTCCTCGTAGCCATCAATGTCCTCGGGCTCCATGGGGCAAGCATCAAACTTATCTGGGATACCGTCTTGATCATTGTCGAGATCAGGGCAGCCATCCGCATCTTCGAAGCCATCCCAATCCTCCGCCTCATCCGGGCATGCATCCTGCGTATCCGGTATGCCGTCAGCGTCGTTGTCTAGATCGGGACAGCCATCGGCATCCTGAAAACCGTCGAAATCCTCGGCGTCGTTTGGGCATTCATCATCCACATCGAGAATACCGTCGCCATCATTATCTGGGTCAGCGCAGTAGTCGCCGTCTTGAAAACCATCAAAGTCTTCGGGGCCCTCAGCGCATACCTCCGTCGTGGTGCGGTAGCGCAGCATGGCAAAACCGCGCACAAGCGGTGCACCGTAGCCTTGTAAAACGCCAGTACTTATCGACCCTTCAATGCTCCAGGCCCGAGAAAGCTGGTAGCGCGTCCCCAGCGCGGCCTCCATGGGCACACGATTGGCCGCGATCGATTCACCCTCGATCCCGGCGCGCAGAAGCGCCTCAGCGGTGAGTGCAATGCGCTGTGTGACCGCGTAGGCGCCACCGAGCTTTGCATCGATTTCATTGTTGTACTCAAATCCAGGGAGCAGTTCCTGCTGGCGTAGGCGGTAACCAAGTTCACCGGCAAGAGTGATTCGGTCGATCTGCCAGGCCATCACGATAGAAGGCAACACCGACCAGTAGCTCGAGCCCGCGAAAGCGCGTGTTCGACCTCCGGGAAAATGAACCAGCATTTGGGCCGAAAGTGAGAACCTGCCGCGAATAATCGGAACTTTGAGACCGAGGCGTGGGTCGCCCAGTAATAACTTGGTCTCGGTTTCAATGTCGTCGGCTAGCGGGTTGCTGGCCGACTCAAGCAAGGCAAGTGGCAAGCCCACCGCCAGCTCGAGGTATTCGAAGATGCCCACCGCAGCCTGTAGCTCGAAGCTGCTCTGCCACGGCACCACCACGCCATCATCCGCACCGCGCACGAAAGTACGAGCCGCAGCCTGAACACCCAAACCGAAAGCATAGGTGCCGTGACGCAACACCTCCGGACGGGCTATCGTCATGGTGGTGCCCTCGGTGAGGGTCGGCAGAAAAATCTGTGTGTCGATATTCGTGGTCTGCGCGCGCGCTTCACCCTGCGCCAAAACGCAGAAACTGAGCACAACGGCCGCGGCGGTGCGAAGCGCAGACCGTCGAATGATGCACTGGGTATTGCGCACTACCGCTTCGTTCTCGCCTGCTCCCACTAGAGAATAAAACTACCACTGCGTGCGACCGCGAATAAAGTGCCAAACGCCTCCAGGTCGAAAGAGTTAGGCTAAAACCACGGATAAGCGCTCCGCTCTGTAGTGCCAGTCAGCATGCGGATGACGCTCATGTGATGAAGACTGCCGTAAATCTGCTAACCTCCCAGCGCCGAGCCTTTGGGGCTTTGCCGGAAGCGAGCAGGGTGTCGAGGCTCAGACTGTATCCGATCCTCCGCATGGGAGCGGGCGGTCAGGCCTCGTCTTCTAGCGAGTTGTGTTCCGGTAGGCCATATTGGGGGACGCGCGGCGGGGGCGCTCGAAGGTTAACCGCTTGGCGGTGACGGCCTCCGACCCGTACCTCCGGGCAAGGATTTTGGGGTGACATTGCCCCACGTGAAGTGACCTAGGTGAAAGGATCCATGAGAGTCGTTGCATGTTCTGGCTTCCCCGTCCCCGTCAGCCGTTACTGGAAAGAGTTTACGGCGGTGGAGGTTACTGAGACCGAGACACGTTTGCCTGGAGCGGGCACGGTGAGACGCTGGGTTCGGGAGTCACCCGAAGGCTTTGTGTTCACCTTTCGCGCACCTGCTGCTTTCGCTCAGGCCGGCTTTCAGTTGGATGCGGAGCTCGACACTCTGCTTTCGGAGGTCTCGGACCTCTCCGAAACCCTGCGAGCGCGCGCTATTGTATTTGCCGCAGGTGAAACGTTTAAGCACAATCGTCTGACGCGATCCGCTGTGCGACGCTTCATCGGTGCGCTGCCCGACGAATTCCCGACACCCGTCTTAGATTTTCCTAGCTGGTCGATGACGCAGAAGCTCGAGGCCACGTCCGACTCGCGCGCAGCGGTCGCCTACGACCCACTTAAAGAGCCCCGGCCGAAGGCTCAGCCTTTGCATTATCTGACGCTGACCGGCCCGGC